>JAQBBQ010000195.1:0-11502 GCA_032125995.1 Betaproteobacteria bacterium | reverse complement strand
TGCTCGGCCAGATCGTCGAAATGGTGGCGAACGCCCAGCGCTCGCGCGCCCCAATCCAGAAGTTCGCCGATTTAGTCGCGGGGCGTTTCGTACCGGCGGTCATCGCGATCGCGATTCTGTCTTTCGTCGCGTGGGCGGTCTGGGGGCCTGCGCCGGCGCTGTCCTACGCGCTCATCTCGGCAGTCGCGGTCTTGATCATCGCCTGTCCCTGCGCACTCGGCCTCGCGACGCCGATGTCGATCATGACGGCGACCGGGCGCGGCGCGCAGGCCGGTGTGCTGATCAAGAATGCGGAGGCGCTCGAACGCTTCGCCAAGGTCGATACCTTGATCGTCGATAAAACCGGGACCCTCACCGTGGGCAAGCCGAAGCTGGTCGCGGTGCTGCCCCAGCCCGGGCACGACGAGACCGAAGTCCTGCGGCTCGCGGCGAGCCTCGAGCGAGGCTCGGAGCATCCGCTCGCCGAGGCGATCGTGTCGGGCGCCGAAGAACGCGGCGTCGAGATCGCCAAGGCCGAGGACTTCGAGGCGGTCACCGGGAAAGGTGTCATCGGAGTCGTTGACGGTCGGTCGGTCGCGCTTGGAAACGCGAAGCTCGTCGCCGATCTCGGCCTGGACGTCGGTGCGCTCGCCGCAGTCGCCGATGCGCGGCGCGATCAGGGCGAAACCGTGATGTTCGTCATCGTCGACAAGGAGATCGCAGGCATGGTGGGCGTCGCCGACCCGGTCAAGGAAACGACGCTCGACGCCCTGCGTGCGCTGCACGAGCAGGGATTTCGCATCGTCATGGCCACCGGAGACAATGCGCGCACGGCGAAAGCCGTCGCCGCGCGCCTCGGCATCGACGAGATTCGCGCCGACGTGCTGCCCGAGGACAAGGCCCGAATCATCAAGGAACTGCAGGCCGAGGGACACAAGGTGGCGATGGCGGGTGACGGCGTCAACGACGCGCCGGCGCTCGCGCAGGCCGACGTCGGGATTGCGATGGGAACCGGGGCGGACGTTGCAATCGAGAGCGCCGGTTTCACGCTCGTCAAGGGCGATCTGAACGGCATCGTGCGCGCACGGCGCCTTTCACGCGCGACGATGCGCAACATCAAGCAGAACCTGTTTTTCGCGCTCGTCTACAACGCCGCCGGCGTGCCGGTGGCTGCCGGCGTGCTCTATCCGTTCTTCGGCATCTTGGTTTCGCCGATCTTCGCCGCCGCTGCGATGAGTCTGTCGTCGGTATCGGTGATCTTGAACGCGCTGCGGCTGCGGCGCGTGAAGATCTGACCCACGCGTCGCGTGAACGGAGGATAAGCGAATGGAAGGCCTATTGTGGCTGCTGGGATTCGGCGTTCTTTTCTACTTCATGATGCGCTACGGCTGCGGCGCGCATAGGGTTCATGGATCGCATGGTGAGCATCGACATGGCGCCGGCGGCGGCAAGGACCCGGTCTGCGGCATGACAGTTGCCGCGGATACCGGTTACAGCAAATTTCACGAGGGCGCGCGCTACGCGTTTTGCTCCAAGGCCTGCCTTGAAAAGTTCGACGCCGAGGCCGCGCGATACCTACCCAATGCAACGCACGGGAGGACGACATGAGAAGCCACGTCAATCTGGTTGCGCTTGGCCATACGGCGAGCCTGTTTCTCGCGCTCACATTCGCCCTATGCGTCGCGTTCGATCTGGCGTTTCCCCAGATGGCGATGTTCGAGGTGTGGCAGAAGCTCCTGCCCGGATTCAAGGGCCTCGACTGGCGGAGCTTTTTCATCGGCTTGGCTGAGAGCTACGGCTACGGCTGGTACTTCGCGCTCATATGGGCGCCGCTATACAACTTCTTCGCTGCGCGCGCGCGGGCGTGATGACGCGCGAACGACGCTACAGTCTCAAATTCGGGTCCAAACGCGACCCATGCGATCGCCGTCGGCTATCATTCGCGACGATGGTGGGTAGGCATGCACGTTAAATCTTGGGCGCTCGCGATCGTTGTCGCGGGCGTCGCCTCGATCGGGGTCAATGCAGAGGGCAAACAGATCCCCAAACCGAGTTCGGGGTTGATGCCGAATCCGGCAGAAGGCAAGACGCTGTTCGAGGCCAATTGCGCAAAATGCCATGGTGGAGACCTGCGCGGCACCCAGGAAGGTCCGCCGCTCGCGCACCGAATCTACGAACCGTCGCATCATGCTGACATCGCGTTCCAGATCGCGGCCAAGTATGGTACGCGTCAGCACCACTGGAATTTCGGCGATATGGCGCCGGTGAAAGAGGTCACGCCGGACGACGTTGCGCACATCATTGCTTATGTCCGCTTCGAACAGCGCAAAGCGGGGATCCGGTAGGAGGTGCGATGACGGTTGCTGCAATGGTCGGGAGGATGCGACGGTCGCGCGCGATCTGGTTATTCGCCTGCCTCGCGTTTCCGACGCTGGCGAGCGGCGCGGGCGATCCGGCCACGCGGTCGAGCGTCGACGCGCAGTTCCAACAGGCGATCTCCGAACTGCGCCGCGGTGCGAACCAACGCGCACTGCATACGCTCGATGGAATCGTCGAGCGTCATCCAAATTTTCGACTCGCGCATCTGGTGCGCGGGGATCTGCTGCTCGCGCGCGTTCAGCCCATCGAAGCGCTTGGCAATACCGGCGGCGCGTCGCGCGAGCGGCTGGAAGGGTTGCGTGCCGAGGCAAAGGCGCGCATGCGGGCGGAATTCGAGGTGCCACCGGCCGGCCGGCTGCCGCGCTACCTGCTGCAATTCAGCAGCAGCCAGAAAAGCGCGATCGTGGTCGACACGACACGCTCGCGCGTGTACCTGTACGAGGTTCAGGGCGCGACGCCCCGGCTCGTGCGCGACTTCTACACCACGATCGGAAAGTACGGCATCGAAAAGGAACGCGAGGGCGACAAGAAGACGCCGATCGGGGTGTACGAGGTCACGACGTGGATTCCCGGCAATAAGCTGCCCGACCTCTACGGCAAGGGCGCCTTTCCGATCGATTACCCGAACCCGCGCGACCAGGTGCTCGGGCGCACGGGCTACGGAATCTGGATTCACGGCGTGCCCTCGGACACCTACGCACGCGCACCGCGTGCGAGCGATGGCTGCGTCGCCCTCGCCAACCCGGATCTCGAGTCACTCGCCACCCGCGTGCGCCCGGGCGTCACGCCGGTGATCATTGCACGCGAAGTCGAGTGGGCCACCCCGGTGCAACTGCGAGCCGAGGGCGACGCGTTTATGGCGCAGCTCGAAGTCTGGCGCCGTGATTGGGAAAGCCGCGATACGGATCGCTACCTCGCGCACTACGCCGCGGGATTCCGCTCGAACGGCAAGGATCTCGACGGCTGGAAGGCACACAAGCGTAGGGTGAACGCTGGCAAGGCCTGGATCAAGGTCGCGCTCGAGGACGTGAGCGTGTTCCGCGATCCCGGCGCCAAGGACCTGGTCTCGGTGACCTTCAATCAGGCCTATCGCTCGAGCAACCTGTCGCAGAGCACGCGCAAGCGCCAGTACTGGACGCTGGAAGGCGGACGCTGGAAGATCGTTTACGAAGCGCCGGTCCGCGCGCCGGTGTTGGGGTTGCCCGAATCGTATCCGGGGTCAAAGCGCGCAGGCGGCGCGTGACGCGCGCACGGGTGTTGTTTGAGCGGTGGTTCATGCGGACCGTTTCAGAGCGCAGAGTGTCTACGGTGGCTTGTTCACTATCGCGTTCGGCGTTGGTGGCGTCGAAACGCTCGATTGACCTGCGTCAACGCGGCTCGGGTCACGCGCCGAGCATGATGTAACTTGAGAAATAAGTACGGTACATGGATGGGAAAGATGCGGAAAGATTGCGACAACGTTTTTGCAGTGACAAGTTCCAACAACACGGACGACGCGGCGTCGCGAGTCCCTGCACCGCGGTCCGCGCCGGCCCGCCGCCCGATCGGCGCGCTGCGCCATTTCGCGTTGCTGCTATGCGCGGCACTCACTTGGGGCGCGTTTTCGACTGCAGCGCTCGCGCAACGCATCCCGGTGGTGACGGTTTACAAGAGCGCCACCTGCGGCTGCTGCAAGGATTGGGTCAAGCACCTCGAGTCGAACGGCTTCAAGGTCCAGGCGCACGACGTCACCGACCTCGACCGCATCAAGCGCAACCTCGGTGTCCAGCCGAAATACGCCTCCTGCCACACGGCGGTCGCCGACGGCTACACGCTCGAGGGCCATGTGCCCGCGGCGGACATCAAGCGGCTGCTTGCCGAACGGCCTAAAGGGCGCGGCCTCGCGGTGCCGGGCATGCCCGGCGGATCGCCCGGCATGGTGAGCTTGCCGAAGCAGCCGTACGCAACGCTGTTGCTCGACGATCAGGGCGGCTCGAAGCTGTTCGAGCAGCATTGAGCCGACGGAACCGATCAGGCCGCGCATGCCGTCGCCGAGCGGTCTGAATCGGCGCGAGTTCCTGCGCGCGGGTTTCGGCCTGAGTGCGGCGGCGTTCGCGCCAACGGGGTGGGCTGCGACCGCGCCCGCCGCCCGCCTGCTGCGCGCGCGCGAGGCGCAGAGCGCGCTGGTCGGATCTGCGCATCCAGCGACCGATGTCTGGAGCTATGACGGCTCGATTCCCGGACCGCTGCTGCGTTATCGGCAGGGCGCACGGCTGAAGATCGCGTTCGAAAACGCGCTCCCCGACCCGACCACGGTGCACTTCCACGGCATCCGGCTGCCGAATGCAATGGATGGCGTGCCCCACCTCACCCAGCCGCCGATCGAGCCGAATGCGAAGTTCGTCTACGAGTTCGATCTCCCCGACGCCGGCACCTACTGGTATCACCCGCACCTCGGCAGCCCCGAGCAGGTCGGGCGCGGCCTGTCAGGTGCGCTGATCATCGACGAAATCGCCCCGCCCGCGGTCGACCGCGATCTGGTCTGGGTGCTGTCCGACTGGCGTCTCGATCGTCAGGCGCGCATCGTCGGCGACTTCGACAACTTCAGGGATGCGAGCCATGCCGGTCGCATCGGCAACACGGTGACGGTGAACGGCGAGGTGCGTGAGGCGTTCGACGTCGTGCCTGGCGAGCGTATCCGGCTGCGTTTGATCAATGCGTCGAATGCGCGCATCTACGGACTTAACTTTCGCGGCCATGATCCGGTGGTCATCGCCCACGATGGCCACCCGGTCGAGCCGCACCGACCCGAGGGCGGACGCGTCGTGCTCGGTCCGGCGATGCGCGCTGACCTGATTCTCGACATGAACGCAGAACCCGGGCAGCGTACCCCGGTCATCGATGACTACTATCAACGCCTTGCCTACCGCTTGCTCGACTTGCGCTATGCGTCGTCGCCGCGCCGTGGACGCGCTGGCGAGCCGCTGCCGACGCTTGCGCCCAACCCGGTACGCGAGCCGGTGCTCGAGGGTGCCGAGCGCCACCAGATCGTATTCGGCGGCGGGATGATGGGGCGCATGCCGCGCTCGGCATCGATGCCGGGCATGGCCTGGACGGTGAATGGCAAGCCGATCAAAGATCACGCTACGGAGCCGATCCTGAAGCTTGGACTCGGCCGCTCTACCATTCTCGAACTGGTCAACGATACGCGCTGGCCGCACCCGATCCACCTGCATGGGCATGTATTCCGCGTGCTGAGCCGCGACGGTCGCGCCACGCCGCATCGCGAATGGCGCGATACCGTGCTGCTCGACCCGGACGAGCGCGCCGAGATCGCGTTCGTCGCCGACAATCCCGGCGGCTGGATGTTCCACTGCCACATCCTCGAGCACATGGCGACCGGGATGACCGCGGTCATCCGCGTCGCGTGAGCGTGCCTGCGCCGTCCGCCCGCTAGACGACGTGATCGGGTTCGAGGGCGCAGGGGTGCGCCGGGTCGCCGTGTTCGATCTGCAGCGTCGCATGCCCGATGCCGAAGCGCTGCGCGAGTTCCTGCGTCGTCTCGACGAGAAATCGGTCTCCCGGGTGGCCCTCGGGAATCACGAGATGCGCCGACAGCGCGTTCTCCGTCGTGCTCATGCCCCAGATATGAAGGTCGTGCACGTCGGCGACGCCCGGGCGTGCGCCAAGGAAGGCGCGAACCGCGACCGGATCGATGCCGGCGGGCACCGCCTGTAACGCGAGACCGACCGAATCACGCGCGAGGCCCCAGGTGCTGGCGAAAATCACCACCACGACGGCGAGGCTGACGACGGGGTCGAGCCAGACCCAGCCCGTTGCCAGCATCGCAAGTCCGGCGCCGACGACGCCGAGCGACACCAGCGCGTCGGCCGCCATGTGCAGGTAGGCGCCGCGCACGTTCAGGTCGTCCTTCTGCCGGCGTAGAAAGAGCAGTGCGGTCGCGGCATTGATCACCACACCGAACGCGGCGACGACGACGACCACGCCGCCGGCGACCGCGACCGGCTCGCGCAACCGGCCCACCGCCTCCCAGGCGATGGCGCCGCAGGCCACGAGCAGGAGCAGCGCGTTGATGAGTGCAACGAGCACCGTCGAGCTCCTCAGCCCGAAGGTGAATCGCGCATTGGGCAGACGCGCCGAGAGCGTCGCCGCACCCCAGGCGAGCAGCAGCGCGAGGACGTCGCTCAGGTTGTGCCCGGCGTCGGCGAGCAGCGCCAGCGAATGGGTCCACAAGCCGGCGCCCGCCTCGAGCACGACGAAGCCGACGTTCAACGCGACGCCGATCGCGAAGGCGCGCCCGAGGTCACGCGGTGCAGACTGAGGGTGCTCGTGGGCGTGGCTCAATGCGCGCTCCGTGTTGCGAACGACGATTATCGCGTGTCGTCGCCCGACGGCCCGCTGGCCGGTTCGGACCTCGACAGATCCAGAGAGGCGCCCTTGCTGAACAGTCGGGTCAGCGCCAATGCGGCGAAATATAGGAAGCCCGCGGCGATGGCCTTGTAGGGGAAATTCGCCCATTCGTACTGCCCGCGCAGGCCGTAGACCTCACCGTCTTGCGTGATCCCCAGCATCGGGATCGGCACAAACATGGTGATGAAAATCGCCACGAAGAAGTAGCCGGCGGACAGTATCCATATGGTCATCTCGGGCTCGCGTCCCGCGGCGTTTGGGTCGCGACCGACCACAGCGGCAAAAACCTTTACCCCGAACAGCCAGGCGAAGATAAGCGACGGCCACAAGGCGTCGAACGAGACCGCGGCGATACCGGCGAAGAGAAGGTAGACGGTTCCCAGCCCGAGCGCGGTCCTCAACCGCTGGCGTCGGTCCAGGCCCATTTTCTCGCCGTAAATGACCGTGCCCAGAAAGGGACCCGCCTGAATGGCTACGAACTCCATCAGCAGGACAAGCACAAGCAGACCAACAAGCCTCTGATGCAACGCCAGGGGCGCGATCCAACACCACAGGAACAGTCCTGCGGCCGCGGCATCCGGCACGGCGATGAGGGCCCGTCGCGCAACGTTCATCGGACCTGCTTGATTTCGGACGCGCTTCCTTCACGTGTCGGCCACACGCGGCGCGCCGTGGCGAACTCGGCGCGTGCATGCGCGATCACGGCGCGCCCCGACGTGATACCGAGTGCGGCAAGCACCGCTGCAACTGCGAAGTCGGGCCACAGCGATCCGGTGCCGAACACGCCGAGCGCAGCGGCGATCACGGCGATGTTGGCGATGACGTCGTTTCTGGTGCACAGCCAGACCGAGCGCATGTTGGCGTCGCCCTCGCGAAAGCGAAACAGCAGCACCGCGACACCGAAATTCACCCCCAGCGCGGCCAGGCCGACAACGCCCATGGTGATCGGTTCGGGCGGCACGCCGAGGACGGCCCGCCAGCCCGCGTAGGCGAGTACGCCGATGCCGAAGCACAACATCGCCACGCCCTTGACAAGTGCCACGCGCGGGGCCCAGAGACCGCCGAGCGCGATTGCGCCGAGGCTCGCGGCATAGTTCGCGCTGTCGCCAAGAAAATCGAGCGCATCCGCGGCGAGTGACGACGATCCCGAAAACGCGCTTGCCGCGAGCTCGACGAAGAACATCGCGAGGTTGGCGCCCAATGCAATCCACAGGATTCTGCGGTAGCGGGCGTGATGCGTGTCGGATGCCGGGCTGCAGCAATGTGCGCTCATGACTGGCACATTGCAGACCGTATAGTTAGTATAGGGTCAAGCGCCGAAGAGACCCTGAATGCGCATTGGAGATCTCGCCCGTCAGACCGGGGTAGACACGCAGACGGTGCGGTTCTACGAGCGCGAGGGCCTGATCGAGGCGCCGGCGCGCACCCCGGCGGGCTACCGCCGGTACGGACCGCATGATGTCGAGCGGCTGAACTTTGTGCGCCACTGCAGATCACTCGACATGCCGCTCGCAGACATCAAGCGCCTGCTCATGCTCGCGAACGATCGCAACATCTCCTGCGAGGAAGTAAATACCTTGGTGCATGCGCATCTGGAGCGTATCCACGCAAAGCGGGCGGCGCTGGAAGCGCTCGAGTCGAAGCTCGGCCTCCTGCGAGCCCAGTGCACGAGCGGCCATCGCATTGCGGACTGCGGCATCCTCGAGGAGCTGATCCACGCGGCGCAGGGCGAGGCTTGCGCCTGCCATCCGCTGCGCGCGGAACCTGAACAGTCCTAAGCGCCCCCGACTAAGCCCGCATTCGGTGGACCGCGGCCACGTCCCGCGCGCTGAGAAGCTGATGACGAGCTGACGGGGATCGTCCTACAGGGGCTCACGCCATGTAAGGTTTGCCCGCACCCGGCGGTCTAATCGGTCAGAGGCGCCGCGCAAAGAAAATCTCTGCTGCGGCACAACAACAGGATCCCCCTCCGATCGATGCGCCTTGATAGACGCCAAGCCCAATTCGAGCATGAAGCGGGCCGCTATTTCGATGACCTGTACCGTTTCGCCTACTGGCTCGCGCGCGATCGCTGGCGTGCCGAGGATCTGGTGCAGGAAACGCTCGCGCGCGCCTGGCGCAACTGGTCGTCGTTACGCGACGCGGGCGCGCTCAAGGCTTGGTTGTTCACCATCCTGCACCGCGAATTCGCCCGCAGCGTGGCGCGCGTCGAACCGACCGAGGCGCTCGACGCCGACGGCGCGTGGGAACCTGCGCTCGACGCCGACCCGGCGCGCGGGCTCGACCTGCGCGCGGCGCTACGCGCGCTGCCCGACGCTTCGCGCGAGGCGCTGCTGCTCCAGGTGCTTGGCGGATTCAGTTGCAGCGAGATCGCCGCCATGCTCGAGTCGAGCGAGGGTGCGGTGATGACACGCCTGACGCGGTCACGCCAGGTACTGCGCCGCACGCTGGGCGCCGATGTGATGAAGGAGTTCAGACAGTCATGAGTTGCCTCGAGCTTAGACGGGCGGCGATGGTCGATCCGCAGCGAATCGACGCGGCGCTGCTCGAGCATACCGACCATTGCGAGGCCTGCCGCGAGTTCCTGTCGCTGACGCGGGAAATGGAAACCGAACTCGAGGCGATGGTGGACGTACCGGTTCCTGAGGCGCTTCGCGCCCGGGTGTTTGCCGAGGCCGTTTCTGGGCCGCGCCGCTCGCGCCGCTACGCACTCGCGGCCGGCATTGCGCTCGGGCTGGCGGCCGGCGTCGGACTGCTATGGAAACGCGACGATCCGTTGGCGCTCGCCGGCATCGAGTTCGTCGTCTTCGAGGAAGCGCAGGCAATCCTCGACGCCAAGCCGGCAGATCCCGCAACGCTCGATCGCGTGGTGCACAAACTCCGCGTGATGAAGCCCAGTCACTTCGGCCAGGCGATCTACCTTGGCACCTGCCCGTTCGGCGGTGGCATGGCGCACCACGTCATTGTCAAGACTGCGCATGGGAAAGTGACGCTGCTCCTGATGCCGGATCACGGGCATGCCGGGCGCGGCGCGGCGACGGCGCGGGGGCTCGAAGCCGTGATCGCGCCGGCGAAGGGTGGAAGTGTTGCCATCATCGCCGACTCGGCGCGCAGCGTCGAACGCATCGAAAGCATGTTGAATGCCGGGTAACGCGCCGTCCCGGGAAAAATCGGCCAATACCTCACCATTTGGAGTCTTCATGAAAACCAAGCTTCGTCCTATTCTTGCTTCAGTTGTAACCACCGGTCTGATGGTGGGCGCCCCGCTTGCGGCGGCGAACCCCTGTCGTCCGCAATCAGCGGGTGAGCGCATGCAGCTCGCGGCCAGCCCCTGCGCCGCAAAGAAAAATCCCTGCGCGGCGAAGAATCCTTGCGCAGCCAAGAACCCTTGCGCGGCCAAAAATCCCTGCGCGGCAAAGAACCCTTGCGCAGCCAAGAACCCCTGCGCTGCCAAGAATCCTTGTGCTGCAAAGAACCCCTGCGCTGCAAAGAAATAGTTGGCATTGACGTTTCGCACGCGCGCGACTTCGGTCGCGTGCGACGCGGACCCACCAATCATAAGGAAGCCAGATGAACCTGAATCTTCGACCGATCGTTGCATCCATGGTGTCGTCGGGTATGGTGCTTGGTGCGCCGCTCGCGAGCGCCAACCCCTGTAACCCCTGCGCCGGCCGTTCGCGCGCGCGGATGCAACTCGCCGCGAGTCCCTGTGCGGCGAAGAATCCCTGCGCTGCGAAAAACCCCTGTGCGGCAAAGAATCCCTGTGCCGCGAAGAACCCTTGCGCTGCAAAGAATCCCTGTGCCGCGAAGAATCCCTGCGCGGCGAAGAACCCCTGTGCGGCGAAGAATCCCTGCGGGGCAGGCAAGGTGGACCCGAAGCTCGTCATGCGTCCGAAGGGAAGCAAGCCTTACACCGCCAAGCGTTCGGCGCTGGTGGGCGAGGGCAAGCAGATCTGGAACGACACGAAGCTGAGCAGCAACGGCCTTGCGTGCAACACCTGCCACACCGGTAACGCTGCCTTCGCGCCGACCTTCACGAAGCCCTATCCTCACGCCGTCGCCATGGCGACGCAGCAGGGCGGCGTACGCCAGGTTACGCTGGAGGAGATGGTTCAGTTCTGCATGGTGGTACCGATGGCCACCAAGCCGCTGGCCTGGGACTCCAGGAAGCTCGCGGCGCTGACGGCGTACACGGGCGAGGTGCAGAAGGGATACATCAAGTACGCAAAGGCGAATCCCTGCAAGGCGAAGAACCCTTGCGCAGCGAAAAACCCCTGTGCCGCCAAGAACCCCTGTGCCGCCAAGAACCCCTGTGCGGCCAAAAACCCTTGCGCGGCGAAGAATCCCTGTGCCGCCAAGAACCCTTGTGCCGCCAAAAACCCTTGCGCGGCGAAGAATCCCTGTGCCGCCAAGAAGTACTAGCCTTAAGCAGCGACCAAGCCGTCTCGGTGCGCCCGTGGGCGCGGGCGGCGAGGCGCAGGACGCGGTACCGGCCGCCCGACCGGCGCTCGCCGCGCCTGCGCTGGGCGGGCTGCCGCGCGTCCAGCGCGAGGCGATGCATGCAGCCGGGCTCGAAGTGCTCGAATGCTATCGCGTCCTGCACAAGGCGAACCTTAATATCGTCGGCGAGGTCCTGCGCACCGCGGACACGTTCTACGAGTTGACGCACTACCCCGAGGACGACGTCTACGATTCAGAGTCGCACGCGCAGTACTACTACCACACGCATCGCGG
>JAQBBQ010000194.1:0-15443 GCA_032125995.1 Betaproteobacteria bacterium | reverse complement strand
ATGCCAGCGCCGCTTACCGTGCACACCTGATCACCGTCATGGCCAAGCGCGCGGTGGAGACGGCGGTTGGCGGATAAAGCCGCCAGCCTGCCGCGTTCGATAGACGACACGCTTGCACTGCTTTCCGACGGCAACTATGTAGCCGGACGGCCACTCGCTACCGCGGTATTCCTTGCGCTACGCATGGGCCGGCCGCTGTTTCTCGAAGGCGAAGCCGGCGTCGGCAAGACCGAGATCGCCAAAGTGATCGCCAAGGTGCTTGAGCGCGATCTCCTGCGCCTGCAGTGCTACGAAGGCCTCGACATCGCGCAGGCCGCCTACGAGTGGAACTATTCGCGCCAGATGATCGAGATCCGCATGGCCGAGGCCGAAGGGGTGAAGTCGCGCGAGGGTCTCTCGCAGGACATCTTTTCGGAGCGTTTCCTCGTCCGCCGGCCATTGCTGCGCGCACTCGAGGGCATCGGGGCGCCGCCGGTGTTGCTGATCGACGAACTCGACCGCACCGACGAACCGTTCGAGGCCTATTTGCTCGAGGTGCTCTCGGACTGGCAGATCACGATTCCGGAACTCGGCACGATTCGCGCCGAACAGCCGCCGATCGTGGTCGTGACGTCGAATCGGACGCGCGAAATCCACGACGCCGTGAAGCGGCGCTGCTTCTATCACTGGGTGGACTATCCCGATGCAGCGCGCGAACTGGAGATTCTGAAGCGCAAGGCGCCGAAGGCATCCGCCGCGTTGTCGAAGGAAGTGGTCGGATTCGTCCAACGTCTACGCTCGATGGACCTGTTCAAGCTGCCCGGCGTGGCGGAGACGATCGACTGGGCAAACTGCCTGGTTGCGCTCGACCGTATTGCGCTCGATCCTGAAACCGTGAACAACACGCTCGGCGTCCTGCTCAAATACCAGGACGACATCGAGAAGGTCGCTGGCGAAGAAGCGGCGCGTCTCGTGAGCGAAGCGAAGAGCGCCGCCGCCGCGGTCTGATCGGGTGGAAACGCCTGCGTTCCTCCGGCGCCTGTTCGGACTCGGCGAGCGCGGCACCGCGACTGCGGCGATTGCCCTCTGCCAGGCGCTGCTGTCGGAGCGCGGCGAGGCCTCCGGCGCGACGCTCGCGCGCGAGACTGTGCGTGCGATCGAGGTGATGGACGACGAACAGCGCAGCCAGTTCTTCGACGCGCTCTCACAAACCTACTCGCCCGAGCCCGAGGTCGTGGTCCGCGCCGCCGAGGCCTATCGGGCCGACCCCGGACCGCGCGCACTCGAGCAGCTGCAGCGGGCGGTCGAACCCGAGCGGCAGGAGTTGTTTCGCCGGCTGAACATGGCGCCGGGCGGGACCGCGGCACTCGTGTCGATGCGCGAACGGCTCGTCGATCAGGTGGGGTCGCACCCGGCGTGGCAGGCGCTGGACGATGACCTGCTGCACCTGTTCCGCAGCTGGTTCAACCGCGGCTTCCTGCGACTCGAGCGCATCGACTGGCGCACGCCCGCGAATATCCTCGAGAAGCTGATCGAATACGAGGCCGTGCACGCGATTCGCGGCTGGGACGATCTGCGTCGGCGCCTGCAGGCCGACCGGCGCTGCTTCGCGTTTTTCCATCCGGCGCTGCCGGAAGAGCCGCTCATCTTCATCGAAGTCGCACTGACGCGTAACCTCGCGGCGCATATCCAGCCGTTGCTGGAGCTCGGCGCACCCGTGGAAGCTCCCGAGCTCGCCACGCACGCGATCTTCTATTCGATCACCAATTGCCAGGACGGGCTGCGCGGCATTTCCTTCGGCAACTTCCTCATCAAGCAGGTCGCGCAGGACCTGCAGGCCCAGCTGCCGAAACTGAAGACCTTTGCCACCCTTTCGCCGGTGCCGGGATTTACCGCCTGGTTGGCCGCTGCGCGCAATGACGGCGCGCTCGAACTGCCTGCGCTCGACACGCCGAACTGGCATGCGGCGGGCAATCTGGGCGCTTTGCAGAAGCAGCTACCGTCCTTATGCGCCTACTACCTGCTGCATGCGCGGCGCGGAGACGAGCCGCTCGACGCCGTCGCACGCTTTCATCTCGGCAATGGCGCGGTGCTCGAGCGCATCAACTGGCTCGGCAACACAACGCCCTCCGGCCTCGCGCGCAGCGCCGGCATGATGGTGAACTACGTCTACCGACTCGCGGATGTCGAGAAAAACCACGAAGCCTTCGTCAACGAGCATCGCGTGATCGCCTCGCGCGCGGTGGAAAAACTCGCGCAGGAATGCCCGCTCCCGGCACCCGAGGCGCCGGCGAGCCCCGCGCACTGATGTTCCCGGCGCTCGACCCCGCAGGCCCCGGCGGCCGCCTCGCCGAAAACGTCATGCATTTCGCCCGTCTGCTGCGCGCCGCGGGCATGCGCGTGGGGCCGGACCGCGTGCTCGATTGCGTGCGCGCACTGGAAATCGCGGGCACCGAGCGGCGCGAGGACTGGTACTGGACCATGTCCTCGGTACTACTGTCGCGCAAAGAGCAGCGGCCGGTCTTCGATCAGGCCTTTCGCCTGTTCTGGCGCGATCCGAAGCTGGTCGAAAAAATGATGCAGCTATTGCTGCCGAAGGTCTACGGGCGCAGCCCGAAACCCGAGGACCAGCAAAGTCAGCGCCTCACCGATGCGCTGTTCGGTCAGAACCAGAAGGACCCGCGCGAGCGTGAAGAGCAGGAGATCGAGATCGATGCCCGGCTCACGTTCTCGACGCGCGAAGTGCTGCAGCGCATGGACTTCGACACCATGTCGGCGGCGGAGCTGACCGAAGCGAAGAAGATGATCTCCGAGCTGCGCCTGCCCCTGCCCATGATCCGCACGCGGCGCTACAGCGCGCATCCGCGCGGTCGGCGCGTGGACCTGCGCGCCTCGCTGCGCGCCTCGCTGCGCGGGGGCGGGGAGGTGATCCCGCTGGTACGCGCGGCACCGCGCGAGTTGCATCCACCCCTCGTCGTGCTGTGCGACATTTCGGGCTCGATGAACCCCTACGCGCGAATGTTCCTGCACTTTCTGCACACCATCACCAACGACCGCGACCGGGTCAGCGTGTTCGTCTTTGGCACGCGACTGACCAACGTGACGCGCCAGTTGCGCCATCGCGACGTCGACGTGGCAATGGCGCGGGTCGCCGACGCGATCAAGGACTGGTCCGGCGGCACGCGGATCGGCGCCTGCCTGCGCGAGTTCAACTGGCGCTGGAGCCGCCGCGTGCTGGGTCAGAATGCCTGCGTGCTGCTGGTCTCGGACGGACTCGACCGCGAAGCGGGGGAAGGTCTCAGCGAGGAGATGGAGCGGCTCGGCAAGTCCTGCCGCTATCTGGTGTGGCTCAATCCGCTGTTGCGCTACGAAAAATTCGAGGCCCGCCCGGCCGGCGTGCGCGCCATCCTGCCGCACGTCGACCTGTTCGTGCCGGTGCATAATCTGAAAAGCTTGATCGAGCTCGCCCGCACCCTGTCCGGGCCGATGGTCAGAAAGCAGGAGCAACGCAGATGGAAATGAAAGGTGAGCAGCGCGTCCCGGCGACCCAGCAACAGACCTGGGACGGACTCAACGATCCGGAGGTGCTCAAGGCCTGTATTCCGGGCTGCGAATCGATCGAAAAGCTCTCGGACACGGACTATCAGGTGTTCATGACCGCGCGCGTCGGACCGGTCAGTGCCAAATTCAAAGGCAAGCTCACGCTATCGGACCTCGATCCGCCGCGCGCCTATTCCATTGCCTTCGAGGGCCAGGGCGGCGTCGCGGGCTTCGGCAAAGGCAGCGCCCGGGTCCAGCTCGCACCGGACGGGGACGCGACGACCCTCTCCTACGCTGTCACGGCGAGCGTGGGCGGCAAGCTGGCGCAGATCGGTTCGCGCCTGGTGGACGCCGCGTCGAAGAAGCTCGCAAACGACTTCTTTTCGGCATTCAACGAAAAAATGGCGAGCCTGCATGGGGCGCCGCAAGCCAATGCGAGCGGCGCCGGGGCCGACGCGCATGATGCGGGTGGGCACGGGGCACAGCACCATCCCGAACCCGTGCCGCGTGATCCCGATCTACCGACGATCAAGGCGTCATCAGCGGCGATTTTTGCCGCCGGCGCGCTCGTCGTGTGCATGATGGTGCTGATCCTGCTGTTTGGATGATGCGCGTGGCGATCGCGCACTAGGTCACGCGATCTGACGCAACGCGCACCGACCGTCGGTCTGTATTGGCCGTTCGTCTCCGCGCGGCGACGCAAGGCAGTTTTTCCTCTCTGTCCTTCTTTGACCTGGTCTAGCATGAGGCTATCCTGCCAACCAGTGAGTCCATCCGATGGGAGCGCTACCAATGCCGGAGGCCATCATGCAACAGGCGGCGAAGGCCGAGCGTCAGCTTGCGGTCATTCTGTTCGTTCAGTTGCGCCAATTCGAGCAGATCGCCGACATGCTCGAACCCGAGATCGTCATTGGGCTCGTTAACGAGTTCCTGTCGCTCGTCGGCGAGACCGCGGAACGGGTCGGTGGCGAGACGCTCGGTGTACAGAACGACACGGCGATGATCGCATTTCGCGGTGCGCCGCCGCTGCAGACCACGCAGAAGGCCACACAAACCGCACTCGCGCTACAGGTCGAACTGACGGGATTGGCCGAGCGCTGGAAGAGCAACTACGGCGTGCAGACTGCCGCGGCCATGGGCCTGCACCTCGGCGAAGCCGTCTTCGGCGATACCGGACCGACCAGCAGCACGCGCATCGTGGGTGCATTCGGCGACACCGTGGCCATCGCCGAGCGCCTCGCGCGACGCTCGCGCGCGGGCGAATTCGTGCTGTCCGACGCGGTCATGGGCGCGCTGTCCGTGTCCAACCATCCGCTCAATGCGATACCGCTGCCACCGATCGATATGCCGCGCCGGCCGCCGGTACGCATCTTCGGCGTGGTGCTCGACAACCGGCTGGACTTTACGTAAAGAACAACACTGTGCTGCGCGGCAGCGCTTCGCGCCGCAGCGCAGCGCAGCACCTTACTTTCAGAAAGTACTGCTTCAGGCGCCGGCGATGGTCAACCTGTCGATCAGTATCGACCCCGAGCGGCGCGCGCCGCGCACCACGGTGTCGCTGCCGATCGCGCTGATGCCGCGGAAGATATCGCGCAGATTGCCTGCAATCGTGATCTCCTCAACCGGATACTGGATCTCGCCGCCCTCGACCCAGTAACCCGCGGCGCCGCGCGAATAATCGCCCGTCACGAGGTTCACGCCATGACCGAGCAACTCGGTCACCAGCAGACCGCGGCCAAGCGCCTTCAGCATGCCGACGAAATCGGGCGCGCGCTTCGCGCCGCCCATGCGGATCTCGAGATTATGGTGACCACCGGCGCTTGCCGTCGTCTGCAGACCGAGCTTGCGTGCCGAGTAGCAACCGAGGAAATAGCCCTCGAGCACGCCGTCACGCACCACCTGCCGGGTGCGGGTTGCGACGCCCTCATCGTCGAACGGCGTACTCCCAAGGGCGCGGGGTTCGTGCGGCCGCTCCTCGATCGTCACGCCCGGCGCGAACAGCTGCTGGCCGAGACTGTCGGCGAGAAAGGACGCCTTGCGATAGAGATTACCGCCGCTCGCTGCCGCGACGAAGCTGCCGAGCAGCTGTGCCGCGACGGGTGCCTCGAATAGCACCGGCGCCTGGCAGGTGGCGATTTTGCGCGCACGGAGCCGGGCGAGCGCGCGCTCGCCGGCGTATCGCCCCAGCGCTTCAGGGTCGGCGAGCCGGTCAGCGACGCGGTTCGTGCTCATCCAGTCGTCGCGCTGCATCAATCCACGGTCCTCGGCGATCACCGAGCACCAGAGCGCGTGGCGCGAGCTCGGGAATCCGGCGGCGAATCCGAGGCTGTTGGCGAACAGGAACTGGGCATGTTGCGCCGAAACGGTTGCGCCTTCGGATTTCTTCAGCTTGCGCGACAGCGTGAACGCGGCCTGCTCGCAGCGCCGCGCAATCTCGATGGCGCCCGCGGTGTCGAGATCCCAGGGATGATAGAGATCGAGATCCGGCAGGTCGCGCGCGAGCAGTTCCGGCTCGGGCAACCCGGCGCAATCGTCCGCGGCCGTGCGCTGTGCGATCGCCACCGCCGCCTCGACCGTACGCGCGAGCGCTGCGGATGAAAAATCCGAACTGCTCGCGTGACCGCGCCGCACCTGCGGTCGATCACCAAAATACACGCTCACGCCAAGCCCCTTGTCGCGGTTGTGCTCGATCGTGTCGACCTCGCCCATGCGTACCGTCACCGAAAGGCCATGCGCCTCGGAGACATCGCATTCGCAGGCCGAGGCGCCGAGACGTTTTGCGTGCGCGAGCACGTCGGCGGCGCGCGCGCGCAATTGTTCCGAGCTATAGCTGAACCGGGGTGCATTTGACATGACGCGTTATGATAACAGCGCGATGCAAAACGACGTCGTTAGCAAGACGAAGCAAAAGCGTGCGATGCTCGAATTGCAGGCGCTCGGCGTTGAACTCGTCGACTTGCCGAACGCGCAACTCGCCACGATGATGCTGCCCGAATCGCTCGCGGCAGCGATCGTCGACGCGCGGCGCATGACCCGTCACGAAGCGAAGCGGCGTCAGCTGCAGCTCATCGGTAAGCTCATGCGGACGGTCGATGCCGAGCCCATTCGCGCACAGCTCGACGCCCTGCGCGGACAGTCGGCCGCCGCGGCGGCACGCCAGCGCCGGCTCGAGAACTGGCGCACCCGCCTGATCGACGACGACGATGCGCTGACCGCGTTCGCAGGCGAATGCCCCGGCGCGGACCTGCAGGCACTACGCACCGCGATACGCAACGCGCGCAAGGAGCAGGCGGCCGCAAAACCCTTGCACGCCTACCGCGAACTCTTCCGTCTGTTGCGCGACGCGCTTGCGGCCGCGCCGTCCTGAGGGTGTTAGCCGTTCTAGCTTAACGCACGCACGCGCGCCGCCCAGGCAATCGCAGCGAGCGTGAAGATGACCCCGCTGATGCCGATCCAACCGTAGCGCGTGAATTCGCCCGCCGGCCCGTGCCCGATCGTCAGGCCCGCCGCAAGCGAAGCGCAGCCGGCTGCGGTTTGCTGCACCGCGCCCGAGAGACTGAGGAAGCTGCCGCGCAGGCCCGGCGCCGCGGCGGCATTCATCATCGCCATCGCGGGCACGAAGCGCCCCGAGACCAGACTCATGAAGAGCGTACCGACCAGCACGGCGGTCCACAGCGGGACCGGCGGCAGGTGGGTCACCGCGATGATCGGCACGAGCGATGCGAACGCCACCCAACGGAACACGCGCAGCTTGCCGCGCAGGTCGACCTGCCGACCAATCCAGCGCGTCGTGAAGAATGTCGTCACGCCGCCCACGAAGTACATCAGCGGAATGTGCGCTTCGGCGACCTTCACGTTCTTCACCATGTACGGCGCGATATAGGGAATGATCGAGAAGCTCGCCAAGGTAGTGAATGCGATGAGGAGAAACGCGTTCCGGTGATTGGCGTCTTTGAGCACGCGGCCGTAGGTGGCGAGCACGCGCTCGGCGCGCCCCGCCTCAACATGCGCGCGAATCGGTGGCAGCACACGCGCCGCGACGACGAACACAACCAGCGCGGTGAGCGCGAGGGCGGCGAACGGCGCGCGCCAGCTCGCGGCATCGGCAAGCAGCAAACCGATCGGCACGCCGACGACGGACGCGACCGCAAACGACGACATAATGATGCCGGTTGCTTTTCCGCGCCGGGCATCCGGAATCGTGTCGCCGAGCGTGGAGTGCACCTGCATGCCGAGCACACCACCAAAGGCACCCGCGCTCGCGTGTGCCACGAGTAGCGCCGCAAAATTCGGCGCCGCCGCCGTCGCGCCGAGCGCCGCGACGAAACCCACCGCCAGCCAGAGCATCAAGCTGCGGCGATCGAAGCGATCGGCGAACGCACCCGCCACGACGCCTGACACTGCTGCGGCGAACATATACACTGAAACCAGCAGTCCGAAGTCACGTGGGGTCAGCGTGAACAGGCGCATGAGTTGGGGTCCGAGCGGCATCATCAGCACGAAGTCGAGGATTTGCATGAACTGGATGGCGGCGAGCACCCAGACAATTTGTCGCTCGCGATCGGGTGGCAGCGTGACGGTCATGGTGGTCATAAGGAGCCGGGATGCTGCGTCTTGAACCACTATTTCGCGCCACGATTACCCTCGCGCCGCCGCAGGAACTCGGCGACGCGCCGCTCGGGCGAAGACGCATCATACCGATCACCGGCGGGCGCGTTGCGGGCGCACGCCTCCAGGGGACCGTGCTGCCCGGCGGTGCCGACTGGCAGGTGGTGCGCAGCGACGGCGTCGCCGACCTCGATGCACGCTACACCGTCGAGACCGACGACGGCGCGCTGATCTACGTGAACAACCGTGGCCTGCGCCACGGCCCGCCCGAGGTCCTCGCGCAACTCGCGCGCGGCGAGGACGTCGATCCGGCGCGTTACTACATGCGCACGCATCCGAGGTTCGAGACCGGTAATGCGCGCTATGCCTGGCTGAACCGGATCGTCTGCGTCGGCACCGGCGCGCGGCGAGCAGCCAGCGTCGAGCTTGAGATTTTCGAGGTGCTGTAATGCAGGCCGAAACACTGATCGTTGGCCTCGTCTCGGTGAGCGACCGGGCGTCGAAGGGCGAATACAAGGACGAAGGCATTCCGGCGCTCAAGGCCTGGCTCGGCGGTGCGATCACGGCGCCCGCCTGGCGCGACGAGACGCGCCTGGTTGCCGACGAACAGCCGGTCATCGAAGCCGCGCTGAAAGCACTCGTCGACGAGCAGGGCTGCCACCTGGTGCTCACGACGGGCGGCACCGGACCGGCGCTGCGCGACGTGACGCCCGAGGCGACGCTCGCCGTCGCCGACAAGCTGATGCCGGGCTTTGGCGAACAGATGCGTCAGATCAGCCTCCGGTTCGTGCCGACCGCAATTCTTTCGCGCCAGGTCGCGGTGATCCGCAAGCAGGCGCTGATCATCAACCTCCCGGGACAGCCAAAGTCGATTCGCGAGACCCTAGAAGGCTTGAAGGACGCCGACGGCAAGCCCGTCGTGCACGGCATCTTCGCGGCAGTGCCCTATTGCATCGACCTCATCGGCGGGCCGTACATCGAGACCAACGAAGCGGTGGTGAAGAGCTTCCGGCCGAAATCGGCTATTCGTGCCAAGCCCGGGGGCTGAGCGCGCCGACCTGGATTACCATAATTGCTCTCCCGGCCAGCGCGACGTCCGCCCCAATCACGACCCGAGAACGACCATGATCCTGAATCCGGGCGAACAGCAATATCTCGACCTCCTCGACCACCTGCTCGAGCAAGGTGCCGAGAAGAGCGACCGCACCGGCACCGGCACGCGCTCGGTGTTCGGCTGGCAGATGCGCTTTCCGCTCGCGGCGTCGTTCCCGCTGCTCACCACCAAGAAGCTGCACCTCAAGTCGATCATCGTCGAGCTGTTGTGGTTCCTGCGCGGCGACACCAACGTGCGCTGGCTGCAGGAGCGGGGCGTAACGATCTGGGACGAATGGGCCGACGCCGCGGGCGACCTCGGTCCGGTCTATGGCTACCAATGGCGCCATTGGCGCACGCCCGACGGGCGCGAGATCGACCAGATCGCGCAACTACTCGAATCGATCCGGCGCGACCCCGATTCACGCCGCCACATCGTCAGCGCCTGGAACCCCGCGGATGTCGAGCGCATGGCGCTGCCGCCCTGCCATGCGCTGTTCCAGTTCTACGTCGCCGACCGTCGGTTGTCCTGCCAGCTCTACCAGCGCAGCGCCGACGTCTTCCTCGGCGTGCCGTTCAACATCGCGTCCTACGCCCTGCTTACCCTCATGGTTGCGCAGGTCACGGATCTCGTGCCGGGTGATTTTGTCCTCACGCTGGGCGACGCACATCTGTACCGCAACCACTTCGAGCAGGCGAGGACACAGCTTGTGCGCGCACCGCGCGCGTTTCCGCAGATGCGCCTCAACCCTGAGGTGAAGGACCTGTTCGCGTTTCGCTACGAGGACTTCACGCTCGAGGGCTACGACCCGCATCCCGCGATCAAGGCGCCGATCGCCGTTTAGTCAGGTCGTCAGGTAGTCAAGTCGTCAGGCAAGTCAGGCGCGCGAAGCCCGTCAAAAAGACAGGCCCGTCGCCGTGGGAGGCTGAACGGGCCCGAGGGAAGGGGAGACGACCGCGGTTCGTCAGAGCATGCTGTTCAGGCCGGCCTGAAGCAGGAACAGCGCCCCTGCCCCGGCAATGCCCAGCACGACGATCTCGATCGACGTGCTGTACTTACCGTGCGGCGTCGGGCCATTGAGCCAGACCAGCGCGCCGATGACGCCGAGCGTGACGAGCGTGGTCAGGCCGGCCGACAGGCTGCGGCTGAAGGCCTCGGCAATCCAACCATCGGGGGCGATTACGCGATAGATCATGCCCGTGATGCCGATCGCCACGAGCATGACCACCCCGAAGCCGACGAGCGCCTGCGCCAGCGCCCACGATTCATCTCTCAGCTTGAACTCAGTCATGTGATTCTCCTCAGGTCAATGTGCATCGCTTCTGTTGCCACTGAAGTAATGCAATGTGCATGCCAGCGCATCGAAACGACGTTCCGCCAAGGGCTTGCGTGCGCAGTGTGAATTCGTTCCAGACGGCATCGGGGCTAAACTGTCTGCCGTGCCGGACGAAATCCATCACACTCGAGCCGACACCATTGATCGGACAGTCGTTTTTCGGTCGTCGTCGCGCGACAGCCCGAACGGGCGAGTGGGCGGTACACTCGCGCCGCGATGAAACTTTCGATCCTCGACCAATCCCCTGTCATCAGCGGACTCGATGCGCGGCGCGCGATCGAGGAGACGCTCGCACTCGCGCGGCGCGCCGAGGCGCTCGGCTATACGCGCTACTGGCTTGCCGAGCACCACGCCATCGCCGCGCTCGCCGATCCCTGTCCGGAGATCCTGCTTGCCCGCCTCGGCGCCGAAACGAGCCGCATGCGTATCGGGACCGGCGGCGTGCTGCTGCCCTACTACAGCGCCTTCAAGGTCGCCGAAGTGTTCCGTATGCTCGAGGCGATGTATCCCGGCCGCATCGACCTCGGCATTGGGCGCGCGCCGGGCGGCGATACCCGCACCGCGCATGCGGTCGGCGGCGGACGTTTTCCCGATGCGCGCGACTTTCCCGAGCAGGTCTGGCAGCTGGTCGCGCATCTCGACGGCACGCTGCCCGAGACGCATCCCTTCGCACGCGTTCGGCTGCAGCCCGAAGTGGCAAGCGCACCCCAAGTCTGGCTGCTCGGTTCGTCGGACTACAGCGCAACCCTCGCCTCCCAACTCGGGCTGCGCTTTGCCTTCGCGCATTTCATCAACCCGAAAGGCGGCGACGTCGTCACGCAAGCTTTTCGCGACAACTACCAGCCCTCGGCGCGCGAGCCGCAGCCCTGTGCCATCGTCTGTACCTTCGCCATCTGTGCCGACACGGACGCGGCGGCCGAGCGCCTCGCGACGTCGATCGACCTGCGGCGCCTGCACATGGCGCTCAACCTCGACACCCCGGTGCCAACGCTTGACGAGGCACTTGCGCACCGCTACAGCGAGGAGGAGCGCAGCTATGTCGAGGGACAGCGTGCGCGCGCGATTCTCGGCAGCCCGCAGACCTGCCGCCGCGAGATCGAGGCGATGGCCGAGCGCTATGCGGCGGACGAAGTCATGGTGCTGACCATTACCGGGGATTACGCATCCCGGCTGCGTTCCTACGAGCTACTCGCGGAAGCGTTCAACGGTTCTTAGGGTTTGTCGGCGCGACCGGCGGCGACGGTTTCTCGTCGTCGTAGAGCGTGCGAAATCCCGCCCCACCGCTGCCCGGCGCCTGACCCGGAATCGCGTCGTCAATGATCTTCGCGATGGTCGCGTAACCGCGTTTGCGCGCGATGTCGCCCGGCGTCTGGCCCTCGCGGTTCTTCGCCTTCGGGTCGGCCGCGTGCCTGGCGAGGAAGCGCACGGTCGCTTCGTGCCCGCCATCGGCGGCACCGTGCAGCGGGCGGTTGCCGAGCAGGTCTGCGACATCCGGATCGGCACCCCGCGCAACGAGACTGCGGGCAGTGTCGGTATTTCCGGTCAGCGCGGCCCAGTAGAGAACCGACTCGCCGGCGTCGTTGCGGGCATTCGCCTCGGCGCCCGCGGCGAGCAGCAGTTCAACCAGGATCGGATCCGAATGCAGCGCGGCGAGGTGCAGCGGCGTCTCGCCATGCGCAGAGCGCGCGCGCACGCTTGCGCCCGCCTGAATCAGCATTTGTGTCAGTCTAGGCAATCCGCGCTCGACCGCGCGATGCAACGGCGTCTCGCGGTTCGTATCGCGCGCGTTCACGTTGACACGCTTCTCAACGACGAGCCCCTCGGCGAATATGCCCTTGCCTTCCCGAATGGCGCGAAACAGCTGCGCCTCGGGCGTTTCGGAAGTCGGGGTTTGGGCGTCGGCCGGCGGTGTCACGAGCAGGCCGGCCGAGAGTACGCTGGCCGCGAACAGCAGATGGCGTGCGCGCCTCGGGCGCGACGCGCGTCGCGATCGCATCGCGCTGCGCCGCAAGTCCTGCTCGAGTGCCCTGTGTTCTGTGTTCGGTGCTGTCATCGGCTCGCGGTCTCGGCTGCAGGCAATCGGCCCGCGGCTCAGGTCGCGAGTGTAGCGGGATCGAGCGCGGCGAGCACCGGTGGCACCGGACAGTCGAGCGTCGCGGCGACCGCACGCAGCAGCTCGGCCTGCGCGAGCTTGAAGCCGCCATCCGCGGCGGCATCGACGCAGGCGCGCAGCACGCGCGGCTTGACCAGCGGCGCGAGTACGCGCAGACGCTCGAGCGCCGTACCGACGCCCTGAATCGAGATCTCGGCCAACGGCACGAGCGCCTCGGGCGCGAGGTCGAGCCACTTCGCGCCCTGCGCAAACGCAGCCGCGGATTCGCCGCGTGCGGCGTGCGCGACGAGCGAGACGACGAGGCGCGCATCCTCCACAACATCGTGCAAGCTGCGGTACCTGGTCGAGATCGGTTTCCCCGCGCCGTCGCGCAGGTGCTGGTGTAGAAAGGTCAGCAGCACGAATTCAACCAGCGTTACGCGCCGGTCGGCTTCGACCACGGCGGTAAGATCGGCGACGAAGGCGTCGCGCGCGGCCTGCGGCTGCGCCTTGAGCACCGGAAGCGCCAGTTCGATCAGCGGCATCACCAACGCGCGCCCAATCCCGCCGATCTCGCCCGCGGCCTTGACGACCTCGGCCGCCTCAGCATCCCCGCGCCGCGCCGCCAGCGCCGCGAGTTCCTTCGCACGCGCGGTTGCGTCGCGCTCCAGCGCGAGCGCGAACATCACCTGCGCCGCGCCGGCCGCGGTCTCCATCCGCCCGCGCGTCGCCGCCGGCAACGCACTGAGCATGCGAGCGGCGATGTCGAGATGCTCGCGCGTGAACTGACCCACCTGGTCGGAAACTGCGGCCACCGCGACGGCCGCAGCGAGCCCGCCGCGCGCCGCGCCCGCGCGTTCGGACCCGTCGGCAGCAATCACTTTGACGATGTTACCCAGGCCGTCAAGCACCGAGATCGCCGACCGTTCATGCAGGCCCTCGCGTGACCGGCGGTACTCGGCCTGTTTGAAGCGCGGATGCACGCGCCGGATACGCGCGTCGATGGTCGGATGCGTGGCGAAGGCCGGGCCGAGCCAGGCGGTCACCGCCTGCGCAAAAAACATGTGGCTGGTTTCCTCCGCGTGCGCGTTCGAGACCCGCGTGCCCAGCCGCAGCGAGCGGGTCGAATCGAGCGCACCGGCAATGCCGTCGGGATTGCGCGTGAACTGCACGCTTGCCGCATCGGCCAGGTACTCGCGCTGATGCGCGATCGCCGCCTTGATGAGCCGCGCCGCCATCAGGCCAACGTAACCGACGCTGGCGAGCAGCGCACCGGCGACGAGTTGTGGGATCAGGATGACCTGCTTTTCGCGTTCTACGCCGACGGCGCCAGCCGTCGCCATGCGCAACATGACCTGGCCGGCCTGGCCGATGAAGACGATGCCGTAGAGCAGACTGAGCAGGCGCAGATTCAGGCGCATATCCCCGTTCAGAATGTGACTGAACTCGTGCGCGATCACGCCCTGCAGCTCGTCGCGGGTGAGATTTTCGAGCGCCCCCTGCGTCGCGATCACCACCGCCTCGTTCGGCGCGGTGCCGGCGGCCAGCGCATTGATCCCCCGCTCGCCGTCCATCGCATACACCGGCGGTACCGCAACCCCCGAGGCGATCGCCATTTCCTCGACCACATTTAGCAGGCGCGTTTGCATCGGCGTCGCGCGTGCGCGCCCGATACGGCGCGCACCAAGCAGTTCGGCCACCGCCTCGCCACCCCCGCGCAGCTGCCAGGTACGCCACAGCGTGGCCGCGACCATCGTCGCCAGCGTCACCCCAGTGGTCCAGGCATAGAACGCGCGCGGGACGCCGAACAGCCACACCTCGAAATAGCTGCCCACGAGGCTCCGATAGTCGACCGTGACGCCAGCGGCGAACGGTCCGCCCCAATAGAGCAGCAGGACCGCGTACAGCGCGCCGGCGATTGCGCTCACCGCAAACGCGACCGCGACCACGGCAAGGCCGTAGAGCAGCACCAGGCGGCGACTCGTCCGGCGCGCCGCCTCCTGCAGTTCGAAGAAATCCGCGCTACCTGCCCGCACGACGCCTCAGACCTCGAGCGTGGCTGGATCGAGCTCGGTAATGAGCGGCGGCAGCGGACAATCGAGCACCGCGCCGGTCAGGCGCAGCAATTCGACTTCCGCAACGCGCAGCGTCCCGTCGTGGCTTGCCGCGGCGAACAGGCCCTTCACGAGCAGTGCCTTCGCGAGCGGCGCGAGAGAACGCAGCTTCTCGAGTCCCTCGCGTGCCGCATCGAGGCTCGGCTTCGCCTCGCGTGGCGGCGGCACGATGTCGAGCTTCATCTCATTGAGTCCGGCGCGAAACGCAGCCTCCAGCTTCGCCGCCGCGTCCGCCCCGGTGGGGCGCCCGGCGAGACACAACAACCACAGCAGCCCGGTCGCTTCGTCGCGTACCGCGCGCAGTTTGCGATACCTGATTTTGGTCGATTCGCCACGCGTCTCCAACTGATGGCGCAGCAGCGTCAGCACGACGAACTCGTGCAGCGTCACGCGGCGATCGGCATGAATGACCTCTTTCACGGCGGCAACCAGCAGCCGGCGTTCGTCCACGCTGCCTTGCTTGAGAGCCGGTAACGCAAGATCGAGTACCGGCAGCCGGAAGGCCTCAGTGATCGGATCGCCCTCCGCCGCCAGGCGCTGTGCCGTCGCCAGCGCCGCGTCGGCAAGCACGTCAAGACCCAGCGCGCGCAGCGCCGCGAGCTGCGCGTCGCGCACCGCCGCCTTTGGCGCAAGCAGGAACGCGATCAGCATCGCTGCGGCGCCGACGCGCTCGCGCACCTG
>JAQBBQ010000193.1:0-9190 GCA_032125995.1 Betaproteobacteria bacterium | reverse complement strand
GATGGCCAGGCGCTCCAGCAGCGCCACCGCGTTGCTGAAAGTCGTATCGTTCGCCGTTTCGTGGCTCGCCACCTCGCCGAGCAGCTCGTTTCTGTGCAATTGCTCCCGTGCCGCTTGACTGAGGTCTTTCGTCGTGAGAGCGTGATCCATCCCGAGCACGGCGCTCGCGGTCGCGTGGTAGACCTCTACGAATCCCCGTGTCTGCTCGGAAAGGAACTCGAAATAGCCGACACCCTTCTCCGTTACCCGCAGGTCGACGTCGTTCCGCTCGGCCCAGGCGCGCGCTTCGACGGGATCGAGGAAGGAGAAAGCAAGCGCGCCGATGCCGAGCGCGGCGGCGACCTTGATCGTGTCGCGGTTGGTGCAGGCCATCCACATCGGCGGATGGGGTTTTTGCAGCGGCTTCGGGATGACGTTGCGGCAGGGCATCGAGAAGTACTTGCCTTCGAAGCCCGGGTAGGGCTCGAGCACCATCATGTTGGCGATTTGCTCGGCCGCTTCGAGTGCCATCGCCCGCTTTTCGCGCGCCGGGATGCGAAAGCCACCGAGCTCGAGTCGGGTCGCGCCTTCGCCGATGCCGAAATCGACGCGTCCGTCGGACAGCAGGTCGAGCGTCGCGAGGCCTTCGGCGGTGCGCGCCGGATGGTTGTAGTTCGGGATCACCTGGCGAATGCCGTGGCCGAGGCGGATGTTTTTCGTCCGCGCGGCGGCGCTGGCGAGGAAGACCTCAGGCGCCGAGGAATGCGAGTACTCGTCGAGGAAGTGGTGTTCGACCTGCCAGGCGTAGTCGTAGCCGAGTTGGTCGGCAAGCGCGACCTGGGAAAGCGCTTCATGAAACAGACGGTGCTCGTCGCCCGGGGCCCAGGGCTTGGGGAGCTGAAGCTCGTGAAAAACGCCGAATCGCACGCTGCACCTCGCGACGGTTGTGAATCGGTCGATGGCGCAATGATAGCCACCGGACAGCCCAGCGGTGCGCCCGATGACATGCCGGAATGATTGTTGCCGCGCCCGGGGACTAACCGCTAGCATGCCCTGTCATCGTCCGCTTCGAACGGAGGGTCGCATGGGACAGGTCGAAAACGTCAAGCGCTGGACCCCGTCGTCGGCCTCGGAGCGCGTCGCGCCCGATTGCGCGGGGCTCAATTTCTTCGAAATCGACGCCAGTCTGCGCGACCTGTTGCAGCTTTATTTGCCGCAGGATCTGCGCGAGCACATGACGCCGCACTATGCGCGGCTGGGCGAACTGGCGGGCGGCCGACTGGACGCGCTTGCACGCCTGGCGGACCGCCATGTTCCGCGCCTGCGGTCGCGCGACCGCCTCGGGCGCGACGAGGACTGGATCGAATTCCATCCCGCCTATCGCGAGATGGAGCAGCTCGGATACGGGGAATTCGGCATCCACTGCATGTCGCGCCGGCCCGGCGTGCTCGGCTGGCCGCAGAAGGTTCCGCCGGTCGCCAAGTATGTCTTCCAGTATCTGTTCGCGCAGTCGGAGTTCGGTCTGATGTGTCCGATTTCCGCCACCGAGACCACGGCGCTGTTGATCGAACGCTATGGCAATGCAGCGCTTAAGGCGGCGGTCCTGCCGCGCATGCTCAGTCAGGACATGAACGACATCCTGATGGGTGCGCAGTTCATGACCGAGAAGACCGGCGGCTCGGACGTGAGCGGGATCGAGCTGCGCGCGCGCTTCGAGGACGGCGCCTGGCGACTGTATGGCGACAAGTGGTTCTGCTCCTGCGCCGACGCCGACATCGCACTGCTGCTCGCCCGGCCCGAGGATGCGCCGGGGGGAAACGGAGGGCTGGCGCTGTTCGCGCTGCCGCGCAGGCTCGAGGACGGCAGCCGCAACCACTATCGCATCGTACGACTGAAGGACAAGCTCGGCTCGCGCTCGATGGCCTCGGGCGAAATCGCCTTCGAAGGCGCCTTGGTCTGGCCGCTGGGCGACGTCGGTGCCGGCCCGAACCGCGGGCTCAAGCAGATGATGGACCAGGTCAACATGTCGCGTCTGTCGCACGGCGTGCGCGCTGCGGCAATGATGCGCCGCTGCGTGAACGAGGCACTGGTGGTCGCGCGCAATCGCCAGGCATTCGGCGGCCTGCTGATCGATAAGCCGTTGGTGCGCCGCCAGCTCGCCAAGCTTCTGGTGCCTACCGAGCAGGTGCTGTCGGTCGCGCTTTATACGGCCACCCAACTGCACGCGGGCGACGAGGGTGACGCGCGCGCAGCGCGCCTCGCACGCATCCTGACGCCGCTGCTGAAATTTCGCTCCGCACGGGACAACATCAAGGTCGCCACCGGCGCGATGGAGATGCGCGGCGGCAACGGCTACATCGAGGAGTGGGTGAATGCGCGTCTGGTACGCGATGCCCACCTCGGCGTGCTGTGGGAGGGCACGTCGAATATCAATGCGATCGACGTGGTACGGCGCGCGGTCGCCGGGTCGGGCGCGCACGAGGATTTGCGGGCCGCGCTGCAGGTCGAGCTGCAGGATGCCGCGGAGATTCCGCAGGCCCTGCGTGACGCGCTTTCAGAATCGGTCGATCGGGCGGCGAAATTCGCCGAGCGTATCGCGCGCGAGGGCGACGAACCGCTCATGCGCCAGGCAGCGAGCGCGCTCTACCATGCGACGAGCGCGGTGCTGCTTGCGGCCGAAGGTGCGCGTCTTGGTCGCCAGGGACGCGACGCGCGGCGGTTGGTGCTCGCGCGCATGGTGCTCGATCACCGCCTGCGCCCGCAGGATCCTCTCGAAGGCAGCGACAGCGACGCGTCTGCGCTCGATGCGCTGCTCGACGATGCGAGCGTCACACTCGCTCGGGCGCAGGCGCTCGTCGCCTGAATCGCGCTACTTGCCCTTGACCGAAATCAGTTCGACCTCGAAGGTGAGTGTGGCATTGGGCGGGATCACGCCGCCTGCGCCACGCGTACCGTAGGCGATTTCGGGCGGGCAGGTGAGCCGCGCCTTGCCGCCGACCTTCATCTTCTGGACGCCCTCGGTCCAGCAGGGAATCACGCCGTTCAAGGGGAACTCGGTCGGTTCCTTGCGCTTATAGGAGCTGTCGAACTCGGTCCCGTCGGGCAGGGTGCCGCGGTAGTGCACGCTGACCGTGTCGGTCGGCGCAGGTTGCGTGCCGCTGCCTTCGCGTAGCGAGACGTAGACGAGGCCCGAGGGCGCCTTGACCGCGCCCTTCGCGCTGGCGGCTTTGGCGAGCAGCTCGCGTCCCGCCACTGAGGACTTTTCGGCGACGGCGGCCTGGCGTGACTCAGCGAGCGGCTGGATCTTCGGCCCGTAGACGCTCATGTCGACCGCGCTTTTCGCGCCGAGCACGCCGTCGCGAAAGCCCTTCTGCACCGAATCGAGCTCGGCGCGCGTCAGGTTGAATACGGCGGCCTGCCGGGCCATCGCCTGGCCGAGGGCGTAGAGGGTCTTCTGGTGTTCGTTCATTTCGGCCGCGCCCGCAGTTCTAGCGAAGCCGACGAAGCCAAGAATGAGCGAAAGTCCAACGGCGACTGCAATTTTTTTCATGGATGTCCTGTCATTCAAGTTGGTCGCGCTGGCACAGCGCCGTTGTGCGCGGCGGCGAAGCATATCGCATGTCGCCGCAGGCGTGGCGGCACGGGTTAGAAATTCCTCTCGTACGACGGCTGAGTCTCGTTATCCCCGCATCCGGCGATGGGGTTAGACTCCGCTGCGCAAATAGTTTGGAGAGGGACGTGGCAACCGGCCGATCCGGCAAACGCGCCGCAGCAAAAAGGAAAACAAAGGCGGCCGCCACTGCGGGCCGTGTGCGCGCATCCAGTCCAGGCGCTGGGCTCGATGCGCTGCCGATCGGGTTCGCGCAATTCGATGCGCGCGGTTGCCTGGTCGGATGGAACACGCGCTTTGCGACGCTCGGCGGCTATCCGCGCGGGCTGTTGAAGGCGGGCACCCCGCTCGAGCAGTTCGTACGCGTCGAGGCCGAGCGCGGCGACTACGGCAAGGGCGGCGTGGCGGCGCTGGTGCGCAAGCGCCTTGCCGAGCTTGCGCAGCGCAAGCGCGCGAGCCACGACGTCGAGGTTGCGAACGGCCGGCTGATCCGCATCACCAGCCAGCCGGTGGCGCCGAAGTCGTTACTCGTCTGCTGCGAGGACGTGACCCGCGTGCAGCAAGCCGAAGCGCGGCTGCGCGAGAGCGAAGAGCGCCACGACCTCGCGATGCGCTCGATGAACGAGGGCGTCTACGACTGGGACATCGCGAACGGCTCGATCTTCTACTCCGACCGCTGCTATGCCGCGCTCGGCATGCGGCCAGGTGACTTCGAGGGTGTGACGGGCTGGGTCGAGCGTATTCATCCGGACGACCGCGGGCGTTTCCAGGCGACGCTTGTCGCTCATCTGAAGGGGGCGCTCGAACGGTTCGAATGCGATCACCGGTTCCGGTCGAGCGATGGCGCCTGGCGCTGGGCGCGCATGCATGGCATCGCGCTGCGTGACGCGAACGGCCGCGCGACCCGGATGGTGGGTTCGATCGGCGACATTACGCAACCGAAGCAGGCCGAGGATGCGCTGCGGCAGGCGCTCGAGCAGCAGACCGCGATCAGCGAGATTCTGCGCGTCATTCCGAGTTCGCAGTCGGACCTCGATCCCTTGTATTCGAAGGTGCTCAATCACATCACGCAGCTGAGCGAATCGCAGATCGCCGCGCTGTTTCGTTTCGACGGCGCGATGCTCAGCTGTGCTGCGTCGCACGGGACCACGCCCGCCTTCGCCGAACGCCTGCGGAGCATGCGCGCCGTGCCGAGTCGGGCGACGACCACACGCCGCGCGGCGCTCGAGCGCAAGGTCGTACAGACGAGCGACCTGTTGTCCGACCCAGAGTATTCGCCGGAGCCGCGCGATCTCTACGAACGCGAGGGCGTACGCGCGGTGCTTTCGGTGCCGATGCTGCGCCAGGGCGCGCTGGTCGGCGTGATCACGACGTGGCGGCGCGAGGCACAGCCGTTCAGCGAGCGCCAGGTGGCGCTGATTGAAACCTTCGCGAACCAGGCAGCGATCGCGATCGAAAACGTGCGCCTGTTCAACGAGACGCGCGAGGCGCTCGAGCGGCAGCAGGCGTCGGGCGAGATCCTGCGCGTCATCAGCCAATCCGTCGAGGACACGCGCCCGGTATTCGATGCAATCGTCGCGGCCTGCGCGCGACTGTTTGCCGGGTTTCAAGCTGGCATCAATCTGGTCGATGATGAAGGTCGCGTCCGTTTGTTGGCCTGCGAGGGCCCGAAACGCGAGTTACTGCATCGCTATTTCGAAGAACACGTCGAGATCGAGCGCGGGACGGACCTGATACTGAAACGGGGTGTCGCGCACTTTCCCGACGTCGAGGGCGAAAACGTGCCCACCAAGATTCGCGACGGCTGCCGCCTGTGGGGTGCCAAGGCGATCGTCTATGCGCCGATGAGGTCGGCGGGACGCGGTATTGGCAGCCTTTGGGTCTCGCGTGACCGGGTCGGACCGTTCAGCGAAAAGGAGATCGGGCTCCTCACCAACTTTGCAGACCAAGCCGTGATCGCGATCCAGAACGCACGCCTGTTCAACGAGACGCGCGAAGCGCTCGAGCAGCAGCGGGCCTCGGGCGAGGTGCTGAGCGCGATCAGTGGCTCGATCGCCGACACCAAGCCGGTGTTCGACAAGATCACCGAGAGTTGCGAGCGGCTGTTTGCCGGAGATCTGGTCGGGGTCACGGTGGTCGACGGGTCGAGCCGGATCGCGCTCGCCGCCTACCACGGGCCGAACGAAGACGCGCTGCGTAACGTGTACCCGCTGCCGCTCTCGCACGACAGCGGTACTGGAAGTGCGATTCTCAATGCGGAGGTGCAACACTATCCCGACGTCGATGCGCCCGGCGTGCCAGCCGGCGTCGTGGCCGGCTGCCGCACGCTGCACAATAAGGCGATCGTGGTCGCACCCTTGATCTCGGGCGGGCGCGGGATCGGCGCGATCTGGGTCGGGCGAATGAAGGCGGGGGCGTTTTCGGAGCGCGACATCGCGCTGCTCAGGACCTTCGCCGACCAGGCGGTGATCGCGATCCAGAACGCGCGCCTGTTCAACGAGACGCGCGAGGCGCTCGAGCGTCAGACTGCGACGGCGGACATTCTCAAAGTGATCAGCGCGTCGCCCACCGACGTCCAACCGGTGTTCGAGGCGATCGCCGAAAGCGGCGTGCGGCTGTTCGAAGGTGCGGCGATCGCGGTGTCACGAGCAGAAGGCAACGAAGTTCGGCTGATGGCGATCGCCGAAACGGACCCCGGGCGCACGGCGCGCTGGTGGGAGCGGTTTCCGTTTCCGCTGGATCGCGAATACATGCACAGCGCCGCGATCCTCGACGGCCGCATGGTGGACATCCCGGACGCAGCGGTCGAGGACGGGGAATTCGAGATCGGCAAGCGGAACTTCCTGCCGACCGGCAATCGCGCGATTACGATCGTGCCGATGATGAAGGAGGGCGCCGCAATCGGTGCGGTCAGCGTGGTGCGCGAAAAGCCCGGTCCACTGTCGGACAAGCAGATCGCGCTCCTGCACACCTTCGCCGACCAGGCGGTCATCGCGATCGAGAACGTGCGCCTGTTCAACGAGACGCGCGAGGCGCTCGAGCGCCAGACCGCGACCGCGGAAATCCTCAGGGTGATCAGCAGTTCGCCGACCGATCTGCAACCGGTATTCGACGCGATCCTGGAGAACGCGCTGCGTCTATGCGACGCCCATCTGGGGAACTTGCTGCTCTACGACGGGAATCGTTTGCGCACCGGGGCCCAGCGCGGTGCGAATCCGGAGTACGCACGCTACCTCGCGGAACGCCCGCCCTTCGAGCCGAGCCAGCTGGGGTCGCTGGGGCGCCTGGTCACCGAGCGGCGCCCGATGGAAGTGCCGGATTTGCGCGATACGGAAGAGTATCGCACGGGCGTAAAGAACATCGTGACGGGCGTCGATGTCGGCGGTATCCGCAGCTACTTCGCGGTGCCGATGGTGAAGGAGAACGCCGTGGTCGGTGCGATCGCAATTTACCGGGCGGAGCCGCGACCCTTCAGTCAGAAGCAGATCGACCTGGTCAGCACATTTGCGAGCCAGGCGGTGATCGCGATCGAGAACGTGCGTCTGTTCAACGAGATCAACGAGGCGCTGCGCCAGCAGACCGCGACGTCCCAGGTTCTGCAGACGATCAGCCGCACCACGTTCAGCCTCGACGCCGTGTTGCAGATGTTGCTCGACAGTGCCTCGCACCTTTGCGCCGCCGACCGCGCGGTGCTCGTGCGGCCCGACGACGACGACAACTATCTCCCCGTGGCGAGCTACAACTACCCACCTGGCTCCGATGTGCTCGAGCGCATGCGCACGAACCCGCTGCGCCCAGGGCGCGAGTCGATTACCGGACGCGCGCTGCTCGAGCGCAAGCTGATCCACGTGCCGGACGTGCTTGCCGACGCCGAGTACAAGCGCACCGACCTCGTCGAGTCCGACCCTTTTCGCGCGGTGGCGGCGGTACCGATGCTGCGCGACGGCGAGCCGCTCGGGCTGATCACCTTCGCCCGCGACAAACCCGTCCCGTTCAGCGCCAAGCAGCTCGAGCTGATGGCGACCTTCGCCGACCAGGCGGCGATTGCGATCGAGAACATTCGCCTGCTCGACGAACTGCGCCAGAAAAGCGCCGAGCTCGAAGTCGCGAGCCGCCACAAATCGGAATTCCTCGCCAACATGTCGCACGAGCTGAGGACGCCGTTGAACGCGATCATCGGATTCTCCGAAGTGCTGCACGAGAAGATGTTCGGCGAGCTGAACGCAAAGCAGGGCGAGTACGTGGACGACATCCACCAATCTGGACGCCACCTGCTCTCGCTCATCAACGACATCCTCGATCTTTCGAAGATCGAGGCCGGGCGCATGGAGCTCGAACTGTCCGAGTTCGCATTGCAGGCGGCACTCGAGAATTCGCTCGCCTTGATCAGGGAACGCGCGCAGAACCACGGCGTCAAGCTCCAGTGCGAGATCGATCCAGCGCTCGACACCCTCCATGCCGATGAGCGCAAGTTCAAGCAGGTCATGCTGAACCTGCTGTCGAACGCGGTGAAATTCACCCCGGAGGGCGGAACCGTCAGCGTGCAGGCGAAAAAGAGCGGTGCGCTGCTCAGCGTCTCGGTCACCGACACCGGCGCGGGGATCGCGCCCGAGGATCACGCAGCGGCGTTCGAGGAATTCAAGCAAGTCGGCAACGACCAGGCGCGCAAGGCCGAAGGTACGGGGCTCGGCCTGCCGCTCACCAAGCGCATCATTGAGCTGCACGGCGGCGAAATTCGACTCGAGAGCGCGCTTGGCAAGGGGTCGACGTTCAGCTTCACGATCCCGCTGGCAGGCGCGCCACCCAGTGGATGACCGGGGCGTCGCGCTGATCGTCGGCGCGGGCGATGCGACCGGCGGCGCCATTGCGCGGCGCTTTGCGCGCGAAGGCTTCACGGTCTGCGTCGTGCGCCGCAAGGCCGATTCCTGTAAACCTCTGGTCGCGCAGATCGAGGCCGACGGCGGCCGCGCGCGCGCGTTCGGCAGCGATGCGCGGCGCGAAGAGCAGGTCGTCGCACTCATCGAGGAAATCGAGCGCGACATCGGCCCGATCGAGGTCTTTGTCTTCAACATTGGCGCCAACGTGGCGGCCTCGATCCTCGAGGAGACCGCGCGCAAGTACTTCAAGATCTGGGAGATGGCCTGCTTCGCGGGCTTTCTCACCGCGCGCGAGGTGGCGAAGCGCATGGTGACGCGCGAGCGCGGCACGATGTTGTTTACCGGCGCCACCGCCAGCCTGCGCGGCAGCGCGCACTTTGCCGCGTTTGCCGGCGCCAAACACGGGCTGCGCGCGCTTGCGCAAAGCCTCGCGCGCGAATTGGGACCGAAGAACATCCATGTCGCGCACTCGATCATCGACGGCGCGATCGACACCGAATTCATCAAGTCCAACTTTCCCGAGCGCTACGCATTCAAGGACCAGGACGGCATCCTCAATCCGGCGCATATCGCCGACGCCTACTGGCACATCCACACCCAGCCGCGCGATGCCTGGACCTTCGAATTCGACCTGCGGCCCTGGATGGAACGCTGGTGAGTCCTCAACTTATTGACGAGCGAGGTTTGCGATGACCACGGTGGAATTTCATTTTGATTTCGGCAG
>JAQBBQ010000192.1:0-5147 GCA_032125995.1 Betaproteobacteria bacterium | reverse complement strand
GTTCGTGGTGATGGCGCTGATGTTCGTGATGGGATTCTTTCTGGATACCATCGAGATCCTGTTCATCGTGGTGCCGATCGTAGGGCCGGTGCTGCTCAAGTTCGGCTTCGATCCGGTCTGGCTGGGCATCATGATCGCGGTCAACCTGCAGACCTCCTTCCTCACGCCGCCGCTCGGCTACGCCTTGTTTTACCTGCGCAGCGTCGCACCGCCCGAGGTGACCACGATGCATATCTATCGTGGCGTCATTCCGTTCGTCCTCATTCAGCTGTTCATGCTGGTCATCCTCTCGGTGTTCCCGGCAATGGCGACATGGCTGCCTAAGGTTATCTTCGGCTAGCGTTCGTTGGCGCCTGCACGGCTGGCGGCGCAGCACTTCCTCAATCGAGCCGGACGACAATGCCCTCGAGTGCCTTCGACGGCGCCGGATAGCGCGCCATCACCAGCGGATCGTGGCCGGGAATGATGTGTGTCGGCCACTCGGCCAGCGCGCGCATCTTGCGGTAGCCCTCGACCATGTCGGCGACCGAATACACGATCGGGAACGGCCGCGTCTCGCCCATGTTGGCGTACAGGTGGGTCGCATCCGCGGCCAGCAGCACCCAGCCGCGGCGCGTCATCACCCGCACGACCTGGATCCCCATCGTGTGCCCGCCGATGAGATGGAGCGAAATTCCGGGGTGCAGCGTCTGGTCGCCGTCGTGGAAGCACACCCGCCCGCGATAGACCTCGCGCACCATGCCGACCACGTCCTCCACCTCGAACGCGCCGCGAAACACTGCGTGTCCCATGTGGCGTCCCGTGGCGTAGTGCATCTCAAGATCCTGGAGGTGAAACGTCGCCTTCGGAAACAGGTCGAAGTTACCGACATGGTCGTAGTGCAGGTGCGTGATGACCACCTCCGGCACCTCGGCCGCCTCGACGCCCAGCAGGCGCAGGCCCTCGGTCGGACACCGGATGTGGTTGCGCTGGCGCTTTGCCGCCATCGCCGCCGAGAAGCCGGTATCGACCACCACCGTCCGCTCGGCGTTGCGGATCAACCAGACGAAATAATCGAGCGGCATCGGCCCGTCGTGCGCGTCCCCGCCGATGAAGTTTTCCGACGCGCGCCTAGGGTGATGCGCGTATTTGACGGCGTACAACTCATAGTGCGGCAGTTCCGACATGCGTTCTCCCCCCCTTAGGTCACGGTAATGCGTGCGACCTTGCGCTTGCCGACCTGCGCCACCACCGTCTCGCCGCGCGCAATGCGCTGGGTACGATCCTCGATCCGTGCGCCGTCCAGCCGTACGCCCCCTTGCTCGATCATGCGCAGGGCCTCGGTGGTGCTCGCGGTGAGCCCGGCCTGCTTGAGCGCCTGCACCACCAGCAGACCGTCGTCCGCACCCGCCAGGGTGACCTGCGGCATGTCGGCGGGAAGCTGGCCGTGGCGAAAGCGCTGCTCGAACGCGGCCTCGGCCTCGCGCGCCGCGGCCGCGCCGTGAAATCGCGCAACGATCTCCTTGGCAAACAGAACCTTCACCTCGCGCGGATTGCGCCCCGTGTTCACCTCATCGCGCCAACGCCGAATCGCATCTATCGGCTCGAACGAAAGCAACTCGATGTAGCGCCACATCAAGCGGTCGGAAATCGACATGAGCTTGCCGAAGATCTCCTGCGCCGGCTCCGCAATGCCAACGTAGTTACCCAGCGACTTCGACATCTTGTTGACACCGTCGAGGCCTTCGAGCAGCGGCGTCGTCACGATCACTTGCGGTTCCTGCCCGAAATCGCGCTGCAGCTCGCGCCCGACGAGCAGGTTGAACTTCTGGTCGGTGCCGCCGAGCTCGACGTCCGCCTTCATCGCAACCGAGTCGTAACCTTGCATTAACGGATAAAGGAACTCGTGGATCGCGATCGGCTGGTTGGCCCGGTAGCGCTTGCCGAAGTCGTCGCGCTCGAGCATGCGGGCGACCGTATAGCGCGAAGCCAGACGAATCATGCCCTCGGCACCGAGTTTGTCCGACCACTCTGAGTTGAACAGGATCTGGGTCTTGTCGGGGTCGAGAATTTTGAACGCTTGCTCGCGGTAGGACGTGGCGTTCTGCAGGATCTCTTCGCGCGTGAGCGGCGGCCGCGTCTGGTTCTTGCCGGTCGGGTCGCCGATCATTCCCGTAAAGTCGCCGATCAGGAACTGAATCTGGTGCCCGAGACTCTGAAAGTGGCGCAGTTTGTTGATCACCACCGTATGGCCCAGATGAAGGTCGGGCGCGGTGGGGTCGAGGCCGAGTTTGACGCGCAGGGGCCTGCCCGTTGCGAGCTTCTTCGCAAGCTCGTCTTCGACGATCAACTCGTCGCAGCCGCGCCGGATGAGTTCGAGAGCTTCCTGGACCGAGGCCATGGCGGAACCATCCACCTGGGCACGGTAGTTTGCGCCCGGGGCATTCTTTGCTACACTCGCCTGGCTTTAAGAAATCGCGGCAGGCGCCTGAATAAAAGGGCTTTTCAGCTCCAGATCATAGCCGAGATTCGATATTGACCCAAGCCACGTCATCGCGTCGCGCGCGACTGCTGAGGATCGCAGTCATCGTCGTGCTCGCGCTATCGGGCGTCGTCGGCGCCTTCGCCACCATTACGCAGGTGCCCGAGGCAGCGGTCCTGGGGCACGACGTGGTGCGCGAACCCTACCCGATCGACGCCGACGCGGCCCTGCTCCGGGCGCCAGACGTTTTCGTCACCGAGCAGCACTTCGTGCGCGGCGACAGCTTGAGCGAGTTGCTCGATCGCCTCGGCATCGACCCGGTCGACGCCAAGCGCCTGACGACGTTCCGTGCCCTGCACCGGATGCGACCGGGCGCCATCGTACGCGCCGAAGTCGATGCCAACCGTCGACTGCGGGGCCTGTCCTATCTCGAGAACCAGCACAAGGCGGTCCGCTTCGAGCGCCACGACGAGGAAATCAGCGTCTCGGAAGGGCTGGCGCAGTACGACGTCGTGCCGGTGGCGAAGTCTGGCGAGATTCGTTCATCGTTATTCGCCGCAGCCGACGTGTCCGACATTCCGGACCGCGTGGTGATCCAACTCGCAGATATCTTTGGCGGCGACATCGACTTTAATCGCGACCTGCGCAAGGGCGACCGCTTCAGCGTGGTCTACGAAATGATGTACCACCGTGGCCGGCCCGTGCGCGCCGGCCGGGTGCTCGCCACCGAGTTCGTCAACAAGGGCAAGGCGCTGCGTGCAGTCTTTTTCGCCACATCGGACAGCGGCAAGGGCGGCTACTACGCGCCCGATGGCCAGAATTTGCGCAAGGCGTTTTTGCGCTCGCCGCTCGAATTCTCCCGTGTCAGTTCGGGTTTCGGCATGCGACGCCACCCGATCCACAGTTCTTGGCGCGCACACAAGGGCGTCGACTACGCCGCCCCCATTGGCACGCGCGTGCGCGCGGTCGGTGACGGCACCGTCGATTTCGCCGGGCGCAAGGGCGGATACGGCAACGTCGTGATCCTGCGGCACCGCGGACAGAACACGACGCTGTACGCGCACCTCAACAACTTCGCGCGCGGCATCCACAGGGGTGCACGCGTGACGCAGGGCGAGACGATCGCCGCGGTCGGGCAAACGGGCTGGGCGACCGGGCCGCACGTGCACTATGAATTCCGCGTCGCAGGGCAGGCGCGCAATCCCTTGACGATGGCCCTACCCGCCGCCGTGCCCGTACCCGCGGCGCAGATGCCCGCGTTCCGCACCCACGCGGCGGCACTGGTCAGCCCGCTCGACCTGCTCGCGAGCACGAACGCCGACCTGCCCCAGTGAGTCGCGCGGCAGGGGACCACGGCCCCGGCCGGGACCTGCCGGAACTTTACGTCGGCCTCATGTCGGGCACCAGCCTGGACGGCGTCGATGCCGTACTCGCCGAGTTCGCCGATTCCGGCGCGCGCGTGCGGGCGCACGTTCAACACCCCTTCCCCGAGGACCTGCGCAGTGCGTTGCTCGCGCTATGCGCCCCCGACGGAAACGAGATCGATCGCGCCGCAGACGCGGGCAATCGTCTCGCCCAGATCTACGCCGACGCGACGCTCGCGTCGCTCGAGGCGGCAGCGGTCCCGGCGTCAAGCGTACGCGCGATCGGCTGCCACGGACAAACCGTTCGGCACCGCCCCGAACGCGGCTACACGGTGCAGCTTGGCAACCCGGCGCTGCTCGCCGAACTGACGGCAGTGACGGTCGTCGCCGACTTTCGCAGTCGTGACATCGCGGCTGGCGGTCAGGGCGCGCCGCTGGTACCGGCGTTTCACGCGACGCTATTCGGCTCCCGGGACGAGGACCGCGCGGTGCTGAATCTGGGCGGCATCGCGAATGTGACGCTCCTCGACCGCAACGGTGGCGTGCGCGGTTTCGACACCGGCCCCGGAAACTGTCTGCTCGATCACTGGATTCAGCGCACGCAGGGCCAGCGCTTCGACGCCGAGGGCGGCTGGGCCGCAGGCGCACGTCCCGACGCAGGACTTCTCGAACGGTTTCTCGACGAACCCTTTTTCGCTCAGGCACCACCCAAAAGCACGGGCCGGGAACTGTTCAACGCGCAGTGGCTGGATCGACAGGTCGGCACGGGAATGCCGGCGCAAGTGGTGCAGGCGACGCTGCTTGAACTCACCGCACAATCGGCGGCACGGGCACTCGCCGCGCACGCCCCTGCAGTCACGCGCGTCATCGTCTGCGGCGGTGGCGCGCGTAACGACGCGTTGCGCGCGCGGCTGGCGATGCTGCTTGCGCCGCGCGTGCTCGAGTCGAGCGACGCCTGGGGTCTGGGCGCCGAACAGGTCGAGGCAGTGGCCTTCGCCTGGCTCGCGCGCTGCGCGATCACCGGCGAGGCGGCCGGCCTGCCCGCCGTCACCGGGGCGCGCGCCGCGCGGGTACTCGGCGCGATCTACCCGGCCTGAAAATGAAGAGGGGGCCGAAGCCCCCCACCGCAGAGTTTGGCATCCGCGCGTCCGTGGATCGCGCGGATCAACCGATCAGAAGCCTAGACCGAGAACGACGATCCGCATCCGCAGGTGGATTGCGCGTTCGGGTTCTTGATCACGAACTGCGCGCCTTCGAGGCCTTCCTGGTAATCGATCTCCGCACCGACGAGGTATTGATAGCTCATCGGATCGATCAGCAGA
>JAQBBQ010000191.1:0-3715 GCA_032125995.1 Betaproteobacteria bacterium | reverse complement strand
CGCCTGGGGCCAATCGACGAGCAGGCGAACTGGATCGTGCAGTCGGTCGCGAGCGGGCGCGTCGACCTGTCCGACCTTGATCGCCTCGACGCATTTATGTTCGGTGCGCTTGGCTCGCTGCCGCAGATCGAGAGCGTCGCGATCGTCGATCCGATCGGCGAGATCCGGCGCTGGAGCCGCGCTGCGCCGCGCGCGGTCGTCGAGGACTGGTCCGAGCGTAAGGAGGTCATCGACTGGCTGACCGCTGGCCGATCCCGATCGCAGCCCACCTGGCGTCCACCATTGTGGACGCAGACCGGCCGCGTCGCGGCCCTCCTGCACGACGCGCCGCTGCGCCGTGACGGGCGCTTCGTCGGCATGCTGGGCCAGATCGTACCGCTCGAGCGGCTCTCGGAGGATCTCGCCGAGTTCGCTGTCGAGACCGGCGTGACGCCGTTCGTCCTGTACGGCCCGGACCGCGTCCTTGCACACCCGCTCCTGGTGCACGACGAGGGTGACGAATCGCGCGTCGATCCGCTGCCCAGTCTGCGCGAGCTCGGCGACCCCGTGCTCGCGCGGATTCGCACGCCGGACGTCGTTTCCCCGTTCGGGCTGCGGGCGCTTTCGCGCTCGAAGGCGGTACTCGCGCGGGTGGGCGGAACGCGCTACGTCTTCCTCACGCGGGACATGGGCCACATCGGACCGAATTCCTGGACGCTCGGCGTGTACGTCGACCCTGAAAAGGGCGGTCCGTCCGAGATGCGCCGCGTGATGTGGTCGCTCTTCGCCGGCCTCGGTGTGCTCGTCGTCGCGGTCGTCGCGGCGGGTTTTGTCGGCAGGCGCCTGAGCCGCCCGGTAGAAGCGTTCGCGCAGGCCGCCAAGACAGTCCAGGATGGGCGTCTCGAGGACGTTCCGACGCTACCGGGCAGCGTGATCGCAGAGTTCGACGACGCGAGCCAGTCGTTCAACGCCATGGTCACGAGTTTGCGGCGCAGTCGGGTGACCCGTCGCACGCTCGGGCGATTCGTGTCGAAGGAAGTGGCGCGAGAGCTGATGAAGGGCGGCGGCAAGCTCGAGCCAACCGAGGCCGAGGCGACGGTATTGCTCTGCGATCTCGAAGGCTTCACGTCGCTCACGCAGTCGCTCGGTCCGGCGGGGGTGGTCCAGTTTCTGAACGAATATTTCGAGGACATGGTTGCGATCCTCGAACGCCATCGCGGCGTGATTACCCAGTTTCAGGGCGATGCGATCCTCGCCGTATTCAACGTGCCGATTGCCGATCCGGCGCACGCCGAGCATGCCGTACGTGCAGCGATCGAAATGGTGGGCGCGGCGCAGTCGCGGTCCTACGCGGGACTGCAGGTCGCCAACCGCGTCGGACTGTGCACCGGGCAGGTGGTCGCCGGCGCGGTCGGGTCGCACGGCCGCATGACCTACACCGTGCATGGCAATGCGGTGAACATGGCGGCCCGCCTCGAGACGATGAACAAGGACTACGGTACGCGCGTTCTGATGTCCGCTTACACCGCCGAGCATTGCCGCGGGATCGCTTTGCGCAAGGTGGCCGACGCGGTTGTGCGAGGCTACGAGACGCCGATTGAGTTGTTCACGCCGGTCACGCCGATCGAGACGACGGCCTAGCGGCGTTCGCGCTCAAGCTGCCGCGCGTGCCCCCCGCAATCGCGCGGTGCGCGCTTCGTCCACGGCGCCCGCCGCGTCGAGCGCGACGCCGAACAGGCGCTCGACCTCATCGCGCCGGTAATAGCCGCGCATCACGTCGAGCGCGACCTGCTCGGGCGAGCGCTTAAAGGCGTCCCCGTAGCCGCCGCCGCCTGGCGTCGAGACGCGGATGACGGCGTCCGGCTGCAGCTGGATGTCCTGGTCCTTGGACAGATGCGGCGGGCGATAACGTTTGCCATCCCGATCGACCGCCACCGTGTTCACGCCGCCCTCGGCGCCGCCAAGCGCGCCGAGCGGTCCGCTGCGGCCGTGATCCATCACCATCGATGCGCGTGCCTGTCCGCGCCGCAGGCGGATTGCGTAGTTCACGCCGAAGCCGCCGCGCTGCGTGCCGGCGCCGCCCGACCCTTCGGCGATCGAGAACTCGTCGAACAGGATCGGGTAGTACTGCTCCATCACCTCGATCGGCGGCATCTTCGAAATGCCGATCGTCGAGCAGCCATTGGAGATGCCGTCGCCGCGCGGACTGCCGCCGTATCCGCCACCAGTGAACAGGTACATCACGTAGGCGCGGTCTTTCTGCGGATCCACGCCGCCGATCGCGAGATTGCCCGAGGTGCCCGCGGGCGCCGCGAAGAGCTGCTCTGGAATCGCCTGCACCAGGGCATTGAAGACGGCCTCCGCGATGCGTTGGCTGACTTCGGCCGCGCAGCCCGAGACCGGACGCGGATACCGCGCGTACAGGAACGTCCCGTCGGGATCGATGATCTTCAGCGGCTCGAAGGTGCCGGCATTGATCGGCACGTCGGGAAACACGTGCTTGATCGCCAGGTAGACCGACGAGCGCGTCGTGGCGATCACCGAGTTCATCGGACCCTGGCACGGCGGCGACGATCCGGAAAAGTCGAACACCAGGTTTTCGTCCGCGGTGCGCGTGACTTTGAGCCGGATGTGCAGCGGCTCATCGACAACGCCGTCCGAATCGACGATCGAGTGCCCTTCGTAGCTGCCGAGGGGAATGCGCGCGATCTTGGCGCGCATCTGCTGCGCTGCGCGCAGGCGCAGCTCGCGAATCGCGTCGCTCACCGTATCGGCACTGTAGCGATCGAGCAGGGCGGTGAGGCGCTTTTCGCCGATCGCAAGTGCCGCCGCCTGCGCCTTGATGTCGCCGATGCGCTGGTCCGCGATGCGGATGTTGGAGAGCACGATCGAGAGGATTTCCTGGTCGAGCACGCCCTTCTTGTAGAGCTTCACCGGTGGCAGGCGCAGGCCTTCCTGCTCGACCTCGGTGGCGTTGGCCGAGAATCCGCCCGGCACCATGCCGCCCAGGTCGGGCCAATGTCCGGTGTTCGACAGCCAGGCCCAAAGTTTTCCACGGTAGAAAAATGGCCGGGCGAAGCGCACGTCCATCAGATGCGTGCCGCCGAGGTAGGGATCGTTGACGATGAAGACGTCGCCCGGTTCGAGCGACCAGTTCATCGCGCGCACGCGCTCGATCACGTGCTGGGTCGAGAACTGCATGGTGCCGACGAACACCGGCAGTCCGAGCTCGCCCTGCGCGATCAACATGCCGTCCTCGGCGGCGTAAATGCCGTCGGAACGATCGAGACCTTCCGAAATCACCGGACTGAACGCCGCGCGCACGAATGCGAGGTCCATCTCATTGCAGACTTGCTGCAGGCCGTTCTGGATGACCGAGAGGGTGATCGGGTCGAGGGTATTCATGTGCGGTGGGCGTGAGGCCGTCGCGTGAGGCCGTCGCTTGCACGGCAAGATACCATGTAGTGATCGGCGAAGCAGGGAGGAAGAGAGAATGAACGTGCGCTACGAAATTCAGGACCGCACTGCGGTCGTCACCATCGATCGGCCGCAGCGGCGCAACGCGGTCGACGTCGACACGCAGGCCGAACTGTATTCGGCGTTCGAGCGCTTCGACGCGGACGCCGCGCTCGATTGTGCGATCCTCACCGGGGCGGACGGACACTTCTGCGCGGGTGCCGACCTGCGCGCAATGGCCGAGGGCCGGCGCAAGATCTATGACGAGGATGGCCCGCGC
>JAQBBQ010000190.1:0-5260 GCA_032125995.1 Betaproteobacteria bacterium | reverse complement strand
CATTTTTCAAGCAAAAAAAAAACTGTGTCCTTTTGAAAAAGGCGCGCTCGCGTTTTAAAACTTTTGGAGTCGATATTTTGCCGTTTTCTCGTGTACTTTGACCGTATTTTGGCCAAATTAGGACCATATACGCTCGCCGCGCTTGCAAGCTGGCTCGATGCGCGCGCCGTCGATGGCGTCTGGTTGCTGCGCATGGAGGATCTCGACAAGCCGCGCGAGCAGCCGGGTGCGGCGGACGCGATCTTGCGTCAACTCGATGCGCTCGGCCTGACCTGGGACGGTGAAGTCAGTTATCAGAGCACGCGCGACGCACGCTACCGGGAAGCGCTCGACGTCCTGCGTCGTAGCGGCGTGACCTATCCCTGCGGCTGTACCCGGCGTGAGATCGCCGACTCGACGCTCGCCATCGACGGCGCGCGCATCTATCCTGGCACCTGCCGCGCCGGACTGCCGCCGGGCAAGGCCGCACGCACGACGCGCGTGCGTACGACGACCGACGCAATCCACTTCGTCGATCGCATCCTGGGCGAATGCGTGCAAGCGATCGAACGCGAAGTCGGTGATTTCGTCGTCGTGCGCGCCGACGCCCTCGTCGCCTATCAGCTTGCCGTCGTCGTCGATGACGCAGACCAGGGAATCACGGACGTCGTGCGCGGCGCCGATCTCATCGACTCGACGGCGCGCCAGATTCTTTTGCAGCAGCGGCTCGGATTCGCCACGCCGCGCTATGCGCACGTGCCGGTCGCGGTGGATGCCGCGGGCGAAAAGCTGAGCAAGCAGACCGGCGCGGCACCAATCGATCCATCGCACCGCGCCACATCGCTCGCGCAGACGCTACGCTTTCTTGGCCATCCACCGCCAATCGACTTGCCGCCGAACGACCTGCTGCCGTGGGCGGTTGCGCACTGGGACGTCCAGCGCGTGCCACGGGCGCGATCGTTGTACGCACCGCTGCTTGACGCCGCCGACCGTGCATAGCCGCCTCGCCTACGCGCTGCTGCTCCTCGTCCCGGGGTTGTGGTCGGCGAACATGATCGTCGCGCGTTGGGCCGCGGGCTGGTTCCCGCCGCATGCGCTCGCGTTCTGGCGCTGGGTGATCGCGCTCCTGCCGATGCTCGTGCTCTGCGGCGCGGTGCTCTGGCGTCGGCGCGCCGCATTGCGGCGCGAGTGGAAGGACCTGCTACTGCTTGGTGCGCTCGGCATGTGGGTCTGCGGGGCGTTCGTCTACATCGCCGGCGAAACAACGAGTGCGACGAACCTCGGCCTGATCTATGCCGGCGTGCCGATCCTCGTCATGCTGCTCTCGGCAACGGTGTTCCACGAGCCGCTGAGCGGCGCACAGATTACCGGCGCGTTCCTGGCGCTCGCCGGCGTGCTCGCGATCGTCGTCAAGGGCGAACCCACCACCCTCTTACGACTCGCGTTCACAGGCGGCGACCTGTGGGCGCTGACCGCGGCAAGCTGCTGGGCGATCTATACGGTGCTGTTGCGCAACCGGCCGACGACGCTCGATCCCTTCCTGCGTCTTACCGCAATCACCGCAGCGGGCATCGTCGTGCTGTTGCCCTTCACGCTCGTCGAATCGTTCGTCGTGGGTCTGCCGCCACTCGAATGGCGCGCGCTGGTTGCCGCCGGCGTGGTCGGATTGCTGCCCGGCTTCGGCGCCTACCAGGCCTATTCCTGGCTGGTACGCGAACTCGGTGCCGCACGCGCGGGCCTCGTGCTCTACCTCACGCCGCTCTACACCGCGGGGTTCGCCTGGCTGCTGCTCGGCGAGCCGGTGCGCTGGTTCCACGCGCTCGGCGCTGCGCTGGTATTTCCTGGCCTCCTTCTTGCCACCCTTGGGGCGCGGCGCTGAAGGCGCTTGACGCGGCGCAACACTAGCTTACTTTTGTCTTGCTCATCGTAAGCTAGGCAACTATTATGGCGGCATGTTCCGCGAGGATCTAACGCGCAATTTCGGCTTCCTGCTGAACGACGTCGCCCGCCTGCTGCGCACCACCTATGACCGGCGAGTCAAGTCGCTCGGCCTCACGCGCTCGCAGTGGTGGGTCGTCACGCATCTGTTCCGCGCCCAGGGCGTGACCCAGTCGGAGCTCGCCGAAGCGCTCGAAATCGAAAAGCCGACGCTCGGGCGCCTGCTCGACCGGCTCGAAGCCAAAGGCTGGGTACGGCGCGAGCACGACGCCACGGACCGCCGCGCCTGGCGCGTCTACCTCACCGACGCCGTGGAACCCGCAATGAAAACAATGCGCTCGGTCGCCGGCGAACTGCGGCGTGATGCGATGGCGGGCCTCTCAGCCGAGGACCGCGAGCGCTTCGTCGATCTGCTCATTGCGGTGAAGTCGAACCTGCAGCGGCAGGAAACCGGCGGCCGTAATGGCGCGCGCAACGGCGAGCGGAGCCGCTGAGATGGCGATGGCCACCGCAGTTGCGCGCCTGCGCCTCGTGTTGAGATTCGTTCTCCTCATCGCGGTGCCGCTGGTGGTGGTCGCGGTCAGCCTGCTGCTCTACGCGCGCGGCGGCCGCCACATGGAGACCGACAACGCCTATGTCAAGGCGAACATCATCGTCGTCAGCGCCGACGTCGCCGGCCCGGTGGTCGAAGTGGGCGTGCGCGATCACGAACCGGTGACCACGGGCAGGCTGCTGTTTCGCATCGACCCGGCGCAGTACCAGCTCGAAGTCGAGCGCACGGAGGCGCAAATGGCGGTGGTACGCACCGAGGTCAATTCGCTGCGCGCCGAGTATCGGGTCGCGATGGCCGAAGCCAAGGAGGCGGAGGCGCGAATCGGCTTCCTGCGGCGCCAGGTCAAGCGCCAGGAACAGCTCAAGGCGCGCGGCATGACACGCGAAGAACAGTACGACGAAGCGCGGCTCAATCTGGAAGCGGCGCGCCAGCGGCTCGATGCGGTGCGCGAGCGCGCGGGGCGCGTGGTCGCGAGCCTCGGTGGCCAGGTCGACCGCCCGGTCGAGCAGCATCCGCGTTTTCTTCAGACCCAGGCCGCGCGCGATACGGCGCGGCTCGACCTCGCGCGCACGCGCGTCGTGGCCCCGTCGCCTGGCATCGTCAGCAATATGAAGCTCCAGGCGGGCGAACATGTCGCGAAGGGCGTTCCCGTATTCACCTTGATCGAGAACGAGCCGCTCTGGATCGAGGCGAACTTCAAGGAAACCCAGCTCACCCACATGCGCGAAGGGCAGTCGGCGACGATCGTGGCCGATGCCTACCCTGATCACGAGTGGCGCGCGAAAGTAAGGACGATCTCGCCTGCGACCGGCGCCGAGTTCGCCTTGCTGCCACCACAGAACGCGACCGGGAACTGGGTGAAGATCGTGCAGCGCGTCCCGGTTCAGCTCGGCATCGTGCTCGAGCGGCGTGATCCGCCGCTGCGCGCAGGGATGACGGTCACGGTGCGTGTCGACACCGGCCGGGAGCGCGGCCTGCCCGAGTTCGTGCAACGCCTGCTCGACAATGGTGCGGTGCCCAGCTTCGTGCGTGAATGGTTCCGCGGACCGCGCGCCGAACGGCACGCGGCGCACTAATCAGCCACTGGCGGACTTAAGCGTTCCGAGCGTGGCGCCCGCCATGCGCTCGAGTTCCTTCGCCACTACGGTCTGATCCTTGCCACCGTTGCCCGCCGCGCGTGCCGCGTTGTAGAGCTGCAGTGCGGTTGTCGCGATGAGCGCTGGCGAACGCGCCTGAGTCGCGGTCTCGACGAACAGGCGTAGATCCTTGACCATCAAGTCGAGCGCAAAACCGGGCTCGAACTGCCCGGCGAGCGCGTAGCGGTCGAGATGGTTCTCCAGGATCCAGCTCCGCCCGGAGCTCGCCTTCAGTATTGAAACCAGCGTGTCGAGTTCGAGCCCGCATTTGCGCCCGACGAGCAGCGCCTCGAGCGCGGCGACCGTGTGCGCAGCGACCAACGCCTGATTGACGAGCTTCGCGGCCTGTCCGCTGCCCGCGCCGCCGCAGTGCACGATCTTCTCGCCGATTGCTTCGAGCACCGAACGCGCCTGTTTCAGTACCGCGGCCTCGCCGCCCACCATGATCGTAAGCGTGCCCGCCTCGGCACCGATCGGCCCGCCGCTCACTGGGCAGTCTAGGAAACCAACGCCCTTCGCGCGGGCGGCCTCGCTCACCTGACGCGCGGTGGCCGGGTCGACCGTGCTTGTGTCGCACCACAGTGCATCCGCCTTGCACTGCGGCAGTAAAGCGTCCGCGACGGCAAGCAGCTGCGGCGAATCGGGCAGGCTCGACACCACGGCGTCGCTGCTGCGCGCGAGCGCACCGAGATCAGCGGCAACCTCGGCGCCCGCCTTGCGTGCCGAGACTTGGGCGGCTTCACCCGGATCGTAGGCAATGACCTTGAACCCCGCTTCGACCAGATTCGCGCACATGCGCGAACCCATGATGCCCACTCCGACCATGCCGACGATGCGAATCACGTTCCATTCTCCCGCGTCTTTGTGCCGCGCGGTTCATTTTGTTGCACGGCCGATAGAATGCCTCTGCGCAACCCGGAGGCAAGGCCATGAAGATTACCCGCGTCGAAGCGATCCCGCTCGCCATCCCATTCACCTACGGCGCCGACGCGATGACCCTTGGCACGGGCGCGTGGAAGCAGCTCGACTTCTGCCTCGTGCGGGTCGAGACCGACACCGGCCTTGTCGGCTGGGGCGAAGCCTTCTCCTATACCTGCCGGCGCGCGACCGTCGCCGCGGTAAACGACATGATCGCGCCGCTCGCGCTCGGCCATGATGCGACCGACATCGCCGGTCTGAGCGCGAAGATCCAGAAGCAGCTCCACATCTTTGGACGCTACGGTATTACGGCGTTCGCGCTCTCCGGTCTCGACATTGCGCTGTGGGACATCGCTGGCAAGGCCGCGGGGCTTCCGCTCTACCGTCTGATCGGCGGTGCGTCGCGCACCCGGATCGAGTGTTACGCGAGCCTGCTGCGCTACGCCGAGCCGCGCCTCGTGGCCGAGTACTGCGCGCGTGCACGCGGCGAAGGCTTTGCGGTGATCAAGCTGCACGAGATTGACGATCGCGCGGTCGCGGCGGCGCGCGGCACGCTTGGGCCCGACGTGCCACTGCTGCTCGACGTCAACTGCGAGTGGCGTCCACTCGAGGCAATCGAAGCGGGGCGGCGCTTTCGCGCGCACGATCTCACCTGGTTCGAAGAGCCGGTGTTTCCACCCGAGGACTACCGTGCGCTACGCGAAGTCGGTGCGGCCTGCGGTATCCCGATCGCAGC
>JAQBBQ010000189.1:0-3815 GCA_032125995.1 Betaproteobacteria bacterium | reverse complement strand
CACCGCCAGCACCAAACCGGCTAGCGCCCGAATGCGTTGTACTGAGTAGACCCGGATCGAATCTGCGGTCATGCGCAACACCCCCTGCAATCGACCGCAGTCTGTCGCGCCGGCGGCCCAATCCTGACATCACCGACCTTGGGCCGCCGGGTATTACGACAGCTTGCCGCTCAACGCCGGCCGCGACCTGCGCTAGACGCGATGTGCGAGCGCGTTTGGATGCGATGCGCCTGGCGCGGCGTGATGCGGCCGCTGGCCACGCCGTGCCGCAGCCGGCTGTGCGTGCGCGATTGCGCGCCGCTGCGCTGGTTGCGATGCCCGTAGGCGTAGTGATTGCCGCGATTTTGACCCCGCCCGTTGGCGAGGTGGCGTCCACGGTCCTGACCCCGCCCGTTGGCGAGGTGGCGTCCACGGTCGTTTCCACGTCCGTAGGCCAGATGGCGGCCGCGGTCGTGACCCCGCCCGGCGCCGGCGCGCTGCTGCCGGTCGTGGCGCTGTTGGTTGATATGGCGCGAGGCGCGCGTTTGGTGGCGATTGAGCTGTGCACGCTCACGCGGCGTCACGACGCCATCGGCGCGTGCCCGACGCTCTTGGCGCTGGATCGTGCGCTGTTCGCCCCGCAGCCGGGTGGCTTCACGACGGGTCAGTTGACCCGACTCGACACCGTCATGGATGCGCGCGCGCTGGCGTGCCTGACGCGCATCGATACCATCGCCGCTCGTCGCCGGCCGATCGCGTTCCACCCGCGGCAGCGCATCGGCACGCTGCACCCGGGTATCAGCACTGCGTTCACGCACGTCGCCGCTTCGAGCGGCGCGCTCGCCCTGGTCGCCTCGATCACGCTCCTGGGCCTGCGCGAAACCACAGGCGAGCGTCGTCGCGAGTGCCAGCGGAATGATGATTCTCTTCATGGTCGTCTCCTTGGTCACGCCGCACGGCCCGATGCCGTGCGGCTACGAGACCAGTGTGCTGGCGCCCGCCATGGCCAGCTGTGCGAAATGGTGACCAGTCTGTTTCCGGATCGACGAGCTTGTAAGCGGGTGTAACCGGCGAGGGTCAGCGCCGTTCGCGACTTTGCTTCCCGTTCGCGTTGCCGCGCGCTTTTCCGTTGCGGCCCCGGTTACGATCGAGCTGGCGATTCGCGTCGCGCATGTCGCGGCGTAGGCTGTCGCGCTGCTGCGGCGTCATGCGATCGGGTGTGCGCGGATTGCGCTGGGCAGATTCGCCACGCCCGCGGTCGCGTTGTGTGGCCGACAGGTCGCGCCGCAGCCGCTCGCGCTCGGCGGAGCTCATCCGGCCCTGGGCCTGTGCGAGCATGCGCTCAAACGCCGACCCCGACTGCCAGCGCATCGCGCCGCCGCCCCCGTCCGCGCCGTGCCGTGCCCGCGGCTGGCGCGCGTCTGCCGGCGCTGCGCCGAGCAACAGGCACGCGCCCAGCACGAAGGCAATGGTCTGGACGATCGAACGCTTCACGTCGGGCATCGTACCCAGCTTGCTGCTTCGAGCCGCACGCCCGGCACGGGAATTTGTAACAATCCATGTCTGCGCACCGGGCAGGCTCACAACTTGTTACCGCGCAGCCTGAGCGACCCGTTACCCTCGCCACCTATGACCGAACTCAAGCACCGCATTCTCATCGTCGACGACGACCATCGCTTGCGCGAATTGCTGCTGCGCTACCTCGGTGAGCAGGGCTTCGAGGCGCGTGCCGCACCCGACGCCGCGGGCATGGACAAGATGCTCGCCCGCGAGCGCTATGACCTGATCGTCCTCGATCTGATGCTGCCGGGCGAAGACGGCCTCGCAATCTGCCGTCGGCTGCGTGCCGCGAACGCCGGGCCCGCGATCCTGATGCTCACCGCCAAGGGCGACGAGGTCGACCGTATCGTCGGGCTCGAAATGGGCGCCGACGACTACCTGCCCAAGCCGTTCAACCCGCGCGAACTGGTCGCGCGCGTAAACGCCATCCTGCGCCGGCGCGCGCCCGGCGGCCCACCGGGGGGCCCGGCAGCGGCGACCGAATTGCACCGCTTTGGTGACTTCGAGCTCAACCTCGGCACGCGTGCGCTGACGAGGGCCGGAAAGCCGGTTGCGATCACCACGGGCGAGTTCTCGGTGCTCAAGATCCTGGTCCAACACCCGCGCACGCCGCTTTCGCGCGACAAGCTGATGGAACTGGCGCGCGGGCGCGAGTACGAAGCCTTCGACCGATCGATTGATGTACAGATTTCGCGCCTGCGCAAGATGGTCGAGGACGATCCGGCCCACCCCCGCCTGATCCAGACCGTGTGGGGCTTCGGCTACGTCTTCGTTCCGGACGGCAACGCGAAGTGATCGATTCGCTGCTCGCGCGTTCATTCGCGCTGATCGGCCTGCTGCTCGTCGTCTCGGTCCTCGCCTCGTTTCAGCTCTACCGGCTCTACGAGCGCGAGCCGCGCTCGCGCGAGCTCGCGCAGCAGACCGTCAGCGTGGTGAACCTGACCCGCGCCGCGCTGGTGAACTCCGATCCGGCGCGACGCCCCGAGCTGCTGATCGAGCTGAACGAACGCGAGGGCCTGCGCCTCTATCCGATGCTCGAGGGCGAGCGCCTAGAACCCCTGCCCGGCGATCCCCTGCTCGAGCGCGTGGTGCAGCGCGTGCGCGCCGCACTCGGTAAGCGCACTCGCTTCGCCTACGCGCGTGACGACGTCGAGGGTTTCTGGGTCAGCTTCTTCATCGACGAGGACGAATTCTGGGCCATGCTGCCGCGCGAGCGCCTGGAGCCGGAATTCGGCGCAGCCTGGATCGGTTGGGGTGCGCTGCTCATCGCGCTCGCCTTGGTCGGTGCCTGGTTGGTGGCCTCAGGTATCAGCCGCTCACTCGACGCGCTGACGCGCGCCGCGCGCCGCGTCGGTCGCGGCCAGACGCCCGCGCGCCTGCCCGAGACCGGGCCGACCGAGTTGCGCACCGTCGCCAGCGCCTTCAACCGCATGGCAGGCGATCTGGATGCGCTCGAGCGCGAGCGTGCCACCGTGCTCGCGGGGATCAGCCACGATTTGCGCACGCCACTTGCGCGCTTGCGCCTCGCGTTGGAGATGCTCGAGGGCGATGCCGCGGTGCGCGACGGCGTCGCAACCGACGTCGAGGAGATCGACAGCGTCATCGGACAGTTTCTCGACTATGCGCGCGGCGATGACGAGTCGCGTGTCGAGACCGATCTGGATTCGCTGTTGACCGAGTTGATCGAGGGCTACCAGCGCCGAGGATTGGAGGTTTCTTTGCGCGTTGGTGCCGGCCGCCTGGCGCTCGCGCCGACCGCGGTGCGCCGCGCGGTGGCGAACCTGATCAACAACGCGCTGCGCCACGGCGGCGCACCGATCGAGGTGCAGGCTGCACGTGATGGCGCCGCGGCAATCGTCGAGGTGCTCGATCGCGGGCCCGGCATTCCGGAGGCGGAGATCGAGCGATTGAAGCAACCGTTCACGCGCCTGGACGAGGCGCGTGGTGCGAAAGGCGGCGCAGGACTGGGGCTTGCGATCGTCGATCGGATCGCGCGGACGCACCGCGGATCGCTCGAATTCCGGCCGCAAAATGAACCAACGGAAACCTCGCCGCTATCGACCTGGGACCGTTGCCCTTCGTGAGATCAGACGATATCAAAAGAGCACAGATTTGTTGATTCGTAAGGCGCCTTTCATGCGTCTTGTCAGGGAAATAACAAAAAATCTTATTGATGATAATTTGGTGAAAATTAAGGGGGCGGTAGTACGTTATCAAGGGACAGCATTGTGGGCATTGCAAGAAGCCAGTGAGGCGTACCTTGTTGGACTCTTTGA
>JAQBBQ010000188.1:0-11252 GCA_032125995.1 Betaproteobacteria bacterium | reverse complement strand
ATCAAGCGCATGGAGACAGTGGACGAGGAAGTCACCGCTCAGGCGCTGAAGTTCATGGACAAGGCCGTCAAGAAGGACAAGAAGCCGTTCTTCGTCTGGTGGAACAGCACCCGCATGCACATCTGGACGCACCTCAAGGCTGCGTCCAAGGGCAAGACCGGCCTCGGCGTCTTCGCCGACGGCATGGTCGAACACGACGCGATGGTGGGCCAGTTGCTCGCCAAGCTGAAGGAACTGGGCGTTGAAGACAACACCATCGTCATGTATTCCACCGATAACGGTGCGGAGTTTTTCTCCTGGCCCGACGGCGGCACGACGATGTTCCGTAACGAGAAGGCCACGCAATGGGAGGGCGGCTTCCGCGTGCCGACCATGATTCGCTGGCCTGGCGTCATCAAGCCCGGCACGGTCATCAACGAGATCGGTGCGCATGAAGACATGCTGACCACGCTGCTCGCGGCAGCGGGCGATTCAAACGTGAAAGCCGACCTGCTAAAGGGCAAGACGGTCGGAAATATGAAGTACAAGGTCCACCTCGACGGCTACAACCTGATGCCCGCGCTCAAGGGCGAGGCCACGTGGCCGCGCAAGGAGTTCCTCTACTGGACCGACGACGGCCAGGTCGCTGCGCTGCGCTACAACAACTGGAAAATCACATTCCTGAAGCAAAACGCCGAAGGAATCGATGTCTGGCGACAACCATTCGAGGTACTGCGAGCGCCGATGCTGGCCAACTTGCGCATGGATCCGTTCGAGCGTGCCGAACGTGAAAGCATCGGCTACAACCAATGGTGGGTGGACCACATGTTCGTGTTCGCGCCCGCCGGCGCCTATATCGGCAAATGGCTGCAGAGCTTCCGCGAGTTTCCGCCGCGCCAGAAGCCCGGCAGCTTCAACCTCGATCGCGTGATGGAAGCGGTGACGAGCCAACAGGGCAGCGGCAAGTAACCCTGTCCTTCGTCGGCTGCGGCCGAGGCTGTCTCAATACACCCCGCCCCTCGCGCAATCGCGAGGGGCGGATTGTTATGTACCGAGCGGGCGCTTCACCGGTACCAGGAAGTTCAATAGTGAAAACCAACCACACTCAGCGCCTTTTCATTGCTGCGATCGCTTGCGTGCTTGCAACTCTTGCGGGCATCGTGCGGGCTGCCGACCCGCTCGTTTCCTGGAATGAAGGCGAGGCGAAGCAATCCATCGTCGCCTTTGTGCAAGCCGTGACCACCCGCGGCGCGCCGGGTTTCGTGCTGCCCGCCGAGCGCATTGCCGTGTTCGACAACGACGGCACGCTGTGGAGCGAGCAGCCGGCCTACTTCCAGCTGCTCTTCGCGCTTGATCGTGTCAAGGCGCTCGCGCCGCAGCATCCCGAGTGGAAGACGCAGCAACCATTCAAGGCCGCACTCGAAGGCGACATGAAAACGCTTGGCGCTTCCGGCGAGAAGGGCTTGCTAGAGCTCGTCATGGCCACTCACGCGGGCGACACGACCGAAGAATTCGAGGCCATCGTGAAGGACTGGCTCGCCACGGCGCGCCACCCCAGGTTCAAGCGGCCGTACACGGAACTCGTCTTTCAGCCGATGCTTGAATTGCTCAACTATCTGCGCGCCAACGGCTTCAAGACCTACATCGTCTCGGGCGGTGGCATCGAATTCATGCGCCCCTGGACCGAGGCGGTCTACGGCATTCCACCTGAGCAGGTCATCGGCAGCTCGATCAAGGTGAAGTACGGGTCACGCAATGGCAAACCCGCGCTGCTGCGGCTGCCCGAGCTGAACTTCATCGACGACAAGGCGGGCAAGCCGGTCGGTATCCACAGCCACATCGGCCGCCGCCCGATTGCGGCATTCGGCAACTCGGACGGCGACTTCCAGATGCTGGAGTGGACGACGACGGGCTCGGGACCGCGATTGGGTCTCATCGTGCATCATGACGATGCGGTGCGCGAGTACGCCTACGACCGCAAGTCCCACATCGGGCGGCTCGACCGCGGCCTCGACGAAGCGCCCGGCCGCGGCTGGGTCGTCGTCAGCATGCAGCGCGACTGGAAGCGCGTCTACCCATTCGAGCGCTAGCACAGGGGTAGGGCGCCGCCCGGAACTGTAAGAAATCTACAGCGCCCGCGTTTCAGCCAGGCGCCCTCGCAGGCGATTGGAAACAAACGCACGCCGCATATGGTTCCTGACACCTTTTTCGGCCGCGTCGGCGCAGAGTGGAGATATCGCGTTTACCTGAGTCGAAGGAGCGCCGATGGCACAGCTACTCCACCTACCTGACCGCGGCTTGAAAAACGTTGCCGCCCGCAGGCCGTCCGGTCCACCCAAGCCGCTGGCCGCGAACAACTACTACTGCATCCGCTGCGTGGGGGACCACTTCCTGCTGTATCCCGGTGGCGCGGTGCAGTGCACCGACTGCGGCGCAAAGATGGAGAACCTCGGCGTCACCGAGCGCTGATTCGCGCCATTCCATGCGGGACGTCTTGACGTTATAACGCCTTGACGTCAATCTGCCGCCATGGTTACGACGAAGCGTGCCACGGTGTATTTCGAAGCCGATGTCCACCGCGCGCTGCAACTCAGGGCCGTCGCGACGGATCGCTCGGTTTCCGACATGGTCAGCGATGCGGTGAAGGCCACGCTGAGCGAAGACGCCGAGGACCTGGAGGCATTCGCCGCGCGCAAGGGCGAGAAGAGCGTCTGGTTCGACAGTTTCGTCCAGCGCCTCAAGAGGCGTAGCCGGCTATAGGCTGCTGATAAAGGCCACCGCCGCAAAGGAACTCGACGCGGTGGGTGCTAAGGCCGATCGGCGACGAATCGTCGCGCCACAGGCACCACGTAAACGTTACTTCGCGCGCCTGCTGGCGCGCCAGTCGATCGACGCCGGAAATCCTTGCGCGAGCAGCGTGGGAATGTCGCTCGCCGGCACCGCCTTGCTCCAGAGCCATCCCTGGCCGTAGTCGACGCCGACCGCACGTAGATAGAACGCTTCTTCCGCCGTTTCGACGCCCTCGGCGACCGTGCGCATGCGCAGGCTCTCGGCGAGGCCGACGATGCCGCGCAGCAGGCGCGCGGCCGAGCGGCTCGTCAGCGCCGGGGTAATGAGGCTCTTGTCGATCTTGAGGATGTCGAGTTCGAGGCCGACGATCTGCGCGAGTCCGCTGTGTCCGGTGCCGAAGTCGTCCACGGCCACTGCGATCCCCGCCTCGCGCGCGAGGCGCACCGCGGTGCGACCCTCGTCCGACAGGGCCTGGCGTTCGGTCAGTTCGATCACGATCCGCCGGCCCCAGTGGGCGAGGTCGAGCGTCTCGACGATCGGCCGCAGGCGTCCCGTGCCGATGATCGACGGCGGTACGTTGATGCTGACGTAGAAGTCGCCGTGGCGCTCGAATACGGGGACGACGTCCTCGCGTATGCATACGAGCAAGCGCTCGACGAGTGCGGTGAGCGCGTCGAGATCGTGCTCGAGTGTCTCGATCAACGGGCCGGCGGAATGCACGCGGCCGTCGGGTTCGACGATGCGCATCAGCGCCTCGAAGCCGCGCACCTCGCCGGTGTTGAGATCGACGATCGGCTGATATCTCGCGGTCAGCCGATCGATTTTCAGTTGGTTCGCGTTTTCGGGCATTGCAGGGGCCTGCGCTGCGCAGCGTTACAGTGCGTTGGCTTGATCCGGAAACAAGCGCGCATCGACAGCCGCGCTAGCTTAGCCGCCGTGAGGGGGAACATCAACCGAGCCGGCCGATGGCGCCGGACGCGTTGATTCGCGCACGCCGTTCGGCGTGTTGTCGCTGCGCATCTGGTGTATGGTTGAGCGCACGATGCTCGAGCACCATTTGGACGAGAACGACGGCATTCTCACCGTCAAGCCGTCGGGACGCCTGGCGGCGGAGGACTTTGCCGCGCTCGCCCGCGTCGTGGATGACTACCTTGAGCGGAATGAGGCGCTGGCCGGTCTCTTGATCGACGCCGAGGCCTTTCCCGGTTGGGAGGATTTCGCAGCCCTGCTGTCGCACCTGAAATTCGTCCGCGAGCACCACCGCCGGATCAAGAAGGTGGCGGCGTTGTCCGACAGCGCGATCCTAACTGTCATGCCGCGCATCGCGGCCCACTTCGTCAGCGCCGAAGTGCGGCACTTCGCGACCGCCGCGCGCGGCGCGGCGCTCGATTGGTTGCGCGCGGCCGCATAAGAGGCAGCGGCGGGCGACGGCGCGTGACCAAAGCCCGTCCATCGGATCTCGCGCGAGCGGCAGGACTTTGATACATTAGAGAACACTAATGAAAATACTGCCCTGGCCGGCGGTTCAACCCCCGCGTTTGTGCGTCGCAGGCGTGTTGAATCGCGGCGCGGGCTGCTCTATAAACGACCGTCCCACCCACGGAGATGACTGATGCAGTTCGACAAGGAACTCGATGCACGCGGGCTGAACTGCCCGCTGCCTATACTGCGCGCCAAGAAATCGCTCAACGACATGCAGTCGGGGCAGGTCCTGCGGATCCTCGCCACCGATCCCGGTTCGGTGAAGGACTTTCAGGCCTTTGCGAAACAGACCGGCAATGACCTCCTGTCTTCCAGTGAGGAGAACAGGGAGTACACCTTCTTCATGAAGCGCAAGTAGCCCGGCCCGCGCGTTCAGCGGCGACGCGGTTTATTGGGCGTCACGCCGCTGCGCTACGCAGATGGGCGAGCGCCTTGCCGCTGTCGATCGTCGTGCGGGCGACGTCGGCGGCGGTTTTCACTGAATCGGCGCGACCGAGGTGCCACAGACAGAGTGCGGCGCCATAGACCAGGGCGTCGCGCGTCGGGCCGGGCCGGCCCTCGAGTGCTGCAAGTCCCGCCTCGGCGGCCGCTTTGGCGAGCGCCTCCCGATCGAGCGCCGCGCCGGCAAGTGCAGCTTCATTTGCCGCGTGCGGAATCCCGCCGGGAATTTGCGCTGCGCGCACCGGCTGATCGATGCCCAGATCCGTCGGCTTGAATTCCTCCGACCATTCCTCGCCCCGGTCGCGGTAGCGGAATACTTTGCCGGTCTGGCACAAGGACGGAATCACACCGCCTTCGACACCGCGTACGATCAGCGCGGAGTCGAAACCTGCGTGACGCGCGAGCAGCGCGTAGACGCGCGAGTAGGGTTTGTGCACGTAGCCGGTGACGAGGTGGGTCTTGACGCGCCCGCGCACGGGCCCGGCGAGCACTTCAGCCGTGGTGATCGCGGGTCGCTTGACGATCAGCGTGCGCAGCGCGGTGAGCGCGTGGAGCTGCGGACAGAATGCCTTCTGGTCGACGTAGGACCATCCGACCGCGGGGTCGCCCAGGCGCGCGGCGGCCTCTTCGGGCGAGAGGTCCACGGGCAGGTCGGCGGCGCGCAGTACCTGCCGGTGCGTGACGCCGTACTTGGGGCCCATGCGCTGGACACCGTGCGAGACCGCGGCCACGCCGCAGGCGGCGAGCAGCGCAGGCAGGAAGGGCGACGCAGGCAGCGTGCGATTGCAGCCGTCGTAGGGATCGCCGATATCGATCACTTCATCGACCGGCGCCGTGACCCTGTGCGTCGCGTGGCGGATCGCGTCGAGCAGCCCGAGGTTCTCGTCGTCGGTCTCGCGTTTCATGCGCAGCGCAATCAGAAACACGCCCGCCTGTACCGGATCCACCCGCGCTTCGAGCACGCAGCGCATCGCGGCGCAGGCCTCTTCGCGCGAGATATCCTTGCTCAACTCCGGGCCGGTGGCGATGCGCTTGAGGATCGAATGCATCAGGGCTGCGGGGTCCGCGGGAATCACCTGCACCGGCGTGCTCATGCCGACCCCACCTCGGGCAGGGCGATCAGGATGCGCCCGCCTTCGAGCCGCACCGGATAGCTGTGCAGATTTTCTTCTGCCGGTTCTTCCAGTGCTTCGCCCGTGCAGACGTTGAAGCGGCTACCGTGCAGCGGGCACTTGACCAATTCACCCTCGAGAACGCCGCTGGAGAGCGAGGCATCCTCGTGCGTGCAGGTATCGTCCACGGCGTAGATGCGCCCGGCAACGTTGGCGAGCAGGACGCGGCGCCCCCCGAGTTCGAACCGCTTCATCTTTCCCGGATGAAGCTCGCTTGCCTGTCCTGCATCGATAAATCTTTCGGCCATCTGTCCTCGTTCGGTTGCGGCGCGGCTCACGCATTATCGGGTGATCGTGGATGCGTTGCAGGGTAAGCTGCGGGCGCTGGGCGCGTCCGGCTCAGGCGTGCCGCTGCGGCGGGTCGACTCGACGGGCTGGACCGACCTCTGCCGACCAGGCGCGCAAAGCGCAGAACGGCAGCCGTTGCAGCCGCAAGAGGATGGTTTGAGGATCATGTCAGCACACGTCCAGATCAAGCCGAGCGGCCACGCGTTTTTCGTCGACGGCAACGACAGCCTGCTGGAGGCGGCATTGCGCGCCGGGCTCGCGCTCGACTACGGCTGCAGCGCCGGCAGTTGCGGTAAGTGCAAGGCGAGAATCCTGTCGGGCCAGGTGCAGAAGACGCGCCACTCGGACTACGTGCTGGGTGCGGCAGAGAAGAATGCCGGCGTCATCCTCATGTGCTGCAACACGGCCGCGGTCGATCTCGTGATCGAGGCGCGCGAGGCGCATGGTGCCGCCGACATGCCGCTGCAGAGCATCGAGGCCCGGGTCAAGTCCGTCAGCGCGATCGCCGAGGATATGCGACTGCTGCACCTGCAGACGCCACGCAGCAACCGGCTGCGCTTTCTTGCCGGCCAGTCGGTTTCGCTCGAGCTGGGCGGCGGCCTCAGCATGTCCTGCCCGGTGGCGAGTTGTCCCTGTGACGACCGCAATCTGCAATTTCACGTTCGCCGTCGCGCGGGCGACGCCTTCGCCGAGCGCGTGTTCGAAGGCCTGGGCGGCACGGACACAGTGCGCATCGAGGGGCCGCGCGGGACCTTCGTGCTAGACGAGGAATCGAATCGCCCGCTCGTCTTCATCGCCGGCGACGCCGGCTTCGCCCCCATCAAGAGCCTGATCGAGCACGCGATGGCGCTCGAGGCGGCGGAGTCGCTCAGCCTGTACTGGATCGCGTCCGCCCGGGGCGGCCATTACCTCGACAATCTCTGTCGCTCCTGGGGCGACGCCCTGGACGACTTTCGATACGTCCCGTTGACATTGGAGGGCGCCTGGTCGCCGGTGGCGGCCGAAGGCGTCCTGGCGTCGGTGCTGAAGAATCACCCTGCGCTGGAGGATTGCGATGTCTACGTTGCGGGACCGGAATCGCTGGCGAACGCGGCAGAGGTCCTGCTGCTCGACCGCGGATTGCCGCGCGCGCAGTTGTTCGTCATCACGCTGGCGCCCTGAGCCAAGGGCGCGCTTGTGCGGTGCGTCGCGGCGCGACGATTTACGCGCCGGGCGGCGGCGCAGCCTTCTTTCTGTGCCTTCCCAGGCCGTGCTCGACCGCGGCCACTGCAGCCTCGACGCGCGAGCGCATACCGAGCTTGCGCAGGATCGCCTTGACGTGCAGCTTGACGGTTCCTTCGGTGATCTCGCGCGCCCGCGCGATCATCTTGTTGCTGTAGCCATCGGCGAGGTGCTCCAGGATCTCCAACTCGCGCGGCGTTAGTTCGGCGAAGGGTGCGGGCGGGCGGCGCACGTCCCCCTCCTGCCTCGCGTCGCTCCCCACGAGGCGTGCCAGCGTGCCGACCAACTCGCGGGCGACGACCTTGTCGCCGGTCAGCACGGCTTCGAGCGCCGGCACCAGATCATCGGGCTCGATGTCCTTCAACAGATAACCTTGCGCGCCGCCGCGTAGCGCCGCGCCCAGGTCGGCATCCTCGTGGCTCATCGTCAGCATCACCACCGGCGTTGCGACGCCGCTCGCGCGCAACTGTTTCAAGGTCTCGATGCCGGTCATGCCCGGCATCTTGACGTCGAGCAAGATGATGTCCGAGGCAAGCTCGCGCGCGCGGCGCAGGCCTTCCTCGCCCGAGCTGACCGACGCCACCACCTGGACGCCGCGGCTGCGCAGCAGCTCCTCGACGCCCTTGCGTACCAGCGCGTGGTCGTCGATCAGCAGCACCCGCATGTCAGCCTCGCACCGCAACGGCGGGTGCTGCGGCCGGCGGCGCATTGAAGATCAGCACGATGCGCGTCCCTTCGCCGGGCTCGCTTTCGATGACGATCTGTCCCGGCAATTTCGCGGTGCGCTCCTGCATGATGGCCAGCCCGGCATGCTCGCCGGCCAACGGCGCCGCCGGACCCGCCATGCCCAGACCATCATCTTCGATCAGCACGGTGTAAAGATCATCCTCGTTGTTTAGCATGACGCGTACATTCTGCGCGCCGCTGTGCTTGCGGATGTTGGTGAGGGCCTCCTGGATGATGTAGAAGAGCTGGATTTCCTGGGTCGGCGTGAGTGCCAGCGCCTGGCAGTCGTTCTGGAAGTACACCGCGATGCCGGTCTCCTGGCCGAAGCGCTCGACCAGTGTGGCGAGCGATTGCATCAGTCCAGAATCATCGATCTTCAACCGGAAGTCGGTCAGCAGGCTGCGAAGGTCGGCATTTGCCTGGGTCAACGCCCGACGCAGGCCGTTCGCTTCGTACTGGGCGGCACCGAAGTCTTTGCGCGCCAGCGACTCGCTCAGAATTTTCAATTGCAGCCGCATGCCGATCAGCGACTGCGCCAGCGAGTCGTGCAGCTCGTTGCCGATGAGATTGCGCTCTTCCATGATCGCCAGCCGGCGTGCCTCGCCCTCCAGACGCGCCTTCTCGATCGCGAGGCCGAGGTGGCGACCGACGCTGATCAGCAGATCGTGCATGTCCTCGCCCATGGCGGCGAGCGGCCGGTCGAGGAACAGGTTATAGACGCCGAGGATGCGGTCCTGGTACTGCACCGGGATGACGACGAGCTCGGTGCAGTCACGCTCGAGCATCGGCCGCCCGATGAGCGCGGCGCAGGCTGCGGTGCCGCGCTGGATGCGCAAGCCGCCTTCGCTTGCGGCCCAGCCGCAGGGGCAGCGCCCCACCGCCATCAGCCGGTCGTGCTCGGCGACCTCAGGGGCAAGGCCGCGGCTCGCAATGAGTCGCGTGTGGCCGTCCTCGGTGGTAAGCCGTACGCTTGCCGCGCGCGCGTCGACGAGCTCGATGAAGGTGTCGAGAAAACCGTCGAGCAGTTGGTCCAGGCTCCCGGGTTGGCTGAGGCCGGTCGCGACCTCGTACAGGATGTCGAGTGACTGCGTCTTGCGCGCAAGGCGTACCGATTGCGGGATGGTGGGCGTTGTCATGCGGGTCACGCGACCGTCGTTCGCTGGCCGGGCGGCGGCACTATTTCTTTCCCGACGTCTCGTAATAGTGCGTTGCGTACATCAGGCAGCCGCCTTTGGAACTGAACGGGCCAGGGGCACCCCGGGTGGCCGGCAAGCGTAGGTGTAGGCCAGCGAGGACTGGCCGCCCTTGCCATTCCTGTCGTTGCCAACGATGAGGTCGCCCTGGAACAGGTAAACCTCCTCCCAGTGATCGTGCAGGAACGGCTCGGTGGAAAACGCACCCGGCTCGATCTTCAGGATGCGCGTGCGGCTGCCGCGCTTGTTGACCTCGTCGAGGTCGCTGGCGCGCACCTTCTGGTAGAAGCCGGGAGGATAGCCGGGTGGCACTTCCCAACCGCTGTGCAGGTCGACGCCGACGAACTCGAGATGGGATTTCGGATTCATGCCTGCGCCCGGTGGCCCGATGAACCCAAAGGATAACCCTTCAGTACGTCATCCTGCGCGTGGCGCCGGCCCGGGCGGCTTGTGCGAGGGATCGTTCGGGTTGATGAAGATGAAACGCGGCTCGCCGGGATTGATCTCGACGTAGTCCAGGGTCGCGCCGCTCAGCAGCTCCACACAGCCGGCCGACACCAGCAGCGTGATGTCGGCGCTCACCACTTGGGTATCGTCCTCGGCCTGGGTATCGAAGCCCATGCCGTACTCGATTGCACCGCGGTCGCCCAGGCGTGCAGCGAGGCGAAGGCAGACTGCATCGATTCCGGCTTGCTGGGCCGATGCGTTGATCTGCTCTGCCGCCTGCGGCGTGATGGTGATCATGAAATCTCCTTTGGCAGAATGCACTCAGCCGGTGCTCCACGCGCGGGGTCTGCGCATGCCGGCGATCTTGCAGGCCTGCTTGACGTAGCCGTAGGGAAAGAGGGTGAACAATTCGTTTCGCCCCTCGCTCGCCGCGCCGCGATACGCGGCCAGCGCCTTGATGACATGGCGGGCATCCGGGGTGATCTTGTGCTGCTCGTAGTACGCGCGCATGAACCGGATGACCGCCCAATGCGCATCGGAAAGAACAATGCGTTCCGCGCGCGCCAGCGCCTCGGTAATCTCCTCGTTCCAGTCTGCGGAATCGATCAGGTAGCCCTCTTCGTCCAGCGCCACCGACTTTTCTCCAATCTCGAGCGGCATTCTTTTTACAGCGATCAGACGACGCTCTGCGCGGCCGAGGCGCGCTTCACTTTGCAGCGGCGGGCGAAATCGACGAAGCGGCGCGCCCAGCGGTTGTCGGCGACGTCGCGCAGATGCGCATAGGAGGCAAGCAGGTTGTGGTGCACGATGCCGTCGTGTCGGCCGTCGATGCCGTGGCCGCGCTCGACGGCGTAGGCGAAGCGCGTGGCGGGTGCGAGGTTCTCGACGCTCGAGTAGTGAAATTCGTGCGCACGGATGAGCGGCGCGTCGCCGTCCCGCGCCGGCCACAATCCGTCGCCGGTCTCGCGCAGATGCACATAACCGCGACCCACCGGGCGCGCGTGCATGACGATATCGACCGGCAACGCGCCCGCCATCTCGGCGCGGCGCCCGTTCCATTCGATGCTGCGCGCCAGAACCATCAGACCGCCGCACTCGGCGTAGGCCGGCAGCCCGGCTTCGATCGCGTTGCGCAACTCGGCGCGCAGCGACGCATTCGCAGCCAGCGCGTCCATGTGCGTCTCGGGGAATCCGCCGCCGATGAACAGGGCGTCGATCTGCGGCAGGTGTTGGTCGCACAGGGCGTCGAACGCCACGAGTTCCGCACCGGCGGTGCGCAAGGCCTCGAGGTCGCCCGGATAGTAAAACCCGAACGCCGCATCGCGGGCGATCCCGACGCGCACTGGGGGCTCGGCGGCCTGCGCCGGGTCGCTGCCAATCGGGGCATCGGCGGCGGAAAAGGACGCTGCCGCGCGCGCGACGGCGAGCAGCCGATCGAGGTCCACTTGGGCGGCGATGCGCGCAGCGATTTCGTCGACGTGCAGGTGCGCCGCCTCGGCCTCGTTGCTCGGGA
>JAQBBQ010000187.1:0-7365 GCA_032125995.1 Betaproteobacteria bacterium | reverse complement strand
CTGACCTTCGGGTTATGAGCCCGACGAGCTGCCAGACTGCTCCACCCCGCGTCTGAAGAGCGAGATTGTAAGCTGGCACGAAATGTGATGTCCACGATCGTGACCGACAAAACGTCGTCCAAGGGCCCCGATTCGCGCTCTGCCACGTGCCCGCCCCGCATCTGCCGACGCCGCCGGGCTACAGCGGTTCCTGGCCTCGGCTAAACAGGGCTCGCTTGACACAGGACCCCCGCCTGCGTGCACCGCAGCGCAGGCGGCTCAAAGTCCGCGGCGGTCGAGCAAGGCCTGGGAAATCGTCCCAATGTCGACGTACTCCAGCTCGCCGCCGAGGGGAACGCCGCGCGCAATGCGGCTCGCCCGGATGCCCCGGGCACGCAGCATCTCGGCGATGTAGTGCGCCGTGGCCTCGCCTTCGTTGGTGAAATTCGTTGCCAGGATCACTTCCTGTACCTGACCGTCGACCGCGCGTTGAATGAGTCGCTCGAGCCCGATTTCGTGCGGCCCGATGCCGTCTAGCGGTGATAGCCGACCCATCAAGACGAAATACAGGCCCGCGTAGCTGAGTGTCTGCTCGACCATGGCCAGGTCGGCGGGCATCTCGACCACGCACAGCAGTGATGCGTCACGCCGCGGCGAGCGGCACAACACGCACACTTCGTCTTCGGTGAAATTGTTGCAACGTGCGCAGTGATGGACGCGCTCGAGCGCGCCCTGTAGGGCCTGGGCAAGATCCGCCGCGCCGTCACGCCCATGCTGCAAAAGATAGTAGGCCATGCGCTGCGCCGAGCGCGGGCCGACGCCCGGTAGCACACGCAGCGACTCGATCAGACGCTCAAGCCCCTTCGCTGTCTGTACCGTCTCGCTTGCCATGGATAAACGCCGTCCGGATTGTCGCCTGCGCGCCGTGGGATCTACGTCGCGCGCGCCGCGCGAGGCCTCAAAACAGCTTGAGCCCCGGCGGTAGACCAAGGCCTCCAAGGCCCGCGGTGAGCCCACCCATTCGCTCGGCGACCGTCGCTTCGACGCGCCGCGCCCCATCATTGAACGCCGCTGCAACCAGGTCCTCCAGCATCTCCCGGTCGTCACCCACCAGCGACGGATCGATCGATACGCGTTTTACGTCGTACTTGCAGGTCAATGTCACCTTTACCAGCCCGGCGCCGGCCTGCCCTTCGACTTCGATCGTCGCCAGTTCCTCTTGGGCGCGGCGCATGCCTTCCTGCATCGCCTGCGCCTGCTTCATCAACTGCCCGATATTGCCTTTCATGCCGAACGCTCCCGCCGATGCGATTGGGACCCGAGGGCCTATTTGTGTCCGCGTGACGACGCGCGAATCGTCGACTCCACGACCTTGCCATCGAACATGTCGACCAGTTCTTTGACGAACTGGTCTTGTTCGACCGCGCGCGTTGCGTCCACCTGCTGCGCGCTGCGTGCCTGCGTCTCGCGCTCGGCGACCGATGCGCCGTTCGTCTCGCCGACGCTGACCTTCAATACGATGCTGCGTCCCAGCTGCGCTTCGAGCGCCGCCTTCAACTTGTCTTGGTAGGCACGATCAGCGAGGGAGGCCTTCGACTTTGGAACCGCAAGTTCGTAGGTCCGCCCGTCGCTCCGCTTGAGTTCAGCGTGACGCGCGAGCTCACGCGTCGCCCCCGCCACCGCAAGCTGCCCCACCAGCGCTGCCCATTCGTCCTTCGCTCCCTTCGCATCCATCGTTTGCTCAGTTCGCGCCGCGGCAGGGGCTGGGGCTGTACTCGCGCCTCCGGCCGGCTTCGCCGCGCGTGCAGGGTCTGGCGTCGTGGCTGGGGCGCGCATCGGACGCTCGCCCGATGCTTCAATCCGAAACGCCACCATGCGCAGCAGCGCCATGACGAACCCGGCATACTCGTCCGGCGCGAGCGGCAGGTCCGAGCGTCCCTGCAGCGCAATCTCGTAGTCGAGCTGCACGATTTCCGGATCGAGCTTCGCCGCGAGCGCCTCGATGCGCGGTCGCTCGGGCAAGTCGTCCTCAAGCGCCTCCGGAACGGTCTGTGCCAGCGCCACCTGCAGCAGCAATGACGCGAGATCGGCCAGCGCCGTATCGAAGGCAAGGCTGCGCAGCTGCATCTCGTCGGCAATGCGCATGACTTCGCGGCCATTGCCGTCCGCCACCGCTTCCAGCAGCGCAATCAAAACGCCGCGGTCGATCGCACCGAGCATCTCTTGCACGCTGTCGACAGAAACCCGCCCTGCGCCGTGCGCGATCGCCTGGTCTAGCAGTGAGAGCCCGTCGCGCATGCTGCCGGCGGCCGCGCGTGCGATCGGTGTGAGTGCCGCCGGCTCGAAATCAATGCCTTCGGCTGCAAGCAACTTTGCAAGGTGCGCCGAGATCGATGCGGGCGGCATCTGCTTTAAATTGAACTGCAAGCAGCGACTGAGGACGGTCACCGGAATTTTCTGTGGATCCGTCGTCGCGAGAATAAATTTGAGGTGCTCTGGCGGTTCCTCGAGCGTTTTCAGCATCGCATTGAACGCCGAGGTCGACAGCATGTGCACTTCGTCGATCACGTAGACCTTGTAGCGCGCTCGCGTCGGGGCGTACTGCGCGGACTCGAGCAGTTGGCGCATCTCGTCGACCTTCGTATTGGTAGCCGCGTCTACCTCGAGCAGATCGACGAACCGGCCGGCGTCGATTTCAGTGCAGGCGCCACAGCGTCCGCAGGGCTCCGCGGTGATCCCGCCTTCGCAGTTGAGGCATTTGGCAAGAATGCGCGCCAACGTGGTCTTGCCAACCCCACGCGTGCCGGTAAACAGATAGGCATGATGCAGCCGCTGCTGCTCAAGCCCATGGCGCAGGGCGCGCACCACGTGCTCCTGCCCGACGAGGCTCGCGAAATCGCGCGGCCGCCACTTGCGGGCGAGCACCTGGTAGGACATGCGGATGATTTTATCAGCGGGATCGAGGGAGGCGGCAGCCTCCCTCGATCGCCCCGATCGAATGGGTGGCGAGCCTGATCCCCGGCACCTGCAGTAACCAGCTGTGGCTGCTTCCTTCCGGATCTGACCAGATTCACCAGGCTGCAGTGCGGGGAGGCTCGCCGTCGAAAACCTCTGCGCGTTGGCGGAGAGAGTGGGATTCGAACCCACGATACGCTATTAACGCATACACGCTTTCCAAGCGTGCGCCTTCAGCCGCTCGGCCATCTCTCCGACAGCGCCGTATTGTAGCGGCTCGCCTCGACGGTCGCTCGCGCCGCGACCGCTCGTGGCTGACCTGCCTACCCCGCGACCGCGCTGCGCAGACCGTTCATGATTTCGTCCAGCGTACGCAACTGTCGTGCGAGGCTGCGCACCGCATTGCGCGACTGCCCGTTCACCGCGACCCGGCTCGATGGCCGCACGCCCTCCTCGAGATCGATGAGCTGCTGGCGCAGTACGCGGGTCATCAGGTCGGCGTGAATGCTGGCCAGCGTCGTCGCATCAGACTCGGCCAGACGTCCGGCCGCAGCGGCATCGCGCAGGCGATCCGGCGTCGCCCGCGCGGTCGAGCCGACGCGCAGTGCGAGCGTGCGCGCGATGCTGACGATGGGCATGAGCCCGCCGCGCTTCAGATCCACGCGGCCCTCCTTCGTGCGCAGCGCACCGAACATGCCGAGCGGTGGCCGCAGTCCGCCGACCCATTCGGCGAGCAGCGCAATAAACGGCGGCGTGCGAGACGCCGCGGCGACGGCGTCCGCGTGGAGCTGGTGGCCGAGCTGCGCGTCGCCCGCGACGGGCATGAGATCGAAGAAGATGTCGATATTCATCAGGTCGTCCGGCGTCGCGCGCCGCAGCCAGCCGTCCACGCGCAGGCGCCAGTCGGCGAGCGTGCCGCGCCAATCGGCGTTCGCCCCCATGACCCCGCCGGTGCAGCGCGGGACGCCTGCCTCGTCAAGCAGCGCGGCGATCCCGACCCCGAACTCGGCGAACCATGCATCGTCCGCGGCGCCACCCGCGTGAACGATGGCGTTGTCCTGATCGGCGACGAGCAGGCTTTCGCCCCGCCCGGCCGACCCGAGCACGAGCACGCACCAGTCCGCGGGAGGTTGACCGCGACCGGCTGCCGCCATGCTCGCAAGCGTCAGCTCCGCCGCCCGCGCAGTCAGCGCGCACACCTCGTGCGAGATCGTCGCCGCGACCTCGGCGCCACCCAAGCCTTCGGCAACCAGCCGCCGCGCGACCTCCGGGACCCGGCTGTGGTTCGCCGTGAGCCCGATGACGTCGTGCGCCTCCTGAAGGCCGTCGCCAAGCACCATCGCCGCACTCGCGCGATGGTGCAGGACGTCACGCTGCGAAAGCACGCCGAGGGCGACGCCGCGTTCGTCGACGACGCACAGGTGGCGGAACCCGAGCCGATCCATGCGGCCGAGCGCGCGATACACCATCTCGTCGGCCGGCATCGATTCGACCGGCGTGGTCATCACCTTGCGCACCGGCGTGTGGTCGAAATCCACTGCGCCGCGCGCGCTCTCGCGCAGGACGTCACGCTCGGTGAAAATTCCCTCGGGCGGCGCGTTTTCGACGCCCACAAGCACCGCGCCGATCCGCTGCTCGTGCATTTCCCGGATCGCGGCGCGCAGCGTCGTGTCGCCGGGAACGATCACGGGTGGCCGGCCCATCAAGTCGCCCAGACGCCGCTCGTACAAGTAGCTGTCGATGCGTGCGATGGGCAGCGTCGGCAGCGTCGGCGGTGCTTCTCCGGGCACTGCGTGCCATCCGGCTTGGGCCTGACGCAGCACGAGGTCGTTGCGCCGCTCGGCGAGCAGCTGCGCTTCGCCGAGGGTGCGCACATCGGCTTCGCGCAGACGCGGGATGAGGCGCGCGAAGACCTCGGCGGCGGCCATGCTGTCACCCAGGGCGCTGTGTCGGTGCTCGATTTGCACGCCCAGCGTCGAGGCGATGGTCTCCAGCCCAAGGTCCGGCGGCGTCGGCTCGAGAGCAGCGATCAGCAGCGCAATGTCGAGTGCGGGGGGGTCGTGCCAGGGAATATTGGCGCGCGCCGCCTCGTGGCGGAGCACCGCCAGGTCGAAGGCCACATTGTGTCCGACCACGATGCGGCCGGAGAGCATCTCGTGCAGCGTGGCGTAAAAACCGACGAAGCTCGGCGCACCCGCGACATCCGCATCGCCCAGGCCGTGAATCCGCTCGGCCACCGCCGGCATCGGCACCCCGGGGTCGATGAGTTGATCGATCCGCGGCGCCTCCAGGATGCGCGGTCCGAGCATTGCAATCGCACCGATCTGAACCACCCGGTCGCGGCGCACGTCGAGCCCCGTCGTTTCCAGGTCGAGTGCCACCACGGACAGCGCGCCAAGCGCGGTGTGACTCGGTGGCGGTAGCCTGCCTGGCATGCCCGAAGCCCGCCGTGCGCTAGTTCAACACCAAGCCCACGAGATAGGCGACGCCCAGGGCGAGCTCGCTTTCGAGCGGAAACGACAGCATGCCCATGACCGTGTAGCCGAGCAGCCAGGGCATGACATAGAAACGGAACATGAAGAAGAACCACGCCACATAGAGCGGGATGAGCATCGGCAGGAGGAACGCGGGCGTGATCGGCGCGAAGCGTTTGATCAGCGGGTTGGTCGAACGCACGAAAAAGCGCATGAAGAAGAAGTTGCTGGTCTCCGGCAGGAAGATGCTTATCCCAAAGCGGCCGATCAGCGTCCACATGACCACGCCGAGGACGTAGTCGACCACGATGACCCAGACCGGAAAGCCCTCAACCATGTTCCACTCGCGCGCTCAACGCCAATTGTAGGCGAGGTCCTGCGGGCGAAAAAAAAACCGGGGCGCGAAACGCCCCGGTTTTTGGGAGCCGAACTCGGCTTAGTGCGTCGAGCTGAGATAGGTGTCGCCCTTCGGAATGCGGATTGCGTCGACCATCGCTTGGGTCTCGGCATCCGGTTCCTTGGTCATCAGGGTTACCACGACCATGGCGATCAGGCTCACGCCCGCGCCGATAATGCCAAAGCGCAGGTCGTCGATGCCAATCCACGGCGTCATGCCGCCCCACTTGACCAGGTACAGGTACCAGGTGCCGGCGCCGAACCCGAGGACCATGCCGGCGATCGCGCCCGCACGGTTCGCACGCTTCCACCAGATGCCGAGCACCAGCGGGACGAACAGCCCCGACATGGCAAAGTCGAACGCCCAGGCCACCGCCCCGAGAATGTTGGTCAGGCGGAAGCTCGCGACGATCGCACCGGCGGCGCCGATGATGACGAGCAGCACGCGGGCGACGATCAGCCGGTGCCTCACGTCAGCCTTCGGGTCGATCATCTTGTAGTAGAGATCGTGCGACAGCGCGTTGGCGATCGCCAGCAGCAGACCGTCGGCAGTCGACATCGCCGCCGCCATGCCGCCGGCTGCGACCAGACCCGAGATCACGTACGGCAGCCCTGCGATCTCCGGGGTCGCCAGCACGACAATGTCGCCGCGCATGAAGAACTCGTTGATCTGCAGGATGCCATCCGTGTTGGCGTCGATGATCGCAAGGAAATTCACCCCCTGCCACTTCTGGATCCACTCCAGCGCCATCACGTCGGCAATCGGCTTGCCGATGATGCTCGTCGCTAGATTCGGATCGAGCACCTGCAGCTTGGTGAAGGTCGCCAAGGCCGGCGCCGTGAAGTAGAGCAGGAAGATGAACAGCAGCGACCAGGCCACCGACACCCGCGCCGCACGCACCGAGGGGGTGGTGAAGTAGCGCATCAGGATGTGCGGCAAGGAGGCCGTGCCGAGCATCATGCATGCCGTCAGCGTGACGAACTTGACCGCCGGGATAAAGCCCTCGGCCGCGACCGAGTGCGCGACGGTCAGCGCTCGCGTACCTCCGGGCACCAGCGCCAGGGTCTCAGCGCTCGGCTTGAGCACACCCACCTGATGCAGGACCTCGAGTTCGGTGAGCCGTGCCACCGCATCGCCGTAGACGAGTTGCGGGATCACGCCGAAGCCCTGCTTGTTCGACATCCAGATCACCGGTACCAGGTAGGCGACGATCAGCACGATGTACTGCGCCACCTGGGTCCAGGTCACCGCGCGCATGCCGCCCAGCATCGAGCAAATCAGGATTCCCGCCAGGCCGAACCACACGCCCACGCCGAACGGTATGCCGAGCGCACGTGATGCGATGGTTCCGGTCGCGTTGATCTGCGCCGTCACGTAGGTGAACGAAGCGACCACCAGCACCACCACCGCGCAGAATCGCGCCAGGTTGCCGCCGTAGCGCGTGCCGATGAAGTCCGGCACGGTGTAGCAGCCGAACTTGCGCAGGTACGGCGCCATCAACGTGGCAACCAGCACATAGCCGCCGGTCCAGCCGACGACGAAGGCGAGGTAGCCATGGCC
>JAQBBQ010000186.1:0-24745 GCA_032125995.1 Betaproteobacteria bacterium | reverse complement strand
AGTACCGCAACCTGGACGATTCGGTCGAGCTCGGCACCCGCAACATCAAGATTGCACTGCGCCGCCTGCGGCGCTTCGCGCGCGAGGGCGCGCTGGACGAGTTCGATCTCGAGAACACGATCTCGTCGACCGCGCGCAAGGCCTACCTCGACATTCACATGCGGCCCGAGCGCCGCAACACCGTCAAGGTCTTGATGTTGATGGACATCGGCGGCACGATGGACGATCACATCAAGCTCGCCGAGGAGATGTTCTCGGCGGCAAAGACCGAATTCAAGCACCTCGAATTCTTCTACTTCCACAACTGCCTGTACGACTTCGTGTGGAAGGACAATCGGCGCCGGCACTCGGAGCGCACGCGGACCTGGGACCTGCTGCACAAGTACGGCCATGACTACAAGGTCATCTTCGTCGGCGACGGCACGATGAGTCCCTACGAAATCCTGCAGCCCGGCGGCTCGATCGAGTACTTCAACGAGGAGCCTGGTGCGGTCTGGATCAAGCGCTTCACCGACGTGTACTCGAAGTGCATCTGGCTCAACCCCGAGCCGGAGGAGCTCTGGGGCTACCGGCAGTCGATCCAGGTCATCAAGGAGCTGATGAACGGCCGCATGTATCCGACGACGCTTTCGGGCCTCGAGCGCGCAATGCGGCTGCTCACGAAGTAGCGGTGGGTAGCCTCACGCAATGACCGGCACCCTGGACGGAAAGGTTGCGCTCGTCACGGGCGCAGCGCGCGGCATCGGGCGGGCGATCGCGCACAAGCTGGGCGCCGCTGGCTGCGACGTCGCGGTCAACTATTACAACAGCTACGACGAGGCAGAGGCGCTGTGCGAGGAACTGCGCCGGATGGGGCGGCGCGCAGTCGCGATCAAGGCGAGCGTGGCCCTACCGGACAGCGTCGACGAGCTGTTCGAAGAACTGGGCAAGCACTTCGATCATGTCGACATCGTCGTCAGCAATGCGGCGAGCGGCGTGCTGCGGCCGGTGATGGAAATGTCTCTCAAGCACTGGCGCTGGTGCATGGAGACCAACGCACTGGCGCTCGCGTTGCTCGCACAGCACGCCGTTCCGCTGATGCCGGCGGGCGGCCGCATCATTGCGATGTCCAGCATCGGCGCGGCGCGCGCGATGCCGGCCTACGGCTTCATCGGCGCGTCGAAAGCGGCGCTCGAGTCTCTGGTCCGCACGCTGGCGCAGGAGCTGGGTCCGCGCGGAATCCGCGTCAATACGGTCAGCGCCGGCGTGGTCGACACCGATGCACTGAGCCACTTTCCCAATCGCGAACAGTTGCTCGAATCGTCGGCGCAGCGTACGCCGGCCGAATCGACGCTTTCGCCGGAGGATGTCGCTGGCGCCGTCTATCTCCTGTGCCTGCCGGAAGCCGGCATGATCAACGGACATACACTCGTCGTCGACGGCGGGTTTGCGATTTCTGGATAGGGAACGAATGGAATCCGGGCTCAGCGGCAAGACGGTGATCGTAACCGGCGGTAGCCGCGGCATCGGCCGTGCGATCGTCGAGCGCTTCGCGCAGGACGGCGCAGAGGTTACCTTTTTCTACAAGAGCAACGCGGCCGCCGCGGAGGCGGTTCTCGCTGCCGCAGGAACGGCCGGCCTGCGGATGACGGCAGAACAGGTCGACGTCACCGACGCAGCAGCATGCGCAGCCGCGGTCGAGCGCGTTGTCGAGCGATGCGAACGGATCGACGTTCTGGTAAACAATGCCGGGGTCATCCGTGATAATCTCCTCGCCTTGCTCGAGCCCGAGGATGTTCACGCGGTGCTCGACACCAATGTCGGTGGCGTCTTCAACGTGACACGCGCGGTGGTGCCGCACATGATTTCCCGGCGCGCCGGCAAGATCATCAACGTGAGCTCCGTTGCCGGCGAAAAAGGCGGCCGTGGCCAGACCAACTACGCGGCGAGCAAGGGCGCGATTAACGCACTCACGCGGGCGCTCGCGGTGGAGCTCGCCTCGCGCCGCATTACGGTGAACGCGGTGGCGCCGGGCGTCATCGAAACCGAGATGTCGCAAACGATCCGCGATCTGGCGGGCGACGAAGTCAAGTCGCGCATCCTGCTCCGGCGTTTCGGCAAGCCGGAGGAGATCGCCCATGCGGTATGGTTTTTCGCGTCTGGCTTTGCCGATTACATCACCGGCCAGGTGCTGCATGTGGATGGCGGATTCAAGATGGAGTAATGAAAATGGCACCAGCAGAAATCACCAAGGACGAAATCGACGCGGTCTATCCCACCGTCGCGGCAACGGTTGCCGATGCGTTGGGGTGCGACCCCGAGGACGTCAAACTCGATGTATCACTGATTGAAGGTCTCGATGCCGAATCGATCGACTTTCTCGACCTCGTCTTCCGCCTGGAGCGCGCCTTCAAGGTGAAAATTCCCCGCGGCAAGATCGTCGAGGACGCACGTGGCGATTTGCCCGAGGCCGAATTCGAGCAGAAAGGCATCGTCACCGACGCCGGCATGGCGCGCCTGCGCAGCTTTCTTTCCGAGGTGCCGGCCGACCGCATCAAGTCGCCGCTCAAAGTCGTCGAGGTCCCGCGCCTATTCACCGCCGAGACGTTCTGCAAGCTGGTGGTTCGTTCCCAAAAAGCCGCCGGCTGACTCGGCGCGAACCCGAGGCGCCGGACGCCCGATGATCGAGCGCTTCAGCGCGTTTTCTTTCGTCGATCGCATTACCGACATCTCGCCGGGTGCGTCCGCGCGCGGAACCTATCGCATCCCGCCGCGTGTACGCGAGTTTCCTGCGTCACTCGTCGCAGAGGCCGTCGGCCAGCTTGCGGCCTGGGCGAGCATGGCAAAACTCGATTTTCGGCGGCGGCCCGTCGCGGGGCTGGCGCGCGAAACACGCTTCCTGCGTGCGGTCGGTCCGGGCGACACCCTGGACCTCGAAGCCGATCTCGAAAGTTGTACTGAAGATGACGTGGCCTACGCCGGCCGCGCGTCGGTCGGTGGCGAGACGGTCATCGTGCTCGAGCAATGCCTCGGACCGATGCTGCCGGCAGAGGATTTCGATGCACCCGAAGCCCTCTACCGCGACTACCAGACACTCTGCAGGGACGGCGCGCCGCGCGACCGGTTTCAGGGTGTGCCGACGATGCCACTGGTTGTGATCGATTCGGCGCCTGCCGAGCGGGTGACAGCGCGACTCCGGGTGCCGGATTCGGCGCCATTCTTCGGCGATCACTTCCCGCGGCGGCCGGTGTTTCCCGCAACCTTGCTGCTCGACAGCCAGATCCGGCTCGCGGTCGGGCTCGCCCACGAAGCGATGACCGTTGCGGACGACTCGGAGCTCGCCGCGACGCGCGTCCTCGACGTAAAAATCCGCGCCTTCATTGCACCCGGGCAGCTGCTCGAGATCAGCGCGGAAAAAGCTGCAGCAGACGGGACGCTTTATGCAGCGAAGCTCTCCGCGCGCGCGAACGGCAAGGCGGTGGCGACGGCGCGGGTCGAGATTGCCGCGCGGAGACGGACATGAACAGCGCGCGGCGCCGGGTGGCGATCACCGGCCTGGGGCTCGTCACGCCGACTGGAAACGACGTTGCGACGACCTGGGATGCGCTCCTTGCGGGCCGCAGTGGCGTTGCGCCGGTCACGCTGTTCGACGCCAGCGGTTTTTCTACGCGCATCGCCGCCGAGGTGAAGAACTTCGACCCGCGTGCGGTGATCGACGATCGCAAGATCCTCAAGTTCGCGAGCCGCGCGAACACCTTCGCGATCGCTGCCGCGGACGAGGCCTTGCGCGATGCCGGCATCCGTCCTGCGCCGGAGAACGCGGCGCGCTGGGGCATCACGGTGGGCGCGGGCATGATGGGTGTCGACTATGCAAGCCTCGCGGCAATTCACGCGCATTCAGCACCCGATGGTGAACTCGATGTCGGCCGCCTGCTGTCCGACGAGACCGCACACGATCCGATGGTGTTTTGCCGCAGCCAAACCACCGGCGGGGTCGCGCTTCTCGCGCGGCGCTTCGGAATCCGCGGCTACGCGACGACGGTCCACACCGCCTGCGCGTCTGGCGGGCAGGCGATCGGCACCGCGCTGAAGCTGATTCGCCGCGGCACGGTCGACCGCGTACTCACCGGCGGGTTCGACTCGATGGTCTCCCCGATCGGGCTGGCTGGGTTCTGTCTGCTCGGCGCGGTTTCGCCGGACAACGACGCGCCCGAGCAGGCAAGTCGGCCGTTCGACGCCACGCGTAACGGATTCGTATTGGGGGAAGGCGCGGGATTCCTGGTGCTCGAGGAATGGGACGCGGCACGCCGGCGCGGCGCGCGCATCTATGCCGAACTCGCCGGCGACGGCAACTCGCTGTCGAGCTATCGCATCACCGACTCGCATCCTTCCGGCGACGGGCCGATCCAGGCCATGCGCCAGGCCCTCGCCGATGCGGGCGCCGCACCCGCCGACGTGGACTATCTGAACGCGCACGGCACGTCGACGCCGATGAACGATCGCAGCGAGAGCGCCGCCGCAAAAGTCGTATTTGGCGCGCAGGTCGGCAACGTCGCGGTGAGTTCGACCAAGAGCGTCATGGGGCATCTCATTGCGGCGGCCGGCGCGGTCGAGGCCGTGGTCTGCGCGCTGGCGATTCACCACGGCACCCTGCCCGTGAACGCGAACCTGCGCGAGCTCGACGCAGAGTGCGAGCATCTCGACATCGTGCGTGACCGCCCGCGTGCGCGACGCGTGCGGATCGCGATGTCGAACTCGCTCGGGTTCGGCGGCTCCAACAGCTGCCTGGTACTGCGCAATCCCGAGGAACTCGGCTGATGGCGGGCGCGACGAAAGTCGTCATCACGGGAAGCGGCGCCATCAGCGCCGCGGGCACCAGTCCGACGGAGATCTGGCAGGCGCTGCTGGCCGGGCGTTCAGGCATCGGGCCGATCCAGCAGTGGGACGTGACGAACTGGCCGCGGCGCAATGCGGGCGAGGTTCGCGACCTGCAACCGGGCAAGCTGCTTGGTGACCGCAAAATCTTCAAGTTCATCCGGCGCTCCGACGTATTCGGCCTCTATGCCGCGAGCCGCGCAATCGACAGCGCCGGCATCGCGACATGGCGCGACGGACTGGAGGCGGACGCGGGGGCGACGTATAGCGACCGCACCGGCGTCTATGTCGGCTCGGGCGGCGGCACCCACGATAGCCAGTACGACTTCTTTCCGCTCATGACGAGCGCCGAAGGCAAGCTCACGGAATTTGGCCACCAGCTTGCGGACGTCGTGAACCCGATGTGGTTGTTGCGCTCGCTGCCGAACAATGTGCTCTGCCACATCGGCATCAAGTACAACCTGAAGGGCGCGAATGCCTGCATCACGAACCACAGCGTGAGCGGCGTGTTGGCGATCATCGAGGCGGCCGCCGGCTTGCGGACCGGGGAAGCGGATCGCGCCGTCGCGGTCGCGCACGACGCCTTGATCGAGCCGCAGTCAGTTCTCTACTACCACTGCGTGGGCGTCGTCGCCCAGGACACGCTGCGGCCGTTCGACGTCGGACGCGACGGCAGCCTGTTCGGCGAGGGCGCCGGCGGGCTCGTGCTCGAGACCGAAGCGTCGGCGGCGGCACGGGGTGCCGCGGTGCTGGGCGAGATTCTCGGCGGTGGGTCCGCGACGGAAGCCGAGGGCCTGCTGCCAATCCGCGACGACGGTGACGGGCCCGCGACCGCAATCATGGCGGCGCTCGACGACGCCGGACTGCGCGCCGCGGACGTCGGCATGGTCGTGGCGCACGCGAACGGAACGCGTAATTCGGATGCGTCCGAAGCGGCGGCGATCCGCCGCGTGTTCGGCGACGATCCGCCGCCGGTCACCGGATTCAAGTGGGCCTTCGGGCACCTGATCGCCGCGTCGGGCATGCTCGACAGCGTGCTCGCGCTCGAAGCCTTGCGTGCGCGGTCGGTTCCCGGCATCGCGACGCTGCGCGAGCCGGATCCTGCCCTGCCCACGTTACCGATATCCGCCCAGGCGCAAACACCGCGCAGCGATATCGCGCTCGTCGTGGCACGCGGCTTTGGCGGAACCAACGCGGCGCTGCTGCTGCGTGCCGCGCCGAGCCGCTAGCGCCGATGGCGGAAGCACCCGCCTCGTCGGCGCGCTGCGGTATCGACACGGTCGCAATCGAGCGCATCGAGCGCCTGCTGCGCGAGACGCCGCCGGACGATCTCCTCAAGCTCTATTCGGCTGACGAGCTGCACGAGTGCGGTGACGGGCCGGGTCGCGCGGCGAGTCTCGCCGCGCGCTTCGCGGCGAAGGAAGCCTGTCTCAAGCTGTTTCCGCGCGAAACCGCCCTGAACCTGATCACGGCGATGGACTTTGCGGTTGCGCGTGATGCCTATGGCGCGCCGCAGGTGACCTGCAGTCCGGCTGCCGAAGCGGTGCTCGGGCGGCACCGGATCGGATCGATCAGCCTGTCGATGACCCACGACCGGACGAGCGCGTCGGCGGTCGCGCTTGCCGCGCCCGCGACGATGCCGGTACCACTCTCCGGCAAGCTGCTTTTCCATCTTCTGCCGCTGCGCCGTGGCGTCGTGCTCGACAACCTGCGGCGCGTCTACGGCGCGACCGTCCCCGAGCCCGAGATCCGGCGCATCGCGCAGGCGCATTACGCACACCTTGCGCGCCTGCTGCCGGAGTTCATCGCCTTTCCCTGGCTGACGCCGGCAGAGCGCGCAGCGCGCGCGCGCGTCGAGAACATGGAGGCGATCGTCGCCGCACATGCCAAGGGCAAGGGCGTGATCCTGTTGACGGGGCATTTCGGCAACTGGGAAGTGTGCGCCGCGGCCGCCATTGCGAACTTCCCCGAGCTGCGCGGGACCTTCTACTTCGTACGCCGACCGTTCAAGCCGCAGTGGCTCGACGCGGTGATCATTCGCCGCTTCCGCCAGGCGGGATTCGGCGTGCTGCCGAAAAGCGGCTCGCTCGATGCGATCCTGGAGCGATTGGCCGCCGGCGACATCGTCGTGTTTCCGTTCGATCAACATGCGGGGCCAAAGGACGGCGTGCGGGTGGATTTCTTCGGCCATCCGGCCGGCACGTTTCGCAGTGTCGCGCTGATCGCACAAGCGAGCGGCGCGCCGGTCCTGCCCATGTCGAGCTGGCGTGACAGCGACGGCCGCCACGTACTGCGCTTCGAGGCACCGCTTACGCTCCTCGAACGCGATGACGTCGGCGAGGAGATCCGCGTAAACACGCGATTGTTCAACGCGAGCCTCGAACGAATGATCCTGCGCCATCCCGAGCACTGGTGGTGGGTCCACCGGCGCTGGAAGGAATGGCCGGCGCGAAAGCCGCGGGGCGCGCGGCGCCGCGGATGAGACGCGGCCGGCAAGCCGCGCCGTGCGCCAGTCTGCGCAGCGGGTTCCTAACCGGCCTCTTGGACCCGGTAGAAGGCGTTGATCCCCGCTTGCTCTCGCAGCGCTGGGACATCCTCGCCGCGTGCCGCCGTCGTATAGGGAATCCCGATCGCGTCGGCGAGGCGCACGAAACCGTGGAACGCCGCGACCGTCGCCGCGGCATCGACCAAGCCGTCCGCGCCAAGCAGCGCGCGTAGTCTGGCGCGCGACGCGGCGCTGCGTGCCGAGTCGCGCAGGACGACCGCCTCGGCGAATTCGGCGAGCGCCGCCGCATGCGGAACCTCTGCCTGTTCGCCGAAGCCCTGGGTGACGCTGCGAACGTCGAGCTGTTGTCCGCTGCAGTGCATGCTCTCACGGAGCATGTAGGTGTGCGCAGTCGTTCAGTACACGCATTGGTTCAGCGCCGACACGCGCGCCGCGATGACCTCGGTCTGCGGCCGGCTGATCGCACGCACCGATTTGTCGAATTGATAGACAAACTCGCTCGGCAGGTAATGACAGGTCGCGAGCGCCCAGTAATCGCGCAACGACTGCGGAACCGACGAAAGGGCGCGGTAGATGTAGCCCGCCTTCGGACTTGGATACATCGGCCCGTCGGCCTCGACCGCATCCTCGGGCTCGACGAGCGGAAGCCAGGCGGCCTGCTTCTTCGCCCCCGGCGGCCGGTAGCGGGTCGGCTCGCCGGCTTGCGGCGCCGGCAGCCTGCGCTCTGGCAGGCCGAGCGCACGGGAAAACGCGTCCATCATCATCACGCTGCCGATGATGCCGACGATCTCGACGTACTCGCCCTCGGCAAGCCCCTGCGCAAGCACCGATTGAGCCCAACGCTCACTGAGCCGACCGGGGTCCGCGACAACCCGATGGATAAGCTCGACCTCCGCCGGGCTCACCACGCCGAGGCTCTCGTGCACCCCGCTGACCGCGTTCGGCGATAGTGCATCCTTGATCTGCGCACAGTGCGCGCATTTGCCTGCGTGGCGGATTTCGGCGGCGACCGCAACGCGCCGCTCACCGCTGAGCCAGGTGCCCGGCGCGGCAATGCTCGCCCACCCCTTCTCATGTGCGTCGATCAGGTCGTTGCGCACTGGAACATCGGATCCTGGAAATGCCATCGCAGCCATCGTCCTACCTCCGTTTTTCGTCGCCTGAAGACCACCTGCGCCGCCGGGCAGCCGGCCGCATGGACTACTCTATAGCGATCGCGGGCGCATCGCAAAAGTGCGGGCAGATCTGTGCTCGAGCCCCGCGGCGTTTGGCGGTGGGCAATCGCCTTTTGGCACACAAAACCGAGAACACAAGATCATGCTGCAAGAAGCCATCGACTTTCGTGACGAGAGCACTGCGCTGTTCGACCTGCTCGAGCCGCTGACCGAACAGGACTTCGACACGCCGACCCAGTTCAAACAATGGACCTTGAACGACATCCTGGCCCATCTGCACTTCTTCAACCTGCTGGCCGACCACTCGCTGCGGGACAAACCTGAATTCGAACGCATCTCTGCTGAACTACAGGCGGCGCGCGTGGAGAACGATGATCTGGTCGCGGTAACCGACGGGCTGCTCGAGGGTCTCAAGGGACGCGCGCTGCTCGCCAAATGGCATGCGTATTTTGTTGCGATGGGGGAAGCCTGGAGCCAGGCGGATCCGAAGCAACGCCTGACGTGGTTCGGCCCAACCATGAGCGTTCGATCGAGCATTTCGGCGCGGCTGATGGAAACCTGGGCCCATGGCCAGGCGATCTACGATCTGATGGGCGTCGACCGCGTCGACAAGGACCGCATCAAGAGCATTGCCGTGATGGGCGTCAATACCTTCGGCTGGAGCTTCATGAACCGAAAGCTGGACGTGCCTGCAGATCCACCCCATGTACGCCTGACAGCGCCTTCGGGTCAGATTTGGAAATGGAATGCGGATTCCGATTCGAACCGCATCTCAGGGGCCGCGGTCGACTTTTGTCAGGTCGTCACGCAGGTGCGGAACATCGCCGATACCCGACTCGTCGTCGTAGGCGATGCAGCCGCACGCTGGATGTCCTTCGCGCAGTGCTTTGCCGGCCCGCCACGCGATCCACCGGCCCCGGGCATGCGGGTTCTTCGATCGGCGACGCCGTTCAGGTCCAGCGCCAGACGGTAACTCGGTCCGGCGCGGCTTCGCGCACGACGCCGCGCGCTGCTCAGCCGATCAGGCGACGGGCACCGGCCACCAGCGTGGCGAAGGCACCTTGTTTGCCTGATCGCCGGCCTTCGGACTTCGCCCCGCGCCCATCGGTTGGCGTCGCGGAACGTCGTCCAGCACCGCCCCGCCCAGCAGGCTTTCGATCGTTCCACTTGCCGCTACGTGGCGCATCAGCCCGCCGCCCGCCGTTTGACCCGGCGCGGTCTGACGATGCCGCTTTCGCGCCGCCCTGCGGCGCCGCGCCAGGCCGTCCGCGTGATGCAGAAAATCCAGACCCCGCGCGCCCTCGATTGCCCTGGGTCGTGGGCCGATGTTTCGCCCCACGCTCGCCAGAGCGACCGCCGCCCGGTCGCTGCCCGGGATGCGCACGCGGCTGCACGCGCGCCGATCCATGCGTCGGCTCGAAGCCAGGCACGATGCGTTGCTCGATCGACCGGTTTAGCAAGCGCTCGATCGCCGCCATCAGCGGCTTTTCCTCTGCGCACACCAACGAGACTGCTTCGCCCTGAATGCCCGCCCGGCCCGTGCGCCCGATGCGATGCACGTAGTCTTCGGGCACATGCGACATGTCGTAGTTGACGACGTGCGGCAGCTCCTCGATGTCCAGGCCACGCGCTGCAAGGTCGGTCGCCACCAGCACCCGCAATTCACCGCGCTTGAAATCCGCGAGGGTGCGCGTGCGATGCGACTGGCTCTTGTTGCCGTGAATCGCGTCGGCGGTAATGCCGTCGCGACCGAGCTGCTCGGCAAGCCGGTTCGCACCATGCTTGGTGCGGGTAAACACCAGCACCTGTTCCCATCTGCCTGTCGAGACCAAATGTGCGAGTAACTCGCGCTTGCGCCCCGAGTCCACCGCATACGCCGCCTGGTTCACCAGCTCCGATGGCGCGTTGCGGCGCGCCACTTCAACCACCACCGGGTCGTGCAGGAAGGTTTGCGCGAGTTCGCGGATTTCCTTCGAGAAGGTGGCGGAAAACAGCAGGTTCTGCCGTTGCGCAGGCAGGTGCCCGAGGATGCGACGAATGTCGCGAATGAAGCCCATGTCCAGCATGCGGTCCGCTTCGTCCAGCACCAGCATCTCGATGCGGCTCAAGTCGACGGTCCGGCGCTGCAGATGGTCAAGCAGCCGACCCGGCGTCGCGACGACAATCTCGACGCCGCGCCGGAGCGCTGCCACCTGTGGCTGCATGCCGACGCCACCGAAAATCATGGTCGACTTGAACGGCAGGTGCGCGCCATAGGTCCGCACGCTCTCTTCGATCTGCGCGGCGAGCTCCCGGGTAGGCGTGATGATCAGCGCCCGCGGCGGGCGCCGGCCGTCAGGCGCGCCCTTGGGTTTTGATTCATGCAGCCGCTGCAACAGCGGCAGCACGAAGCCTGCGGTCTTGCCGGTCCCGGTTTGCGCGGCGCCAAGCAAATCACGGCCGGCGAGCACCTCGGGGATGGCCTGGGTTTGAATCGGGGTGGGTTGGGTGTAACCCTGCTCGTCGACAGCACGGAGCAGCTCGGCCAAAAGGCCGAGATTTTTGAACGACGAATTAATGTGTTTCTCCTGAATCAGCCTGCAACAGACGCAAGCGTCCAGGGAACCGGTTCAGGCAGATAACAATTAAGTAAGGAAATTCGAGGACGTTTCTAGAACAACCACGAAGCGGGTGCAGGTCAACCGGATGAAGCACTGCGAAACCCGGCGAGACTATAACCGTAAGCGACGGAAAAGTCTCGTTCTATTTCTCAGGCGACCGTAGACGGCGTAAGGGTAGTTTGTTGCAACGTGCTCGCACACCGCCCTGGAGGAGCGCCGTTGCCGCGTCCTGCACTGCATGCTAACTTGCCGCGGATTCCACGCATTCCCGCAGCATGTCCCTTTACTTTCGGCCCACACGCACTGAAGAGGCGCTTGAACGATTGGCCGCGGCCCCGCTGACGGTGCTCGCGGGAGGCACCGACCATTACCCCGCGCGCGTCGGCCGCCCGCTCGCCGACGATGTACTCGACATCACCGCGCTCGATGCGCTGCGCGGAATCCAGGAAACTCCGCATGGCTGGCGCATCGGCGCGACGACGAGCTGGACTCAGATCATCGAAGCCAGGCTGCCGCCGCTGTTCGACGCGCTCAAGCAGGCCGCACGCGAAGTCGGTGGTGCGCAGATCCAGAATTCCGGCACCGTCGCCGGCAACCTGTGCAATGCATCACCCGCCGCGGACGGCGTCCCCCCGTTGCTCGCGCTCGATGCGGCGGTCGAACTGGCGAGCGTCGCCGGCACGCGCACGATGAATTTGGGTGATTTCATCCTCGGACCGCGCCGCACCGCGCGCCGGGCGGACGAGCTGCTGTCCGCCGTGATCGTGCCGAAACCGCGTGCGCGAGCACGCAGCCATTTTCTCAAGCTTGGTGCCCGGCGTTACCTGGTGATCTCCATCGCAATGGTGGCGGCCACGATCGAATACGAGCGTGGCCGGATCAATACGGCGCGCGTCGCGGTCGGCGCCTGCGGCCCGGTCGCGCAGCGCTTGCCTGCGCTCGAGGCTGCGCTGCGTGGCGCGCCCGTGGCCGCGGATCTCGGATCGCGGGTCCGCGCCGAGGACCTCGCACCGCTCGAGCCGATCGACGACGCGCGTGGAAGCGCCGCTTATCGCCGCGAGGCCGCGCAGGTTCTGGTGCAGCGTTGTCTGAACGAACTGGGCGCCGCCGCATGAACCGCCCGCGCGCCGATTTTGCGACGACGACGACCGCGTTTCGGCTCAACGGGCGCACGGTGCGTTCGATGTCCGCGCCAATCACGCGCCTAGCCGACGTGCTGCGCGACGACCTGGGTCTGACCGGCACCAAGATCGGCTGCAACGCCGGCGATTGCGGCGCCTGCACCGTACTCCTCGACGACCGCCAGGTCTGCGCCTGCCTCACCCCTCTCGCCCAGGTCGAAGGCCGCACCGTAACTACGGTCGAAGGCCTTGCTCGCGGCAAGACGCTGTCGAAGCTTCAACGCGCCTTCCATCGTCACGGCGCCGCGCAGTGCGGCATCTGCACGCCGGGCATGCTGATGGCTGCGACTGACTTGCTACACCGCCGGCGTGCGCCAAGCGAAGCCGAGGTGCGCGATGCGCTCGGCGGGGTGCTGTGCCGCTGCACCGGCTATCAGAAGATCATCGAAGCGGTGATGGACATCACCCACACGGGCAGCGAACGCCCCGTGCCGCGCGCCGGGAAGGCAGTCGGCACGCGCGTGCCGAAGGTCGACGGCGTGGCGAAACTCACCGGTGCCGAGCGTTTCGGCGCCGACGCCATCCCACCCGACGCACTGTGGCTGCGCGCACTGCGCTCGCCGCATCATCACGCGCGCTTCCGCTTCGGCGACCTCGAGGCCTTCGTCCGCGACACGCCGGGCATCGAGCGCGTGCTCACCGCGCGCGACGTACCGTCGAACGGCTTCGGCATTTACCCGCACATCAAGGACCAACCCGTGCTCGCCGAGGGCGCGGCGCGTTTTCGCGGCGAAGCCATCGCGGCGATTGTCGGTACGCGCGCCGCGCTCGAGGCCTTCGATAAGAGCGCCTTTCCCGTCGAATGGGAACTGCTGCCCGCGGTGCTCGGCCTAGACGCCGCAATGAACGCAGACGTACCCGAGGTGCAGGCCGACAAACCGGGCAATCTGCTGCTCGACGGATGGGTACGCAAGGGCGATGCCGACGCGGCGTTTGCCGACTGCGCTGCGCTCGCCGAGGGCGTGTTCGAGACCGGCTTCGTCGAGCACGCCTATATCGAGCCCGAAGCGGGCTGGGCGCAGCGCGTCGGCGACCGGGTCGAAGTCACCGTGACGACACAGACGCCGTACATGGACCGCGACGAAGTGGCACTCGTGCTGGGCCTCACTCCGCAGCAGGTGCGCATCGTGCCGAGCGCTTGCGGCGGCGGATTCGGCGGCAAGCTCGACCTGTCGGTGCAGCCGCTGGTCGCGCTCGCCGCATGGCTTACGCGTCGGCCGGTGGCCTGTGTTTATCACCGGCCCGAGAGCATGGCCTCGAGCACCAAGCGTCATCCAGCGCGCGTGCAGGTCAAGTTCGGCTGCGACGCCGATGGTCGTTTGCGCGCGGTGGCCTGCGACGCCCGTTTCGACACCGGCGCCTACGCAAGCTGGGGACCGACCGTGGCCACGCGCGTACCGATCCACGCGAGTGGCCCCTACGCAGTACCGAACGTCTCGGCGCGCGGCCGCGCCTGGTTCAGCCACTGCCATCCGGCCGGCGCCTTCCGCGGCTTCGGCGTGCCGCAGGGCGCGATTGCGCACGAGGCGATGATGGATGCGCTCGCCGATCGCATCAAGATGGACCGGCTCGCGTTCCGTCGCCTGAATGCGCTCAAGGCGGGCGACGCCACCGCGACCGGGCAGCTGCTCGCGCATTCTGCCGGACTCGTCGCTTGCCTGGACGCGCTCGCACCGTATTGGAAGGCGTCGCGCCGCGCCTGCGAGCGGTTTAACGCAAATGCAGAGCGCAAGGGCTCGCCGCTTCGGCGCGGCACCGGGATCGGCTGCATGTGGTACGGGATCGGCAACACGGCGCTGTCCAATCCATCGACGCTGCGCATTGCCCTGTCGCGGCGCGGAGAACTGACCTTTTACAACGGCGCGGTCGACATCGGTCAGGGCTCGAACACGACCCTGACCCAGGTGTGCGCCGACGCGCTCGGCCTGCCGATGACGGATTTCAAACTGGTGATGGGCGACACCGATCTCACCGCGGATGCCGGCAAATCCTCCGCCTCGCGCCAGGCCTTCGTTTCGGGCAAGGCCGCCGAGCTTGCCGGGCTCGACCTGCGCCGCAAGCTATTCGAAGCGGCCGGCGCACCCGCGGGCGAATGGCAGGACCGCCGCTACCGTCTTGCGCTCGAAGATGGCCAAGTCGTATTTCGCAAGGACCGCATCACGCACCGCTTCTCGCCGCGCGCCGAGCTGGTCGGCGAGGGAACCTTCGATCCGCCAACCACGCCCGCCGATGAAAACGGCCAGGGCGCGCCCTACGCGACCTACGGCTTTGCCGCGCAAATCGCCTGCGTCGAGGTCGACCTCGCGCTGGGCACGACCCGCGTGCTCGAGTTGTGGGCGGCGCACGATGTCGGGCGCGCGCTCAATCCGACGCAGGTCGAGGGGCAGATCCAGGGCGGTGCGCTGCAAGGCCTAGGTATGGCGCTGATGGAGGAATACCTGCCGGGTCAAAGCGAAAACCTGCACGACTATCTCATTCCCACGGTCGGCGACGCGCCGAAGATGCATTGCATCCTCGTCGAGGACGCCGAACCGCTCGGACCCTACGGCGCAAAGGGCGTCGGCGAGCCTGGGCTGATCCCGACCGCACCGGCGATCCTCGGCGCGATAGAGCAGGCCACCGGCGTTCGCATGACGCGCGTGCCGGTGCTGCCGCATCGCCTGCGCACAGCGATCGCCACGATGGCCACGATGGCCACGGCCAAGGACTGAACCAATGACGCAACCGCTGTCGCGCGACCCGGAAGACGCACTCAGCCCGGACAGCGGAGACACCGAGAACACCGGCAACGCCACGGGCGAGATCGTGCGTTGCGACGCCTGTCCCGTCTTGTGCCGCATCCGCAAAGGCCAGGCCGGCGCCTGCGATCGCTACGCGAACGAAGACGGCCGACTGGTGCGCCTCGATCCGCTGCTCATTCTGCAGCGACGAATCGAAGGCGGCGGCGACGTGGTTCCTTTCCTGCAGCCCGGCAAGCCCTGGGACGGCCACCTGATCTCTGCCTCGAACACCTTCGTCACCGGCTTCGGTGCGACCACCACCTACCCAGACTACAAGCCGGCGCCGTTCATCGTCGCGTCGAAGACGAAGGACATGGACGTCATTACCGTGGTGACCGAAGGCATCTTCAGCTACTGCGGCCTCAAGCTGAAGATCGACACCGACCGCTTTCTCGGCCCCGAGCAATCGGCGGTGCGCGCCCAAGGCGAGCAGGTCGGGCACGTCACCACGGCCGAGTACGGCTCCCAAATGCTCGCGCTCGGCGGCGTGCGCCATCTCACCGGCGGCAGCAAGAAGGAAGGCAACGTCACCTGCGACGCCATGCTCAGGCTCGCCAACCGCGAGCCGGTCGAACTGTCGATCGACGGCGGCGCCACGGTCCTCGTGCAGGCCGGCGCGGCGCCCACGGTAAACGGCGAAACCGAAGTCCGCATGCGCGTCGGCTGCGGCTCGGCGACGATCGGCATTTTCGCCAAGCAATGGTTCGGCCACGCGGACGAAGTGATCGTGGTCGACGATCACATCACCGGCGTTCTTACCGAACACCAGGCGGGCCGCTTTCTCGACATGCGCCCCGCGGGCATCCGCGTGCGAGGCCGCAAATCGACGCCCGGACGCTACTTCAAGGTGGCCGAACCCGGCCAGGGCTGGGGTGGCACCAACATCACCGATCCTCTCTCGATCATCGAGCGCATCGACCCGAAGACCGCCTGGCCCGGCATGCGGCTGCTGATGGTCTCGACCACCGGCGAGGACGCCGAATGGTTCGTGCTCGACGCGGCGCTCAAGCCGGTGAAGGCGCCGATGCCCGAGCCGGTGCGTAGCGTGGTCGACCGGATTGCGGAGAACTGCGAGCCGGCGCTCGCCAGCGTCCTCTTCATGGGCGGCGCGGGCGGCAGCCTGCGCGCCGGCGTCACCGAAAATCCGGTGCGCCTCACCCACTCGGTGAAAGAGTTGATCACCCGCGTCACCTGCGGCGGCGCGCCGGTGTACGTCTGGCCGGGCGGCGGCATCACCGTGATGGTCGACGTCCTGCGCATGCCCGAGCGTTCCTTCGGCTACGTGCCGACGCCGGCGCTGGTGCTGCCGATCGAATTCACTCTGCCGGCGGCAGCCTATCGTGCGATGGGAGGTCATGCCGACAGCGCCGTGTCGCTCGAAGCCGTGTTGCGCGACGGCCGCTGGCGCGCCGACGCCTGGCCCACGCAGAATCCCTGGCCGGTGGCGCCCGCGACATGAATGCGGTGAACGGCGCACGCTGCACCTTGCTCGGCGACGGCCGGCTGCATTGCGAACACGGGCCGATCGACCTCCTGATCGAGGCCTGGGGCGAAGCCGGCGAAGTCGAGCGCGCCTATGCGCAGGCGTGGCAGCGATTCGAAGGCATCCTCGATGAACTGGTTGCCGAATTGCCGGGACTGCGCATGCCGACTGGAGACGCGATGCCGCGTTTCGCGGGTCGCGTCGCACAGCGCATGACCGCGGCGGTGTGGCCGCTGCGCGATGTGTTCGTGACGCCGATGGCGGCCGTCGCGGGCAGCGTCGCCGACGAAATGCTCGCCGCACTCATCAAAGGCCGCACGCTTGCCAAGGCGATCATCAACAACGGCGGCGACATCGCATTTCACCTCGCGCCGGGCGAGTCGCTGTCCGCGGGCCTCGTTGCCGATATCGCCGCCCCTGTGCTTGACGCCAGCGCCGCGATCGACGCCGCAAGCCCCGTGCGCGGCATTGCGACCTCGGGTTGGCGCGGACGCTCGCAATCGCTCGGTATCGCCGACGCCGTGACGGTGCTTGCCCGCTCGGCAGCCGCGGCGGATGCGGCAGCCACCTTGATCGCCAACGCCGTCGATACCGACCATCCCTCGATCCGTCGCGCACCCGCGCGCAGCCTGCGCGAAGACAGCGACCTCGGCGATCGTCTGGTCACGCTCGACGTGCCGCCCCTGCCCGGGGCCTGCGTCGATCATGCACTCGCGGCGGGCATCGCCTGCGCCGAGCGCATGCGCGCGCAGGGGTTCATCGACAGCGCGCTCCTCGTGCTGCAGGGTCAGCACCGCGGGTTGCACGCGGCGCGCAGCCTGCAGCCTGCCTGACGCCGCGACGGGAATTCGCGTGGCGAGCTGGATTGCGGGCATCGACGTCGGTGGCACCTTCACCGATCTCATCGCGCTCGACACCCGGACTGGCGAGACCCGCATCGCCAAGGTGCCAACCACAGCCGAGAACCAGGCCTTCGGCGTGCTTGCCGCGCTCGAGGACACCGCACTCGATCTTGCGGACCTCGCGTTGATCGTGCACGGCACGACGACGACGACGAACGCGCTGCTCGAACGCAAGCTCGCGCGCACCGGCCTCATCACGACGCGCGGATTCCGCGACGTGCTCGAGCTCGGGCGCCGCACGCGTCCCACGCCCTACGGCCTCACCGGCGGCTTCAATCCGCTCATCCCGCGCGAGCTGCGCCTCGAAGTCCCCGAGCGCATGGATGCGGAAGGCACCGTGGTGGTGCCGCTCGACGAAGCCGCCCTGCGCGCCGCGGTCGCGCGCCTCGTCGAGGCCGGATGCGAATCGCTCGTCATTCATTTCCTCCACAGCTACATCAATCCGGTGCACGAAGCACGCGCAGCGGAACTCGCCCGCGCACAATGGCCGAACGCCTATGTCACCGCGGGGCATACGATCCTGTCCGAGTACCGCGAATACGAACGCGGCGTCACCGCGGCGGTCAATGCCGCGGTACAGCCGGTGCTCGACCGTTATATCGAACGCCTCAGTAGCGAACTGCGCAGTCGCGGATTCGCCCACGACCTGCTCGTCATGCAGGGCAACGGCGGCACGGTGGCGGCCGAGCTGGTCGCGCGCAGCGCAGTCAACACCGTGATGTCGGGACCCGCCTCGGGCATCATGGCGGCGGCCTTCACGGCCTCTGCGGCGGGATTTCCGAACGCGATTACCTACGACATGGGCGGCACCTCGACCGACGTGGGGTTGATTCGCGACGGCGTGCCGCAGGTCTCTTCCGAGCTCGAGATCGAATACGCGATGCCGGTGCACGTACCGATGGTCGACGTGCACAGCATCGGCGCGGGCGGTGGCTCGATCGCGCACATCGGCGAGGACGGCATGCTCAAGGTCGGGCCGCAGAGCGCCGGCGCTTCGCCCGGACCGATCTGCTATGGGCGCGGGGGGCGCGAGCCGACCATCACCGATGCCAATCTCGTGCTCGGCCGCCTGAATGCGGATCATTTGCTTGGCGTACCCGGTCGCGCCGACGTCGACGCGGTACGCAGGGCGCTCGAAACGCGTTTCGCAAGCGCATTCGGCTTCGACGCCACCGCGGCGGCGGCCGCGATCCTGCGCATCGCGAATGACCGTATGGCGGGTGCGATCCGCATGGTGTCGCTCGCACGCGGCCAGGATCCGCGCGACTTCGTGCTGTTTCCCTTTGGCGGCGCCGGACCGCTGCATGCGGCAGCGCTCGCGCGCGAGCTCGGCATCCCGCGGCTGCTGGTGCCGGCGCGGCCAGGCATCACCAACGCGCTCGGCTGCGTAGTGGCCGACCTGCGCCACGACTACGTCAACACGGTCAACAAGCCCGTGCCGCTGCTCGACATGGACGCGGTGCACGGCATCCTCGAAACCCAGGCCGCCGAGGGGCGGCGGCTGCTCGAGCGCGAAGGCATTGCGGTCGAGCAGGTGCGCGATCTCCACTCGGCCGACATGCAGTTCCAGGGCCAGAGCCACATCCTGAGCGTCCCCCTGCCCCAGCGCGAGGTCAGCCGCGAAGCGCTGCAGCAGGCGTTCGACCGCGCCTACTGGGAGCGTTTCGAGGTCGAGCTGCCCGAGATCCACGCAGTGTTGGTCAACCTGCATACCGCGGTGATCGGCGTCCGGCCGCCCATCGACCTTGCGGCGCTCGGGCGCGGGGCGCATGCCACAGATGCTACCGGCGCGCGCACCGACGAGCGCGACGTGTGGTTCGACGGTGGCTGGCGCAGCACGCCGATCTACGCGCGCGAGCGCCTGCCACTCGACCAGGACATCGAGGGGCCCGCAATCATCGAGCAGCTCGACTGCACCACCGTCCTCGAGCCGGGGTGCCGCGCGCGGCTGGACCGGCATGGCAACCTCCTCGTCGATGTCTGAAAAGGTGTCAGGAACCTTTTCTGTTCGTTCGACCCTGCACCACAACGACAACGCACCAGACCACCGCAGTGGCGATCAGACGATGCGTTTGGCTCCTGTAAAATAGACCCGCGACGACCCACAAGCTCGACTCGAACGAGCCGCTGCATACGCCAAGTCGAGGTCGTTCTCTGACGGTACACAGAAATGTCTAGGAAACTGGAATCGGTCGCTGCATTTGTGGAGCCCCAATTCGAGTTGCTCCACGACATGTCGGCCTTCGTTGAACAGCAGCTAAATCTACTGACGGCCCCGTCGGATGCCTGGCAGCCGTCGGACTACCTGCCCGACTTCAGCGCCGACGATTGGCGCGATCAACTCGAAACGTTCCGCGCTCCCGCGGCAGAGTTAAGCGACGAACTACTCGTCGTCCTCGTCGGCGACATGGTCACCGAGGAAGCGCTGCCGAACTACGCGGTCTCGCTGAACCTTCTGGCGCATGATCAAACCGGCACGTCGCCCGACCCGTGGGCCCGATGGCTGCGCGGTTGGACGGCCGAAGAAAATCGGCACGGCGATCTGCTAAACGCCTTCCTTCGCCTCACTGGCCGCGTCGACATGCGCGCAGTCGAGGTGACGGTTCACAACCTCATCACCAACGGCTTCAACCCCAAGGCACATCCGAACCCGTACGCGGGCTTGATTTACACGTCGTTCCAGGAATGCGCGACGAAGATCTCGCACATGAACGTCGGCAAGCTCGCGCAGCGCAGCGGCAACGCGCACCTGGGCAAGATCTGCAAACGCATCGCCGGCGATGAGGCGCGCCACGAAACCTTCTACACCCGCATGATGAGCGAGGTGATGAAGCGTGACCCCGAGCGCGGCGTGCTCGTGTTCCGCGAGATGCTCCGCCGCATCATCACCATGCCTGGACGACTGATGGGTGACGGCGGGGACCCCAGTCTGTTCGATGGCTTCGCGGTCGTCGCGCAACGGACGAAGGTCTACACCATCTACGACTACGCAGGCATCATTCGCCACCTCGTCGAGACGTGGAAGGTGGCGACGCTCACGCTGTCGGGCAAGGCCGCCGCCGCGCAGGAATTCCTCTGCAAACAAGCCGAGCGGCTCGAATCGCTCGCCGAAATGTTGACCGACGAGGTTGCAAAGCAGGAACCGGCGACGTTCAGCTGGATTCACGGCCGCCGCGTCTGACGGCGGCGATATCGCAGGCGGGCTCGGCGCAGGGACCCGTCTGCCAGCTGCCGCGCGGTCAGCGGATGCGCTATCGCAGGAAGCGTTCGTAGCGAGAAAACTTCTCCTGCGACGGGCTGTGACCGCCAAGCGCGCCCTGCTGGAACCAATAGGCGGCCTGGCGTTCGTCCTGCCACAGGCCGCGGCCGAGTTCGTAGAAGACGCCAAGCTCGTAGGCCGCCAGCGCGTGTCCCTGGCGCGCCGCTTTCTCGTACCATTCGCGCGCCTTCCTGTAGTCCTTCTCGACCATGATGCCGTAGGCGTACATGACGCCGAGTCTGTATTGGGCCGCGGCAGCGCCTTGTTCGGCCAGAGGTCGCCACGCCTCCAATGCGGTCGCGTAGTCGCCGCGCTGGTAGGCCGCCCAGCCCTTGTCAAAGTCCTGCGCCACCGCCGGCAGCGCCGGCATGACAGTCAGGACAGCGATGATCAGGTAGCGCATCGGCAAGCCCCCCGGCCGTGAGCGTAGCAGCGCGTGGGACAACCGATCGTTGGGATCCGTGCAGCGCGCGGGGTGCGCGTTAGCGCGAGCGTGGCAAGCAGCGTTGCAGGGGCGTTGTGCCGATTCATCCGTTCCTCTCCCGGCGCGCCGCCTCGGCAAGCGGCAGGGTCCTGCAGGGAGATTCTAGGCGCCGGTATAGAGCAGCGTGATTATCGCGGCCACGGCGACCACCCAACTCGGCATCGTCATCGCTAAAAACATCATCGCGTCTTGAAGGTCCATCGTCTTCTCCCTGTGGTGTTGACGATGGACACAAGATAGGCCCACCAAGGCCTGCGTGTAAGCGAACAACGCCGCAGGCTAGAGAGGGAATATTCACATTAAATATTGCAGTGCGGCAATCGCTGCGTCGCAACATGCGTCGATGCTTACCCGTCCCGCAGCGGTGTCGAGCCTAACGTCGCCCCAGCATCACTGCTGTCACTGCGGATGTCGCAGATCGCGCTGCGCGAGTGCGAGCACGGCACCGATCGCGAGCAGCCCGGCGGAGGCACCGAGCCCGATCTGCAGTGAGCCCGAACGGTCGGCGAGCCAGCCGATCGCCACCGGCCCGGCAATTTGCCCGGCAGCGAAGACGACGGTGAAGGTCGCGATCGCCGATCCCCAGGCGGGTCTGGGCAGCGCGCGTTTGATGAAGCTGCTGACCGAAGACGGCGCGCTGAACATCGCGAGGCCGAACAGTGCTGCCGAGAGCAGCATCGCCGCCGGTTGCGCCGAGGCGAGCGGCAGCGCCGCGCCGGCGGTGAGCACCACCATCACTGCGGCGAGTGGCCGGCCGCCGGGCCAGTGCTCGGCCGGCTTGCGCCATACCAGCGGTGCAATCAATGTCGCGAGCCCCAGAACGAACCACATCGCGATCACCGTCGCGGTGTTCGCGCCGTTTAGACGCATCCACGCGATGACGAAGGTCATGTAGCCGATGTAGCCGAGCGCGAACATGGCGTAGGCGCCGAGTTCGGCGGCGAACGGCCGCAACGTCCAGCGCGCCTCGCCCGGCATCGCGCGCGAACGAGTTCGATACTGCCGGACCGAACGACAGCAGGAACGCGAGCAGCAGCCCGCGCGCGAGTGTGATTTCCCGAGGATCGGTACCCACGGGCGTCAGCTTAGCGGCAACCATTAGCGTGCCTGGACGTGCCTGCGAAACGCAGGCGCGATTGCCGGACCATGGAAATTCAGCTAGCTTGACCCGATGAGCACCACTGACCTCCTCGTCCGCAAGGACCAACTCGCGACCACTCAGCTGCGCACAAGCGACGACGCCAGCTTGGCGGATGGCCAGGTGCGGGTGCGTGTCGACGCGTTCGCACTCACGGCCAACAACATCACATATGCCGCCTTTGGCGAGGCGATGAACTACTGGCAGTTCTATCCGGTGGATGACAGCGCGGGACCTGGCTGGGGCCGCATTCCGGTATGGGGTTTTGGTCGCGTAGTGCAAAGCCTGCAGCCGGACGTTGCGGTGGGTGAACGGCTGTATGGATACTTCCCGATGGCCTCCAGCGTGGTGCTGCAGCCCGCGCGCGTTGCGGCCAAGGGCTTTTTCGAAGGCACGCCGCACCGCGCCACGCTGCATGCGGTGTACAACCAATATCTGCGCTGCGAAGTGGATCCGTTCTACAGTGCCGATAGCGAGGACATACAGGCGCTGCTGCGACCGTTGTTCGTCACCTCGTGGCTAATCGACGATTTCCTTGCCGACAACGACTGGTTCGGTGCCAGCGCATCGGGTGATCTGCGCGGCGTGATATTGCTGTCCAGCGCGTCCAGCAAGACGGCGTATGGCACGGCGTACCAGCTTGCGCAGCGCCAAGGCATCGAGGTGGTGGGGCTCACGTCGGCGGCCAATGTCGATTTCTGCAACAGCTTGGGGCTGTACCACCGTGTATTGCGCTACGACCAGATCGACGAGGTGGTCGGCGACGCAGGCTGCGTGTATGTGGACTTCGCTGGCAACGCCGCGTTGCGGAAGGCAATCCACATGCGATTTTCCGATCTGAAATACAGCTGCTCGATCGGCGGCACGCATGTCAACCAGCTCGGCGGTGCACGCGACCTACCCGGCCCGCCGGCCACGCTGTTCTTCGCGCCGGCGCAGGCGAAGAAGCGCAGCGCCGACCTGGGCGCGGCCGCGTTCGGCAAGCGGTTGGTACAGGCATGGCAAGCCTTCGCCAACCAGGTGGTTACGACCACGCCGCCGTGGATCACCGTGCAGCACCATGACGGAGCGCCGGCCGTGCAGGCCGCCTATGCGCAGGTGCTGGCCGGCCATGGCGACCCGCGCGTCGGCCACATCCTGTCATTGGCCAAGACCTGAGCGCCGCGCGCGATAACAGACAACGAACCGCGGCAGGCCGCAACCGCGGAAAACCTGTCGTGAGGCGCTAGTCCTTGAAGAACTCCACGTGGCCGTGGTCGAGGTCGTAGGTCGCGCCAACAATCTTGAGTTTACCGGCGCGCAGCGGGTCGATCAGCGAAGGTTCGGAGTTACGAAGCCGCTCGACGGTTCGCCGCACATTCGCCTGAATGGCAGCGTCGAGCAGATCTTCTCCCTTTAGATTGCCGGCGCGATCGGCCCTGAGAACGGCCGGGATGATCGGCTCGATCATCTGACCGATGCTCCCCGGGAAGGTGGCATCGTCTTTCACCACCTTGATCGCCGCTTCGACGGCGCCGCAGCGCTGATGTCCGAGGACCACGATCAGCGGCGCACCGAGCACCAATACGCCGTACTCGATGCTGCCCAACGCCACCGTATCGACGGTGTTTCCAGCGTTGCGAACAATGAACAGCTCGCCCAGTGCGACGCTGAACAGCAATTCCGGCGACACTCGGCTGTCCGAACAACCGAGCAGCACCGCGAAAGGCGCCTGGCCGCGCGCGATTTTCATCCGCCGATCGTGGCTCCGCGGAAATTCCCTCACGTGGTCGGCGAGGAATTCGGCATTGCCCTTCTTCATCCGGGCGAGCGCTTCGTCCGGCGTGAGGTTCGTTCCCTTACCTACCGCCGCAAGAGACGGTTGCGAGCCCAACATTCCCGCCAGACCCAACGCCCCGCAACAGGCGTCACGCAAGAATGTGCGCCGGGGATACTCACTCCGCTTCATTGTGGATTCTCCTGTCGATTGTTTGGGCGAGGTAAACCAAATAGATTTCCCATCCTGCGTATAAACAGCCGCCTAACGAGTACGCGTTGACATTCAGGCGCGCGCGGGCTTGCCCAATCGCTCGAGGATGTCTACGGGGATGAAGTTGACCAGCTCGGTGTTGTCGGCTTCGACCAGCTCAACGTAGCGCTTAACCACGTCGACCGGGTCGAACTGGCCGATGGTGATGCGCTTCACGAGCGCGTCCATGATCTTCACGTCTTCGGGGTCGGCGGTCTTGCGATCGAACCAGGGGCCCGGATCATTTGCCATGCGGTCGTTGAAGCCGGTGGCGAACGGGCCCGGGTTGATGAGCGCGACGTCGACGCCAAAGGCTGCCAGCTCGGCGCGCAGCGCGGTCCCCATCGCCTGCAGCGCGTGCTTCGTCATCGCATA
>JAQBBQ010000185.1:0-15440 GCA_032125995.1 Betaproteobacteria bacterium | reverse complement strand
GGTGGCCACTGCGCTCGCGGTCATCGGGCTCCACGCCACGGGGCTGCTGACGCTGGACTTCGTCCACGACCACTTCGGCGCCCTGCGCTTCCAGCGCGTGCCTGCGCGCGGCATCGTCTGCCCCACAAAACAAGAGCACATTGCCGCCCTCGAGAATGCGGGCCGTGGGCGGCGTCTCCAGACGACTGTCGACGACAACGCGCAGCGGCTGGCGCGGTGTTTCGACTTCGCGCACCGTAAGGCGTGGATCGTCGGCCTTGACCGTGCCGATGCCGGTCAGCACCGCGCAGGCGCGCGCGCGCCAGCGCTGCCCATCGGCACGCGCGTCGGCGCCGGTAATCCATTGCGAGGCGCCATCGGCGAGCGCGGTACGCCCGTCGAGGGTCGCGGCGATCTTCATCCGCACCCAGGGCCGGCCGCGCGTCATGCGCGAAACGAAACCGATATTCAATTCGCGTGCATCGTCTTCCAGCAAGCCATGCTCGATTGCAATTCCCGCCGCCGCAATCCGCTCCGCGCCGTGCGCCGCCGCGGCATTCGGATCGCGCATCGCGTAGACGAGGCGCGCGACGCCGGCGGCCACCAGCGCATCGGCACAGGGCGGCGTGCGGCCGTGGTGATTGCAGGGCTCGAGCGTGAGATAGACCGTCGCACCGCGCGCTGCCGCACCCGCGTTTGCAAGCGCAATGGCCTCGGCGTGCGCCAGGCCCGCGCGCGCGTGCCAGCCCTCGCCCACCACCTGTTCGCCCTGCGCGATCACGCAGCCGACGCGCGGATTCGGCGTCGTGCTGTACAGGCCACGTTCGGCCAGCGCGAGGGCGCGCCGCATCAGCGCCTGATCGAGCGTCGAAAACGCGCTCACCGCCGACGCTTGCGCGGACTCTTGATCGCCTGCACCGCCTCGCGGAAGTCGTCCGGCGTCTCGAAGCTGCGGTACACCGAGGCGAAGCGGATGTAGGCGATCTTGTCGAGCTTGGCGAGTTCGCGCATCACGAGGTCACCGACCCGGCCCGTGGGCACCTCGCGCTCGCCGAGCGCGCGCAGACGTTCCTCGATGCGGTCGACCGCAGCGTCGACCGTTTCGGTTGCGACCGAGCGCTTGCGCAGCGCGAGCATCATGCTGCCGACGAGCTTGTCGCGGTCGAAGTCGGTGCGGCTGCCGTCCTTTTTCACCAGGCGCGGCATGCGCAGCTCAACCCGCTCATAGGTCGTGAAGCGCTTGTCGCATTTCGGACAGCGCCGCCGCCGCCGAATGACGTTCGCCCCGGGGTTCGAGCGCGTGTCGACCACCTGGGTGTCCTGGCTGCTGCAGAACGGACAACGCATTGTGGCGTCCCCTACCTAGGCCCGCGCGTAGACTGGAAAGCCGCGGGACAGTGCCTGCGTCTCGCCCCGCACGCGACGCAGCGTGGCATCGTCGGCCGGCTTGTCGAGGATGTCGGCGATCAGGTGAGCAAGGCGCTCGGCTTCGGGCATGCCAAAGCCGCGCGTGGTCATTGCGGGCGTGCCAATGCGAATGCCGCTGGTTACGGTCGGCTTTTCCGGATCGTTCGGCACCGCGTTCTTGTTGACCGTGATTTGCGCGCGTCCAAGCACGTCTTCGGCATCGCGTCCGGTGATTCCCTTGCGGCGCAGATCGACGAGAAACATGTGGCAGTCGGTGCGCTCGGAGACGATGCGTAGTCCCCGCTCGGCAAGCACGCGCGCCATGGCGCGCGCATTATCGAGCACCTGCTGCTGGTAGGCGCGGAAGTCAGGCCGCATCGCTTCGGCGAAGGCCACCGCCTTCGCCGCGATCACGTGCATCAGCGGGCCGCCCTGCAGCCCGGGAAAGACCGCCGAATTGAGCGCACGCTCGTGCTCGACGTCCGCAAGGATCATGCCGCCGCGCGGACCGCGTAGTGTCTTGTGCGTCGTCGATGTAATGACCTGCGCGATGCCGACCGGACTCGGATACAGCCCGGCCGCGACGAGCCCGGCGTAATGCGCGATGTCGGCAACGAGCACGGCGTCGACTTCGTCGGCGATATGGCGCATCCGCGCCCAGTCGATTGCGAGCGAGTAGGCGGACGCGCCCGCGATGATGATGCGCGGATTGTGTTCGCGCGCGAGCCGTTCGGCTTCGCTGTAATCGAGCACCTCGTTGGCGTCGAGCCCGTAGGACAGCGCACGGTAGAGCTTGCCGCTCGAACTCACCGCCGCACCGTGTGTCAGATGCCCGCCGTGGGCGAGCGACATGCCAAGCAGCGTATCGCCCGGCTTGAGGAAGGCAAGATAGGCGGCCTGGTTGGCCTGCGAGCCCGAGTGCGGCTGGACGTTCGCGTACTCCGCACCGAAGAGCGTCTTCGCGCGCTCGATGGCGAGATGCTCGGCAATGTCGACGAAACTACAACCGCCGTAATAGCGCTTGCCTGGATAGCCTTCGGCGTACTTGTTGGTGAGCTGCGAGCCCTGCGCCTCGAGTACCGCCGGACTCGCGTAGTTCTCGGAAGCGATCAGCTCGATGTGATCTTCCTGACGCTGGTGCTCGAGGCGGATGGCGTTCCAGAGCTCCGGGTCGGACTGCGCGAGGGGGGTGGTGGCGAACATTGGATCGAGACGCGGAAAGCGGTAGATTCTACCTTCCCCCGCTGCGCGGCTCTCGATGGCGCGAGATTCGCTACGATTCGCTAGGATTGGCAGCCATGTGGATTCCGAATGCCTGGGCCAAGGCGACCGGCGAGGCGACATCGCGCGACGGCCGGCGTCTGGCGTTACGGGTCTGGGGAACGGGCAAGGATGCGCGGGACGCCGAGCGCGACGCCGCGCAACGCCTCGAGCGCGTGCATGCGCGGGTTCGGCGGGGTGAGCCGCTGCCGAGCGGTTACGCGTACGGCGAGCGCCCGCTGCGCGAGGAGATCATCGAGCGCATGACCGACGCCGACACCGGGGAACTCTATGCCGCGATCACGCGCAACCGCTACGGCGCGCTGATACTCAACACGACGCGGCTGCTGTTTCTCGACATCGACCTCGCGCGGATGAACCTCGGGGCGCGCCTGCGCTGGCTGCTGACCGCGGGCCGCGCCGATCCTGCGCGGCCCGCGCTCGCCGCATTGCGCGAGGCGCTGCGCGGCTACGGACGCGCGAGCTTCCGGCTTTACCGTACCGCGGGCGGGTTCCGCGCAATCGCGGTCGACCGCGAGTTCGACCCCGCGGCCCGCGACACCCGGGAACTCATGCAACGCACCGGGACCGATCCCGCCTACATGCGGTTGTGCCATGCGCAGCGCAGCTTTCGCGCGCGGCTTACGCCCAAGCCCTGGCGCGCGGAATGCCCGCTGCCGCCGGGCCTGTTCCCGCGCAGCGACGAGAAACTCCAGAAGCGCTTTGCGTCCTGGCTCAGGCGCTACGAATCCGCGCGCGCGCACTATGCAAGCTGCCGCTACCTCGAGACCATCGGCGGCGGGCGGCCGAGCACGCGCAACAGCCATCTAATCGAACTGCACGACCGGACCTGCGGCGTCGGCGAATCGCTGAACCTCGCCTGAGCGCCCGCCGGCCACCGTCGCGGCAGCGCTAGACGCGCGGCGGCGGCGCGACGTCGGCTGGCGTGTCGATATCGCGAATCACGCCCGGATCGCCAACCGGCACCTTGACGATCTCGGCGGCGTGCGCAGCGAGCAGCGCGCGCGCGCCTTCGTCACCGGACAGCGCCTCCAGTTCGGCGCGAAAGCGTCCGGCGATGCCGACCGGATGCCCACGCCGGGCGTGAAAGTACGGTGCCACCAGTGCCGCGCCGCCGGCGAGCGCGTCGCGCAGCGCGGCGATCGTGCTCGGGCGCACGAACGGCATGTCGGCCAGCGCAACCAGATAGCCGTCGACCGCGCCGGCCGCGCGCGCGCCGCAGGCCAGGCTGGCACCCATGCCCTCGGCCGCGTTTTCGCAGACGACGACTTGGCAGCCCTCGGCTGCGAGCGCCTGCGCCGTGTCGTCGGCGCCCGGGCGCACCACGGCGATCACGCGCTCGATCTCGGCCTTCAAATGACGCGCCGCCTGCACGGCGACCGCGACGCCGTGCGGCAGGGGGTGTGCGAGTTTGTCCGCACCGAAGCGGGTGCTGGCGCCGGCCGCCAGCAGCAGCCCGACACCGGCGCGCCGCGGCGCGCGGGTCGCGGCGCTCAATCGGCCGCCTCAGGCGCTCTGCGGGGCCTGGGTGGTCTCGCAGGCAGACGGCGCGAAGCGGCTTTTTCCCTTTGCCGACCAGTCGGGCACCTCCACCCCGTGGCGGGCGGCCGTCATCTCCGCCATGATCGCCACCGCAATCTCGGGCGGCGTCTTCGAGCCGATGTACAGGCCCACCGGCCCGTGCAGGCGCGCGATCTCCGCCGCCGACAGGTCGAACCCGGTGAGGCGCTCGCGCCGCGCATCGTTGTTCTTCTTCGAGCCGATGGCGCCGACGTAAAACGCCGGCGACTTCAGCGCCTCGAGCAGCGCGAGGTCGTCGATCTTCGGGTCATGGGTCAGCGCCACCACCGCGGTGTGCGCGTCGAGATTCATCGCGCCAAGGACGTCGTCGGGCATGCCGCGGTCGAGCGGCACCCCCTCCATCGTCCAGCCCTCCGCGTATTCCTCGCGCGGATCGATCACGCTCACATGGTAGTCGAGCATCTTCGCCATCGCGGCGAGGTAGTGCGTGAGTTGCCCGGCGCCGATGAGCGCAAGCCGCCAGCGCGGGCCATGGACCGTGTAGAGCACCTTGTCGTCGAACTCGATCATGTCCTGCCATTTGCCCGGCTCGAGCGTCGCCTCGCCGCTCGCCATGTCGAGCCGGCGGCGCACCAGCTGCTGTTTGGCGATCGTCTCGAGCAGTTCGCCCAGCCGGCTGCGCTCGCCGACCGGCTCGAGCACCACCTGCAAGGTCCCGCCGCAGGGCAGGCCCCAGCGCGTCGCCTCCTCGTTGGTGACGCCGTAGGTGACGAGCTGCGGTAACTCGGCGGCGAGCGCCCGTGCACGGACCTTCTCGATGAGGTCGTCCTCGACGCAGCCGCCCGAGACCGAACCGATCACCTGGCCGTCGTCGCGGATGACGACCATTGCGCCCACCGGGCGCGGGGCCGATCCCCAGGTCTTGACGATGGTGCCGAGCGTCACCCGCCGGCCCTGTTTGCGCCACGCTTCCGCGCTGCGCAGTACTTCGATGTCCACACTGTCCATAAAGTGCCTCGCCTGACGCGTTCGTTCGCTCGATTGGAGCAAGTTTACGCCTGTGGTTAATCTGGGGTCGGTGATGCAGAAGTCAATCTGCCAACTGTCCCGGCTGTCCTTCGAACATGCTCTGGCAGCCCGTTTTGCGCGCCGCAACATCCGCACCCGCGTTGCCCGCGCGCGGCCCTTCGCTTAGGATACGCGCCCGGGCGTTCCCACGCTCGCCACGTCCGCGCACCCGATTCACTGCAGTACGCCGCGCGGGCATTGGCGCGTCACGTTCGAGACCAAGCGCACAGAGTGTTCGCCGGAGGGCGAACAAGAACCTGCATTCTGTAAGGAGGAGGCGACATGTCAGTCAAAGTTTCCATGAAGGTGAACGGCAAGGCGGTCTCGGCCGAGCTCGAGGAACGCACCTTGCTGGTCACGTTCATCCGCGAGCAGCTGCGCCTGACCGGCACCCACGTGGGCTGCGATACCGCCCAGTGCGGCGCATGCACGGTGCAGATGAACGGCAACGTGGTGAAGTCCTGCTCGATGCTCGCGATGCAGGCCGAGGGCGCCGACGTGCGCACGATCGAGAGCGTCGCCGCCGCCGACGGCACGCTGCATCCGATGCAGGCCGCGTTCAAGGAACACCATGGCCTGCAGTGCGGGTTCTGAACACCGGGCATGGTGATGAACGCGATCGATTTCGCGAAAAAGCAGCCCGGCGCGAGCGAGCAGGAGGTGCGCGAGGCGCTCGAGGGAAATCTGTGCCGCTGCACGGGTTATCACAACATCGTCAAGGCAATCATGGCCGGTTCCAAGGCCATGGCCGCGGCCAAGTGAGGAGACAGCCATGACCGAATCCCTGATTGGCGCGCGGGTCCAGCGCAAAGAGGACTACCGTTTTCTCACCGGTGCCGGGCAGTACACGGATGACGTGACGCTGCCCCATCAAAGCCATGCCGCCTTCGTGCGCTCGCCGCACGCACACGCAACGATCAAGTCCATCAAGATCGATAAAGCGAAGACGGCGCCCGGCGTGCTCGCCGTGTACACCGGAGACGATATTGCCGCGGCCAAGCTCGGCGGGCTGCCCTGCGGCTGGCTGATCACCGATGTCGCCGGCCAACCGATGAAGGAGCCGCCGCACCCGGTGCTCGCGCACGGCAAGGTGCGCTACGTCGGCGACCACGTCGCTGTGGTCGTCGCTGAAACACAGGAGCAGGCACGCGATGCGGCCGAATTGGTCGATGTGACCTACGACGTGCTGCCGGCGGTGGTCGACGCATCGCAGGCGACCAAGAAAGGCGCCCCGGTGCTGCACGACATCGCACCGGACAACAGCTGCTTCGTCTGGGCGATCGGCGACAAGGCGGCGGTCGATGCGGTCTTCGCCAAGGCGGCGCACGTGACCAAGCTGGAGTTCATCAACAACCGGCTGATCCCGAACGCAATTGAGCCGCGGGCCGCGAACGGGTCCTACAGCCGCGCCGATGACAACTACACGCTCTACGTCGCCAGCCAGAACCCGCATGTCGAGCGGCTGCTGATGACCGCGTTCGTCATGGGTCTGCCCGAGCACAAGGTGCGCGTCGTCGCACCCGATGTGGGCGGTGGCTTCGGCTCGAAGATCTATCTCTACGCCGAGGACGTGGTCGTCACCTGGGCCTCGCGCCAGCTCGGCCGCCCGGTGAAGTGGACCGCGGATCGTAGCGAATCCTTCGTCTCGGACGCGCACGGACGTGACCACCATACGGTCGCCGAATTGGCGCTGGACAAGGACGGTAAGTTCATCGGCATGCGGGTGCACACGACGGCGAATATCGGCGCCTATTTGTCGACTTTCGCATCCTGCGTGCCGACGATCCTCTACGCGACCCTGTTGGCGGGCCAATACACCACCCCGGTCATCTTCTGTCAGGTCACGGCGGTGTTCACCAATACGGCGCCGGTTGACGCCTATCGCGGTGCCGGGCGACCCGAGGCGACCTACGTCGTCGAACGGCTGGTCGAGACCGCGGCACGCGAAATGAAGATCGACCCGGCGGAGATCCGCCGGCGCAACTTCATCCGCGAGTTTCCCTACCAGACCCCGGTCGCACTGCAGTACGACACCGGTGACTACGCGGCGACGCTGGACGCGGTGACGAAGATGGCCGACGTGGCCGGGTTTGCCAAGCGCAAGGAAGAAGCCGCCAAGCGCGGCAAGCTGCGCGGCCTGGGCTATGCCGCCTACATCGAGGCCTGTGGCATCGCGCCCTCGGCGGTCGCAGGATCGCTCGGCGCGCGCGCGGGTCTGTTCGAAGCCGCCGAGGTCCGGGTCCATCCGACCGGGTCGGTGACGGTGTTCACCGGCTCGCATTCGCACGGCCAGGGCCACGAGACGACCTTTGCGCAGGTCGTCGCCGACCGCCTCGGCATGCCGGTCGAAAACGTCGACATCGTGCACGGCGACACCTCGAAGGTCCTGTTCGGCATGGGCACCTACGGTTCGCGCTCGATCGCCGTCGGCGGCACCGCGATCGTCAAGGCCCTCGACAAGATCATCGACAAGGGCAAGAAGATCGCCGCGCACCTGATGGAGGCCTCGGAAGGCGACGTCGAGTACGACAAGGGCATGTTCAAGGTCGCAGGCACCGACAAGCAGAAGGCGTTCGGCGAGGTCGCGTTCGCGGCCTACGTGCCGCATAACTATCCGCACGACAAGCTCGAGCCCGGCCTGAACGAGAACGCGTTCTACGATCCGGCGAACTTCACCTTCCCGGCCGGCAGCTACGTCTGCGAGGTGGAAATCGACCCGGACACCGGCGTGACCAAGATCGTCAGCTTCACCGCAGTCGACGATTTCGGCAATATCATCAACCCGATGATCGTCGACGGCCAGGTACACGGCGGGCTCACCCAGGGCATCGGCCAGGCCTTGACCGAGGGCTGCCGCTACGATCCCGAGACCGGCCAGCTCGTCACGGGTTCGTTTTCGGACTACTGCATCCCGCGCGCCGACGATGTGCCTTCCTACCAACTCGATACGCGCGCGACGCCGTGCACGCACAACCCGCTCGGCGTCAAGGGTTGCGGCGAGGCGGGGGCGATCGGTGCGCCGGCCGCGGTGATGAACGCGATCACCGACGCGCTGTGGTCGATGGGCATCAAGGACATTCCGATGCCGGCGACTGCGCAGACGGTTTGGAAAGCGATTCAATCGGCGCCCAAGAAGGCCGCCTAACAAGATCAGCACGGAGAATCTCATGCACGCATTCAAATATCACCGCCCCGGCAGCGTGAAAGACGCGGCTGCGCTCGTGGGCAAGAACGCCGACGCGAAGCTGCTCGCCGGCGGCCAGACGCTGGTGCAGACCATGAAGCTGCGCTTGGCCTCGCCCACCGACGTCATCGACCTCGGCACGATCAAGGACCTCGCCGGCATCAAGGCTTCGGGCAGCGCGATCGAGATCGGCGCCATGACGCGCCACGCCGCGGTTGCCGGCTCGGCGGAGGTGAAAAAGGCAATCCCGGCGCTTGCCGCGCTCGTCAGCACGATCGGCGACCGGCAGGTACGCGAAATGGGCACCATCGGTGGGTCGATTGCCAACAGTGATCCGGCGGCGGACTATCCCGCCGCGGTGCTCGGGCTGGGGGCGACGATCACCACCGACAAGCGCAAGATCGAAGCCGACAAGTACTTCACTGGCATGTTCGAGACCGCGCTACAGCAGGGCGAGATCATTACCTCGGTCTCCTTCCCGGTGCCGAAGCGCGCGGCCTACATGAAGTTCAAGAACCCGGCGTCGCGCTTTGCGATCGTCGGCGTGTTCGTCGCCGAGACGGCGAACGGCGTACGCGTCGCGGTCACGGGGGCGGGTCCGAATGCGTTCCGCGTGCCCGAGATGGAAAAGGCGCTGAGCACGAAGTTCGCGCCGGAATCGGTCGCCAACATCAAGGTCAAGGCCGACAACCTGAATTCCGATCTGCACGCGAGCGCGGAGTACCGCGCGCACCTCGTCACCGTGATGGCCAAGCGCGCGGTGGCGGCGGCGATGAAGTAAGGCACCGCGTTCGGTTTTCCCGTTGTTCCTGAACGGCCCGCCTCGGCGGGCCGTTTCTTTTCGTGGGGCGCGGTGCCGCTCGGTTTGCACGCGCCGCGCGAAGGGGTAAGTTAGCAACCCAGCGGTCGCGTCACGTTTGGGGAGGGAAGATCACATGGAGCAGCCTCACATCGCCCTGTTCCTGTTAGTGGTCGCGATCGTGATTTTCGTCGTCGTCGCGGGATCGATCATCTTCGTCTTGCGTCGCTTTCTGGGCCACAAGAAAACCGTCACTACACAGGCGACCGCGCAGACCGACGCGGAGCAAATCAAGGGCGAATACGCGCAGGCCGGGCTGCCGGTGAATTCGTCGTTCTTCTCCTCGCCGAGCGTGACCGGCACGCTCGCGGGCATTGCCTTCAGCCACAAGATTGTCCCCGGCGGCAGGAACAGCCCCCCGCGCATCGAACTCTCGGCGCGCAGCGCGCTGCGCGGCGATTTCGCCATCCGACGCGAAGGGGGGTCCGAAAGCTTCTTCAAGTCGATCGGGATCGCGGGCGAGGCGCAGACCGGCGACGCGGCCTTCGACGGTGAGTTCTACCTCGCGGGGACATCGCGCGAGTATGTTCAGGCGTTGTTTTCGGACGCGCAGAACCGTGACGCTGTGCGCGCGCTCTTCTCGCTCGGTTTCGACAGCGTGGAGCTGGGCGATGCTGGGATCACTGCGTCTCGCAGCGGCCATGGGCAATTATTGGAATTGAGCGCACTGCGCAGCGCGCTCGAACAGTTCGCCGCACTGCGCACGACGCCCAGTGCGATGCAGGTCGCCATACAAGGTATCGGCGGCATCAATACGCGCCACATCAATACGGCCTGCGCAGTCGCTTTGGGGGTCGCGGTCGCCGCGTTCATGGCGACGACGGTTCTGCTCGAACCGATGGTCGACGGGCAATTTGGCCTCTTCGAAGACAGCTGGCGATCCGCCTTGATCGCGTACGTGTCGCTCGTGCTCGTGACCTTGCTGATGCTACGCGGCCGGGCGAACGCACCGCGGGAGCTCGTCATGATCGCGCTGCTCGGCCTGCCGTCGATCTGGGTGGGCGCGGTGAGCGGCGCGATGCTCGCCAATCAGTACCTCGATCCGAGTCCACCGCAAACGGTCCGGGTCGTTCTATTGCGCCATTACGCGTCGAGAGGAAAAAACACCTCCTATCACTTCGTCTTTCCACCCTGGGGAAAGCGCCGAAGTGACGTGAACATCGTTGTTCCGTTCGACATCTACGGGAAGGCGACAAAGAAACAGACCTGGATTCTCCACACGCGCGCGGGCCGCTACGGTTACGAATGGATCGATGCGCTCAAGCCGCAGCCGAAATTCAGCAGTACAAAAATCGGTTGTCGGAGCTCGCCTGTTCACGCCTCGATGCGTATCAACTTGACGCCATGCCCGTCGCTATCGACTTCCGCATCGACCATGAAATCGCCGTCGAAGCGCATCCTTGCTTCGACGGTGCCGTGGTCGAATTCTGCCTTCAGATGCCAGCGCCCGTCAGGCAATTTCTTCTTCATCAGCAAGGCGGAATCGCCCGTGCGCGCGTTGACCACGCTGGCTGACCGCATCGCTGCCGCAATCCAAAAGCTGTCGCTAGAGACAGCATTTTTTGGCGCCACCCACGCCTCTTGCCCATTTCGAATGTGGAAGCCATCGGCCGCGAGCTCGCCTTTGATCAAAGTTTTCTTGCCGTTCTCAAGGGTGACTGAACGAATCGATTTGAGCGTGAAGCCTTCCCACACTTCCGTGCTGCGATGGTCCAGGGCATAGGCGACCGAGAACAGGACGCGCACTTCCAGCTTTGTCTCGTGCGCCACGACGACATGACCTTTCCTGTCGTGATCACGAATGCTGATTTTCTGCCTGCCGATGTCGCTGTCGCCAAAGAGCACGCGATAGTTAAGCTGAACCCCTTTTTCAGGCAGCGGATCGTTCACGACCGCTCGCGCCGACCGAGCACCGACGGCAGCAAGTGACCCGACTGCGGCAAGAAATTCCCTACGAAGCATGCGTCAGAATCCGTCCGTAAAGCGCTTGGTCCGCTACAGGGCACAGGGCCGCAGTTACCTGCTGCAGCCTGCGACGCAGTCCCGGTACGCACGGCCGTTGCCGTGCGGATGCAGCCTGCGGCAATTTTCCTGGCATTGTAAATTTTTAGCTGCCGCCGTCAAGCACCGCCCGTTTGCCACGTTCCAGCTTTGCCCCGACGGACAGGCACAGGACTTCTTGTCCGCGCTCAGCACTTGCCCCCCGCTGCATGACGGCGGCGGCGTCGAGCGACTCGGCAGAATTCCCGGGCCTGACTGCGTCGCTGGGGTCGCGGCGGCGCTTCCCGGAACAGCCCCACCGGTGGCCGGAGTCGGTTTCACCACGACTGGCTGCACGGGTGCCTGAGGCGCAACCGTCCCCACGCCGGGTGCCGCACTTGCGCATTGCGTGACCGGATTTGCCGTTGCCACCCGGCAAGCCAAGGGATCCGTGCCCGACAACGGCACCGCAAAGCTGACCAGCGTGTTGCTGAGCACCGCGCCCTTCTCCACGCGGTTCGTCTTTGCGAATACGTCGTGCGCTGCGTGCGCAACGGATACACCGCGCAGGCCCTGCTGTGCCGCGTCGGCGCACACGGTCAACACCGCCCGGTAGCCGCCCGCCGCGACTTTCTCGAAACCGATGGTCAACTTCGCATATTCGTCCTGCAGGTTGCCCGAATTCAGTCTCGAAACGAGCTCTGCACAGCTTTCCATGGGTCCCAGCGCCAGATCCGCGGCCACGCCCTCCTTCAGTGCGTCGTACTTCAGCACGATGTCGGCCGCTCGAGCGCGCGACTGGTAGTCACGAACCATCGGATAGGCGATCGCGATCAGGATTCCCACGATCGCCACTGCGAACAAAATCTCCAACAGCGTGAAACCGCGGGAATGCCAAATTCGCGCCATATGCATTCTCCTCCGACTCCTACCTGTCCGCTCTCGTGACCTGCCGATTGCCGTCGCCGTCGAGCGTAACGGTCACCCCCGAACTCGACATAGACAATAGGTACGCTGATTCCGACAGCTCGTAGCGAACCACGGCCGCAAGGGCGGCGTGCGGCAGGGCTTCGGGCAAGGTACCGTCTGTGCCACGCGCGGCCTCGATCGCGTCGCGCGCCTGCGTAAGAACCCGATCGAGCTCACGCTCCACACCCGTCGCCGCGCGTTCGGGCATGACACCCCTCGCAATTATCTCGAGCTCCCTGACATGCATCTCGCCGAACGCAATCAACGCGATCAGCGCACTCCATGCGGCCAACGCCTTCCAACCGGTGTGCAATTTTCGTGGCGGAGCGCGCCCGGTTCGTCCGGTAGTACGTCGCACTTCGTCCCCGGCTTGCTGCACCAAGTCGTGTAGATCTGGTTTCTGCGGCATCAGGCGAGTGCCCCGACGGACCGCTCGCAAGCGCCGTGGGATGGTCAACAAGGAGGTGTATTCTCTCCAAATTCTCAGTTGAAAGGAAATCGGTCTGACCAGTTCCGATTTTTCAATGTCGCCGAACGAGCGTCTGCGCGCGATCGTGCAGCGCGCCTATCCGCAGTGCGTCGAACTGCAGTCCGTCGTGGTCGGCAAGTCCGTGCGGGATACGTGGCGGGGGCTCGCAGCGGCGGCGGGTGTGGATCCATGGACGCTCGCCCGCGCAATCGCCGGGGAACTGGGGCTGGGCGTGGCCGAAAACCTCGGGGCGTCAGATCCGTTTGCGACTCGGTTTGTGCCGGAGAAACTTGCGAGCGAACATCTCATTCTCCCGCTTCGGGAAAAGGCCGGACATCTCGTCGTTGCTGCGGCCTGCCCGATCGAAGGGGGCGGGCTGCGACGCATGCAGTTTGTCTCAAACCGGAAGCTCGACGTCCTCGTCGCGCCGCCGGAGGACATCGAGACCGGTATCGCTACCGCCTACGCGCGTGCAGCCGAGCAGCAAAGCGGCGCCGTTGGCACGCTACGCTGGACCGGCGAAGGCGAAGCGGTATTAGCTTCCGCGACGGAACAGAGCGCGATCGTCCGGTTAGGCCGCTCCCTGCTGCTCGAAGCGATCGACGCGCGCGCGTCAGATCTGCATGTACAGCCGTTCGCCGGCGGCGGCATGGCGCGCATTCGCGTCGATGGCATTCTGCGTCGGCTCGCATTCGTTCCCGGCCCGGTGCTCGAGGCGCTGGTGCGGTATTTCAAGGCACAGGGCGCGATGGATCCGACCAACGACCGAATCGCGCAGGACGGCCGAATGTCGCTCGTGCTGGGCAACCGCGACTTCGACCTGCGTCTGTCGGTCCTTCCGGCGAGCCGCGGCGAGCGTCTGGTCATTCGTTTTCTCGACCAGAGCCGGGTCTATCGACTGACCGGCGGTGGTTTCTCCACCGGGGCGCTGCAGTCGATTCGGCGCCTCGCGTCGAACACGACCGGCATGGTTCTGCTCACCGGCCCCACCGGCTCTGGCAAGACATCTACGCTGTACGCGATGCTTGCGGAAATCAACCGCGTCGGCGTCAGCATCATCACCGTGGAGGATCCGGTCGAGTACCGCGTCGCGGGCGTCTCGCAGGTAGAGGTGAATACGAAGGCGGGATTGACCTTTGCCAGCGCGTTGCGTTCGATTCTTCGCCAGGATCCGGACGTCGTGCTGATCGGCGAAATTCGCGACCGCGAAACCGCGGACATTGCCATGCAAGCGGCGCTCACTGGACACCTCGTGCTTTCCACGCTTCACACGAACGACGCACTCACGGCGATTCCAAGACTGATCGATCTGGGCGTTCAACCCACGGTGCTGGCCGATGCCGTGACGGGCGTGGTTGCGCAACGGCTCCTGCGCCACTTGTGCGAGGAGTGTCGCGCACCGGTTCGCGAACCCCTGCTTCCAGAGGAGCAGCTGTTCCAGCAGGTCGCCGGTGAACTGCCCGCATTCCGCGCCGTAGGCTGCGACGCCTGCGACGCGACCGGCTATCGCGGCCGGCTCCCAGTGACCGAGATCGTCGAAATGACGTCGGAACTGAGTCAGCAAGTCGCGCACGGACAGACGGATATCGCCGAACTCCGGCAATTGACCAAAGGTCCACTGGCCTCGATGTCGAGCACGGCGGCACGGCGTGTCGTCTCCGGGGACACGACGGCCCGCGAGGCTGGACGGGTGATCGGACAACGGTTCTGGACGGATCTCGCGCGCGAATTCCGGCGCGCGCTCCCCGCCGGCGCTGTCGCGTCGATCAGCCGCGACGAAAGCATCGCTACGGGCGTCAGCGTGCTGCTCTTCGAGGTCGATCCGGCCGCCTCGAAGGAAGTCGCGAATGCGCTGCAGGACGCTCGGTTCCGGGTCTTACCCACGTCGGATCCCGACGAATCGCGCCGCCTTCTCGAGCAAAATGAGGATGTGGTCCTGGTGATCGTCGATCTTGACGCCGGATCCGGTGGCGACAACATCGCAATGCTGCAACGCGTGCGAACAGCAATGGCATGGTCGCGCCTGCCGATCGTCGTCATCGTGCCCGAGCAGGATGGCAGCCTGCGCAGCATCCTCGAAGAGCACGGGGTCGTGGACTATCTCGTCAAACCGGTCAGCGCGGAGACAATCGTCTCGCGCGCCCGCGCGGTGCTGGCGCGATAGTCTCTGGCTGCCGCATACACGCAGTCACAGCGGTTGGATCTACGCTCCAGCCCCCGGCTCTCGTACGCTGCGCCTGCTTGCCCCGGGATCGTAGTCGGCGACATGATCGTTGCGCGCTAGACCGCGGGCCGAATACTGAAGTCGCACAAAACGATTTCCTTTTTATGCGATCCTCCGCTCGACGACGCCATGACGAACGCCTCCAGCACACTGTCCGCCCAAGCGCTCGCCGACGCGCTCGAAGCCACGCGCGCGCGGCTCGATGCACTCTCCGAAAGCCTGCCCAGGGACGGTTGGATCGGGCCCTACGCCGAGACGCTCAACCCGCCGCTGTGGGAATACGGCCACGTGGTCTGGTTCCAGGAGCACTGGTGCCTGCGCCAGAAAAGCGGACGCCGTGCCGATGAATCGCCGCTGACGGCACCGCTCGAACCATCGCGCACCGAGTGGGCCGACTGGCGCTACAACTCCTCGCGCATTCCCCACACGGCGCGCTGGCAGGTTCCGCTGCCGACGCCGGCCGAGACGCGGGCCTGGGGGCGCGAGGTGCTCGATGCGG
>JAQBBQ010000184.1:0-3923 GCA_032125995.1 Betaproteobacteria bacterium | reverse complement strand
GCGGATCGAGCCAGATCGAGGAGAAAGCGCGCGAGAACGCCGCACTGTCGATCTCCCCGAGGCGTCGTCCGTTGAGATAGAAGCGCGCCCCCGCGCCGGGTCGGTGCACGCCGGTGATCTGGTCGCCGGTTTCGACGTCGGGCAGCAGCGCGTAGCGCGCCGGCGGCGCCGGCACGGGGCCGACCTCGCGCGCCGCGGCGGCCTGCGGCGCGAGCGCGAGGAGAAGGGCGACCAGCGCCGCGCGCATCAGGGCTTTCTCAGCAGGAACTGCACGACGTCGGTCGACCCGGAGAGGAATCCGGCTTCGCAGTACGCCATGTAGAACGTCCACAGCCGCTCGAAGCGTTCGTCGAACCCCAGTGCGCGTACCTGCGGCAGCGCGGCGGTAAAGCGCGCGCGCCACAGCGCGAGCGTACGCGCGTAATCGAGACCGAAGGAATACGCGTCGACGATCGCGAGTCCGGCGTTCGTCGCCTCGGCGTTCACCCGCGCCGGCGAAGGCAGCATGCCGCCGGGGAAGATGTACTGCTGAATGAAATCGCTGCCCTGCCGGTAGCGCGCGAAAAGCGCGTCGTCGATCACGATCGACTGGATGAGTGCCTTGCCGCCCCGCGGCAGGCTGGCCGCAATCTTGCCGAAATAGGTCGGCCACCAGCGCTCGCCGACGGCCTCGAGCATCTCGAGCGAGACGATCGCATCGTAGCGCGCGTGCACGTCGCGGTAGTCGCGCAGCTCGAGGCGGGCACGGTGGCCGAGCCCGGCGCGGGCGATGCGGCCGCGCGCGTACGCGAGCTGCTCGCCCGACAGCGTGATCCCACTCAGGCGCAGACCCCGGTGTGCCGCGCGTTCGGCGAATCCGCCCCAGCCGCAGCCGATTTCGAGCACGTGGCTGCCGCTTGGCGCTTCGAGTCGCTCGAATACGCGGTGATACTTCGCCGCCTGCGCCTGCTCGAGCGTGCGCGTCGCATCGCCTTCGAACAACGCGCTCGAATACGTCATGCTCGGATCCAGCCAGAGCGCGTAAAACGCGTTGCCAAGGTCGTAATGCGCCGCGATGTTGCGCCGGCTGCCGCCCCGGGTGTTCGCATGCAGCGCATGCATCAGGCGATGCGCGATGCGCCCGAGTCCGCTGCCGCGCAGCGCGCCGTCGAGCGCCGTGCGGTTGCGTGCGAGCAGCGTGAGCAGGCCGGGCAGGTCGTCGCTGGTCCAGTCGCCGTCGAGCCAGCCTTCGGCAAAGCCGATGTCGCCCGAGTACACGATGCGGTTGAATGCGCGCCAGTCGCGCACCGCGAGCTCGGCGATTGCGCCGCCCGGACCGAAGTCGAGTACGGCGCCGTCGGGCAGCGCCACGTGCAGGCGCCCATGGGCGAGGCCTTCCAGGGTTCTCAGGACGGCGCGCGCGGCGAACGGAACGCTGGCGCGGACCAGGGTGGTTGTATTCATCGCGTGACCTCTTCGAGTGGCAACGCTGGCTTGGAATGGAACGGCACGCGCTTCGTCCACAGTTTCAGCGCCTGCCAGTGGATGCGTGCGATGACGCCGAGCGTCATCATCGGGTGGCGCAGCACGGCGCGCAGGATCGCGCCCGTGGTCAGCGGCGCGGCGCGGCCGGACAGGCTCGTCAGCAGCGACGGACCTGCCTCGTCCGCATAGTCGATGCGCGCCACGCGCTGTGCGCCCGCCTCGATGAAGCGGAAGCGATAGTCGCCCGTGACAGGGAAGAAGGGCGACACGTGGAACACCTTGCGCGTTGCGAGCGACTCGCCGGGCCGGATCGCGCGGCCGTCGGGGTGCGCGAGCAGGTAGCTGTGGTGCTCGCCGAAGGTGTTGCTCACCGCTGCGAGAATCGCGCGCGTGTGTCCGTCCCGATCCTCACAGAACCAGAAGCTCACTGGATTGAATACGTAACCGAGCACGCGTGGGAAGGTATGCAGCCAGACTTCGCCGTCGGCCTGGGCAAGCCCCTCGCGTGCGAGCAGGTCCCGAATCCAGGCGAGCGGATGCGAACCGTCGCGTGCGCCGTGATCGCGATAGTCGAAACCGAGCAGGTTCCAGCGATTGATCGAGAGCAGCGGCCCGGCGATCGCATCGAGACGGGTGAGCGGGAGGCGGAGGAAGAACACGCCATAGGTGAAACGGTTCTCCACCGGACGCAGGCGCCGGTGCATCACGGTTCCGCACAGCAGTTCGGGGTCTGCGGCGCTCACGCCGCCTCCCGCATCGGCGTCTGCTGCGCGTCCTGCCAGGGCGCCTGCACGCCGAACCTGTTGGCCACGTCGAGCGCCGAACGCAGGCCGTCTTCATGAAATCCGTAACGCGTCCACGCGCCGCAGAACCAGGTGCGGCGCGCGCCCTGGATCTGCGCGAGTCCGGCCTGCGCGTCGCTCGAGCGCGCGTCGAACACCGGGTGCGCGTAGTCGAACTCGGCGATTACGGTCCGCGGTGCGGGCGCGCGATGCGGGTTGAGCGAGACGATCACCGGCGCGTCGAACGGCAGGGGCTGCAGCTTGTTGAGGAGGTAGTGCACGCTCACCGCGCGCCCGTCCGGGCCATCGGCGCCTGCGCTGTAGTTCCACGCCGACCAGACGCGCCGGTTGCGCGGCAGCAGCGCGGCGTCCGTGTGCAGGACGGCGCGGTTCGACTGGTAGGGGATCGCCCCGAGCAGCGCGCGCTCCGCGGCGCTCGCCTGCGCGCCAAGGATTTGCAGGCTCTGATCGCTGTGGCAGCCGAGCACGACTCCGTCGAAGCGTTCGCTGCCGTGCGCCAGTCCAGGCGCGCCGTGGACGAAATCGAGCGTGACGCCGGTGGTGTCGCCCCGCAGGCGCAGTACGCGGGTCGACAGGCGCACGTCGCGCAGTCCTTGCAGCAGACGGTCCACGTACTGGCGCGCGCCGCCGGCGACGGTGCGCCACTGCGGGCGATCGGTCAGTTTGAGCAGGCCATGATTGCGGAAGAAGCGGGCGAAGCTCGCGCTCGGATAGTCGAGCATTGCGCGTGTCGGGCAGGACCAGATCGCCGCCGCCATCGGCAGGAGGTACCAATCGCGGAATTCGGCGCTGTAACGCCCGCGTGTGAGAAACGCGCCGAGGGATTCGGGCGCCGCCGCGTCCGCCAGGCGCGCGGCTTCGCGGTTGAAGCGCAGGATGTCGCGCAGCATGCGCAGGAAGCCCGGCCGCAGCAGATTGCGGCGCTGGGCGAAGACGGAGCTGAAATCGGTGCCCGACCATTCGAGGCGTGGTGCATCGAGCGCCAGACTGAAGCTCATGTCACTCGCGGTACACGGGATGGCGAGATGCTGAAACAGGGCGATCAGGTTCGGATAGGTCGCCTGGTTGAACACCAGAAAGCCGGTATCCACCGGGTGCGAGACGCCGTCCAGCGTGATCTCGACGGTATTCGTGTGCCCCCCCGGTCGCGGCGCCGACTCGAACAGCGTGACGGCGTGGCGCTGTGCCAGCAGCCAGGCGACAGCGAGGCCGGAGATCCCCGATCCGACGACGGCGATGCGCATGGGCCAGCCCTCGCCTAGCGCTCGGCGCACGCGGAATGCGTGCTCGGGGCCGGGACATCGGCTGCAGTCAGCGGTGCGGTGACCGGCAGCAGCCCGGCGCCACGGGCCGCGGCACGGTGCATGTCGATCAGCCGCTCGAGTTGGGCGCTCGGTTGGGGGCCCGGTTCGACAGGCGCCGGGCCGGGGCGTGCGTCTGCGGCGAGCATGACGCTCGCGAAGCCCGAGAGCAGAAGATTCAAAATTGAGCCGTCCATTTTTGTCCTAGACAAAATAGTATATTGGCGCAATAATGGCGGCAATTCTTTATATTGTCAACATATTGTCTAGGACAAATGCATAAACCCGTATCAGAACCTCTGATGTCCATCGCCGGCGTCGAGCGCGAGACCGGGCTCGCCAAGGACACGCTTAG
>JAQBBQ010000183.1:0-17586 GCA_032125995.1 Betaproteobacteria bacterium | reverse complement strand
CACCTTCGAGATCCCGATCGTGGTGATCGTACTCGCGCGCCTGGGGCTGGTGAGCATCGAAAGGCTGCGCGATGCGCGCCCCTACGTCGTCGTCGGCGCCTTCGTCATCTCCGCAATCATCACCCCGCCCGACGTGCTCTCCCAGTTCATGCTCGCGGTGCCGATGTGCGTGCTCTACGAGATCGGGCTATTTTTCGCACGCTTTGCCGCACGCAAAAAGCGCGAAGCCGAGGCTGCGGATGATCCCGATCGGCCGATGACCGATGAGGAGATGGAGCGCGAGCTCGATAAGTAAGGGGACAACAAAACAATAAGCAAAAAGGGGTCAGACCCTTGTGGATAACTTCAACCACCAGCGATCGATTCACGATCGCCCTCATTGAAGTTATCCACAAGGGTCTGACCCCTTTTTCGCCTATTTCGCCGGCGGCTTCGGCCGCAGCCCGATCTTCACGCTGACCTCGACCGTTTCGCCCTTGCGCAGGACGGTCAGCTTGGCCTGCGTGCCGGGGGCAAGCACCGCAATTCTATTGAGCACGTCGGCCGGGTTCGTTACCGCCTGACCTTCGACGGCGACGAGCACGTCGCCGGGCTTCACGCCGCCCTGGTCGGCCGGCCCGCCGCGTAGCACGCTCGCGATGAACGTGCCTTTCGCCGTCGCTAGCCCCGCCGCCTCGACCAGTTTGGCCGTGATCTCCTGCGCTTCGACGCCAATCCAGCCCCGGGTTACGGCGCCGGTTTTCACGATCTGCTCGAGCACCATGCGCGCGGTCGACACCGGGATCGCGAAGCCGATCCCCATCGAGCCGCCCGATTGCGAGTAGATCGCGGTGTTGATGCCAACGAGGTTGCCCTGTGCGTCGATCAGTGCACCGCCCGAGTTACCGGGATTGATCGCGGCGTCGGTCTGAATGAAGTTCTCGAAGGTATTGATGCCGAGCCCGACGCGGCCAAGCGCCGAGACGATGCCCGAGGTCACCGTCTGGCCGACACCAAATGGGTTACCGATGGCAAGCACGACATCGCCCACGCGCAGCGCGTCCGAGGTGCCGAAGGTCATCGCGGGAAGGTCGGTCGCGTCGACGCGCAGCACGGCAAGGTCGGTATCCGGATCGCTGCCGACGACGCGCGCGACGAGCTTCTTTCCGTTCGGCAGCGCGACCTCGATCTCGTCGGCAGCCTCGACGACGTGGTTGTTGGTCAGGATGTAGCCATTCGGACTGACGATCACGCCCGAACCCAAGCTGTTGGCGCGCTGCGCTTCGTCGCCGCCCGGGTCGCCGAAGAAGCGGCGGAAAAGCGGATCGTCGAGCAGCGGATGGCGCTGGACCCGCACTTCCTTCGACGTGAAGACGTTGACCACCGAGGGCGTCGCGCGCGCGACCGCTTCGTGCAGCGAACCGCGGCCACCGGCCACGCCGGGTGCCGCCTGCTGCACGATCGCGACCTGCGGACCGGACGGCGTGCGTTGCGGCAACCACTCCGGATGAAAGGTCGACAGAACGAACAGCGCCGCGACCGCAATCGTCGTAGCTTGCGCAAAGATGAGCCAGAAGCGGAGCATGGGAAATCGCAATCGGTCGAGCGCACTGTTTCAGCTTCTGTTTGCGCTGCACAATCAATCTACCATAGGCGCATTCGCGCTAAGCGCTCTGCACCCCGCACTTCAAGTCATGCAATACGATGGGTGAGCCGCACGCTCGACGCGCGGCTCGAATCCGCGCGCCTGCGTTTCGAACACCGCTTCATCGACGGTCAGAACTCAGTCTGAATGAGGGGCGCCCGCCTCCTCGAGCTGCGATTGCCTCGCGTCAAGGAAAAACCAATTCGTTCAGGTACTTACCGGCCAAAAGTTGGACTTTGGCGCGTTGCCTATTTATAATCGCGACCTTTCGCCCACTTCCCGCCCCTATTCCATGAGTGACGCTCCAAAGCCCGACAACACGCGGCGCAATCTGATCGTCGCCACGGCCGTGGTCGGCGGCGCAGCGAGCGCCGGTGCGGCGATTCCCTTCGTCGCCAGCTGGTTTCCCTCCGAGCGTGCGAAAGCCGCCGGCGCGCCGGTCGAAATCGACATCTCCAGGCTCATGCCGGGCGAGCTCGGCATCTTCGAATGGCGTGGCCAGCCGGTCTGGATCTTCAAGCGCAGCCAGGAGATGCTCGATGGCATCAGGAAGGTCGATGCCAAGGTGACGGATCCGAATTCCGAGGTCGCCCAGCAGCCGAAGTACGCCACCAACGAGTACCGCTCGATCAAGCAGGACGTCATGGTGGTGGTCGGCGTCTGCACGCATCTCGGCTGCTCGCCGACGGAAAAAGGTGTCGATGCCAAGGCCGAAATGGGCGCGGACTGGACCGGCGGTTTCTACTGTCCCTGCCACGGCTCCAAGTTCGACTTTGCCGGGCGCGTGTACAAGGGCGCGCCCGCGCCGACCAACCTGATCGTGCCGCCCCATACCTACCTTTCGGACAACATGATCCGCGTCGGCGAAGAACCGAAGGGGGTCTGAAGCATGTCATCCAAACTGATGGCGCTGTGGGAATGGTTCGACGCGAGGATGCCCTCTGTCGCGATCGAATACAGAAAACACCTCGCCGAGTACTACGCGCCGAAGAACTTCAACTTTTGGTACTACTTCGGCTCGCTCGCGATGTTCGTGCTGGTCATTCAGATCATCTCGGGGATCTGGCTGACGATGAGCTACAAGCCCGACGCGAGCCTCGCCTTTGGTTCGGTCGAATACATCATGCGCGACGTCCCGGGCGGCTGGATCATCCGCTACATCCACTCGACAGGCTCCTCGGCGTTCTTTCTGGTGGTGTATCTGCACATGTTCCGCGGCATGCTGTACGGCTCGTACAAATCGCCGCGCGAGCTGATCTGGATTTTCGGCGTGCTGATCTACCTTTGCCTGATGGGCGAGGCCTTCCTGGGCTACCTCCTGCCCTGGGGCCAGATGTCCTTCTGGGGCGCGCAGGTGATCGTGAATCTGTTCGCTGTCGTGCCGGTCATCGGGCCGGACCTCGCGCTTTTCATCCGCGGCGACTACGTGGTCTCGGACGTGACGTTGAATCGCTTCTTTGCGCTGCACGTGATTGCGTTGCCGCTCGCGCTGCTCGGCCTGGTGGTCGTGCACCTGCTCGCGCTGCACGACGTCGGCTCGAACAACCCGGACGGCGTCGAGATCAAGAAGCTGAAGGATAAGAATGGCATCCCGCTCGACGGGATCCCGTTCCACCCGTACTACACGGTGAAGGACATCGTCGGCGTGGTGGTGTTCCTCGCCGTGTTCTGCATCGTGCTGTTCTTCGCGCCGGAGATGGGCGGCTACTTCCTCGAGTACAACAATTTCGTCCCTGCCGATCCGCTGGTCACGCCCGAGCACATCGCGCCGTTGTGGTACTTCACGCCGTTCTACTCGATCCTGCGCGCGATTCCACCGCTGTTCAGTTCGCAGTTCCCGGGGGTGCTGGCGATGGGGCTGTCGGTGATGGTGCTGTTCTTCCTGCCGTGGCTCGATCGCAGTCCGGTCAAATCGATCCGCTACCGCGGCGCGTACTACAAGATCGCGCTCGGCGTGTTCGTGGTCGCCTTTTTCGTGCTCGGCTACCTTGGCACCGAGCCGACTACGGTGTGGGGCCGCTTCGAGTTCGACGCCTTCTTCATGGACACGACCGAGATCGCCACCTGGGTCGCGCGCCTCGGCACGCTGCTCTATTTCCTCTTCTTCCTTTTGATGCCCTGGTACACGGCGCGCGACGCGGTCAAGCCCGTGCCCGAGCGGGTCACCTCATGATCCTGAGAATCCTCTCCGAGAACGCCCTGCGAATGACACTCGTTGCCGCGTTGCTTGCGGCGCTCGCCCTGTCCACTGGCGCGCGTGCGTCCGCGGGGGGTTACCGGCTCGACCGGGCGCTGATCGACCCGGGCAGCCAGGCGAGCCTGCAGGCCGGCGCGCGCACCTTCGTCAACTACTGCCTGAACTGCCACGGCGCGCAGTTCATGCGCTACAACCGCCTGCAGGACATCGGGCTTACCGACAAGCAGATCAAGGACAACCTGCTGTTCACGGCCGACAAGGTCGGCGAGACCATGAAGGTCGCGATGCGCACGGCGGACGGCAAGGCCTGGTTCGGTGTCGCGCCGCCCGACCTGTCGGTGATCGCGCGCGCACGCGGTGCGGACTGGCTCTATACCTACCTGCGCACCTTCTACCGCGATCCGAAAACCGCGACCGGCTGGAACAACCCCGTGTTTCCGAACGCGGCCATGCCGCATGCGCTGTGGACGCTGCAGGGCGAGCGGGATCTCGAGAGGGTCACGATCAAAGACCAGGGACACGAGACGACGAAATACCTCTGGCGCACGATCCGCGCGGGCACGCAGTCGACGCTCGAGTACGACCGCACGGTGCTCGACCTGGTCAATTTTCTCGTCTACGTGGGCGAACCGGCCGCGCAGGCGCGCAAGCGCATCGGCATCTACGTGCTCTTCGCGCTCGGCATTCTGTTCGTGTTCGCTTACGCGCTGAAACGGGAATTCTGGAAAGACGTGCACTGACCGGCACCGCAAGCGACTGCAAAGCCGGGTCTGCGCCCGGCTTTTTTCACAGATGCAAGGAATCGCACCATGATGCAACTCTATTCAGGGACCACCTGCCCCTTCAGCCAACGCTGCCGCTTCGTGCTCTACGAAAAGGGCATGGATTTCCAGGTCATCGACGTCGACCTCTATAACAAGCCCGAGGACATTGCGGTGATGAACCCGTACAACCGCGTGCCCGTGTTGGCCGAGCGCGACCTGGTGCTCTACGAGTCGAACATCATCAATGAGTACATCGACGAGCGCTTTCCGCATCCGCAACTGATGCCCGCCGACCCGGTGATGCGCGCGCGGGCGCGGCTCATGCTCTTCAACATGGAGCAGGAACTCTTCTCGCAGGTCGAGATCATGGAAGCGGGCAAGGAAAAGCAGATGGAGCGCGCGCGCGCCAACATCGTCGAACGCCTGCTTGAGTTTGCGCCGATCTTCGGCAAGACGCGCCACATGCTGGGTGACGAGTTCAGCATGCTCGACGTGGCGATTGCGCCGCTCCTGTGGCGGCTTGACCACTACGGCATCAAGCTCGGCAAGAGTGCCGCGCTGCTGATGAAGTACGCCGAGCGGATTTTCTCGCGCCCGGCCTTCATCGAGGCGCTTACCCCCTCCGAGAAGGTGATGCGCAAGTAATTCTCTCTGGCGCACGCTGCGCCGCTGCACCGCTTCACCGCTGTACGAGGCGTAAAGGAGTAAAGTGGTGCCTGCCGATGGCGGAGACCCCCACCAAGCCCTATCTCCTGCGCGCACTCTACGAGTGGTGCGTTGATAACGGCTATACGCCGCACCTCGGCGTGAAGACCGACGCACGCACCCGGGTCCCCACCGAGCACGTGCGCAATGGCGAGATCACGCTCAACATCTCGCCCACCGCGGTGCACCGCCTGGAGATGGGCAACGAAGTGATCGAATTCTCGGCGCGCTTCGCGGGCGTCGGGCGCCAGATTTCGGTCCCGGTCGCCAACGTCTACGCGCTCTATGCGCGCGAGACCGGGCACGGCATGACCTTCGACATCGACGCGGCTAAGCCAAGTGTGCAGGCGACGGCCGCACGCGAAGCCGGCTCGCCCGTGTCCACGCTCTTACCCGTGGCGACGAAGGACGCCGCGCCAGCGGACCCGAACGAGCCGCCAACACCGCGCGGCGGCGGGCGGCCGACGCTGCGCCGCGTGAAGTAGCGGGGTAGCGGGGTAGCGCGGTAGCGCGGTAACGCGGTCGCACGGCGCGAAGTTAAAGCCGGCGCGCGCACAAGCTTTAGAATCCGCTTCGGGCCGGCTTAGCTCAGTTGGTAGAGCAGCGGTTTTGTAAACCGTTGGTCGTGGGTTCGATTCCTGCAGCCGGCACCAACAGTGCACCCCGCATGAGCGCAATTGACGCCGCGATCGTCGTCGCCTTCCTGGTCTATGTGATCGTCAACGGACTGCGCGAGCGCCGGCGCGCCTCGGGCGGGCTCGAGCAGTATTTTCTTGCCGGGCGCAGCCTATCGGGCTGGCAGGCCGGCATCAGCATGGCGGCAACGCAGTTCGCCGCCGACACGCCACTCCTGGTCACCGGGCTGGTCGCGGTGGGCGGCATCTTCGCGCTCTGGCGGCTGTGGATTTACGCCCTCGCTTTCCTGCTCCTCGCTTTTCTCCTCGCGGCCTGCTGGCGGCGCGCCGGCGTGCTGACCGACGCCGAATTCGCCGAGCTGCGCTATCCGGGTCGGGGGGCGGCGCTGCTGCGTCTTTTCAAGGCGCTGTATTTCGGCACGGTGTTCAACTGTGTGGTGCTGGCAATCGTGCTGCTCGCGACGACGCGCATCGCCGAGCCGTTCCTGTTGTGGAACGAATGGCTGCCGGCATCCCTCTTCGGCCTGGCCGAGCGTCTTGCCGCGCCGATCGCCGGTTCGCTCACCGCGACGCCTCCTGGGGAGGCGGCATTCGGCGCGCGTGCGGCGAGTAACCTCGTTTCGCTCCTCGCGATCGCGGGGGTGACGCTCGCTTACTCGACGCTCGGGGGGCTGCGCAGCGTGGTGAAAACCGACGTCGTGCAGTTCGCGATCATGATGGTGGCGAGCATTGCCTATGCCGTAGTCGTGGTGCGCGAAGCGGGCGGCCTTGGCCAGATGGCCGAACGCTTGCATGTCGTATTCGCGCAAGGCACGGGGCCCGTGCCGATGAATGCCTCGCAGCTCCTGGCCTTCACGCCGTCGGCGGCCTACGACGTCGGTGCGCTGCTGCTTGCCGTTTTTCTCCTGCAATGGCTGATTCAGGTGAATGCCGACGGCACGGGTTACCTCGCGCAGCGCGTCATGGCCTGCCGCGACGACCGCGAAGCGAGCCGCGCGGCGATCGTATTCACTTTCGCGCAGGTCGTGCTGCGGAGCCTCATCTGGCTTCCCATCGCGCTTGGCTTGCTGCTCGTCTTTCCGCCCGAGGGCGGAGTGCTTGGACCGGGCTACGTCGCCGGGCGCGAGGCGACTTATGTGCGTGGCATGGCCGAGCTGCTGCCCGTTGGCCTGAAAGGCTTGATGCTCACCGCGATGATCGCGGCGCTCGCATCGACCATCGACACCCACCTCAACTGGGGTGCGGCCTACTGGACGAACGACATCTATGCGCGCTTCGTCGCGCGCTGGATGGGACGCGTGCCGAGTGCGCGCGCGCTGGTCTGGGTTGCGCGCGGCTCCAACCTGCTCATCCTTGCGCTTGCACTCGGGGTCATGACCCAGCTCGGTTCGATCAAGGCGGCCTGGGAGGCGAGCCTGCTGCTCGGCGCGGGGGTTGGCATCGTGCTGCTCCTGCGCTGGCTGTGGTGGCGAGTGAGCGCGCTCGGCGAGCTCGCGGCAATCGCGGCCTCAACCGCGCTCGTGCCGGCGATGATCGCGTGGGTGCCGGATAGCCATGCGCTCGCGCGGTTGCTCGTCGTCGCCGCGGGCGCGACTGCGGCTGCGGTCGCCACCTCGCTGTGGATCCGGCCCGTGCGCCCGTTGGAACTGGTCGAGTTCTATCTCAAGGTGCATCCCCCGGGCTGGTGGGGTCCAGTGGCGCAGGCCGCGGGGGAGGACGGGCGTCGCGCGCGCGTGGACCTGCGCCGCGGTGCAGCCGCGACACTACTCTGCGCGCTCTCGGTCTTTGGCCTGCTGATTGGCATCGGCAGTTGGATGCTCGAGGCCACGCCGCCCGCGTGGTTTCCGTATCGCGCTGGCTGGATCGCGGCGAATCTCGTGCTCGCGATCGCAGTGATGCCGCTTTGGCTGCGCCGCGTGGCGCCGGCGCGCTAACATCGCTTCAATCCCGTCTGCCGCATCGCCTGGGGACTGCCATGACCGATCTCGCCGACAGTGTTTCCTCCGCCTTCTGGCGCGTGAATCCGCCGGATGCCGATCCGGGCGAAACGCGCGAATGGCTCGAAGCCTTCGACGCCTTGCTCGCAGCCGAAGGGCGCGAGCGCGCGACGTTCCTCTTGATGAAGCTGCTCGAACATGCGCGCGCGCGCCGCGTGCCGATGCCGCCGGTACTCAACACCCCCTACCGCAACACGATCGCGCTCGACGAGCAGCCGCAGTTTCCGGGCAATCTCGAAATCGAGGCGCGCATCGCGGCGCTGGTGCGCTGGAATGCGCTCGCGATGGTGCTGCGCGCGAACCGCGCGCACCCCGAGCTCGGCGGGCACATCGCGAGCTACGCCTCGGCCGCGGACCTGTTCGAAGTCGGCTTCAACCACTTCTTCCGCGCGGGACAAAATGGGGACCTCGTCTACTTCCAGCCGCATTCGGCGCCGGGCATGTACGCGCGCGCCTGGCTCGAAGGACGCCTGTCCGACACGCAGCTCGACAATTTCCGCCAGGAAGTCGGCGGCCAGGGTCTGTGCTCCTACTGCCATCCCTGGCTGATGCCGACGTTCTGGCAGTTCCCGACCGGCTCGATGGGACTCGGCCCGATCACGGCGATCTACCAGGCGCGCTTCATGCGCTACCTCGCCGATCGCGGGATCGCGCAGACGGCCGAGCGCAAGGTCTGGGCATTCGTCGGCGACGGCGAGATGGACGAGCCCGAGTCGCTCGCCGGGCTATCGCTCGCCGCGCGCGATGGGCTCGATAACCTCGTCTTCGTCGTCAACTGCAACCTGCAGCGCCTCGATGGCCCGGTGCGTGGTAACAGCTCGGTTGTGCAGGAGCTCGAAGGCTTGTTCGCGGGTGCCGGCTGGAATGTGATCAAGCTGCTCTGGGGCTCGGACTGGGACACGCTCTTCGCGCGCGACGACGACGGCATCCTCTTGCAGCGCCTGCACGAAACGGTCGACGGCGAGTTCCAGACCTACGCCGCGACCGACGGACGCTTCAACCGCGAGCAGTTCTTCAACAAGTATCCGGAACTGCAGGCGATCGTCTCGCACCTGTCCGACGCCGACATCGATCACTTGCGCCGCGGCGGACACGACCCGGTAAAGATCTACGCCGCCTATGCGGCGGCGGCGAACCATCGCGGCCGGCCCACGGTGATCCTCGCCAAAACCAAGAAGGGCTATGGCATGGGGCACTGGGGCCAGGGCAAGATGGGCACCCACCAGCAGAAAAAGCTCGATGTCGAAGCGCTCGAGGCCTTCCGCGAGCGCTTTGCGCTGCCACTCTCGGACGACGACATCGCGCAGCTGCGCTTCGTTCGTCCGCCGGCCGACAGCCCCGAGATGCGCTACCTCCACGCGCAGCGCGCCAGGCTCGGCGGCTACCTGCCAGCGCGCGATGCGTCCGCACCACGCCTCGCCGTGCCCGGAGAGACCGTTTTCGGGCGCTTCGCCGAGGGCTCGAACCAGCGCGAGCAGTCCTCGACCATGATGTTCGTTCAGCTTCTCGCGCAGCTGCTCAAGGACAAGACGCTCGGCCCGCGCATCGTACCGATCGTCGCCGATGAGGCGCGCACCTTCGGTATGCAGACGCTGTTTCGCCAGATCGGCATCTACTCGGCCGTCGGCCAGCTCTACGAGCCCGAGGACCACGAGGAGCTGCTCTACTACAAGGAAGCCAAGGACGGGCAGATCCTGGAAGAAGGCATCACCGAGGCGGGCGCGCTTTCATCCTGGCTCGCCGCGGCCACCGCCTATTCATCGCACGGCACGCCGATGCTGCCGTTCTACGTCTACTACTCGATGTTCGGCTTTCAGCGCGTCGCGGATCTCATCTGGGCTGCGGGCGATTCGCGCGCGCGCGGCTTTCTCATCGGCGGCACCGCGGGGCGCACCACGCTGTCGGGCGAAGGCCTGCAACACCAGGACGGCTCATCGCACCTCGTCGCCTCGACCGTGCCGAACTGCCGTGCCTGGGATCCCTGCTACGGCTACGAGCTCGCGGTGATCGTCGAAGACGGCGCGCGGCGCATGCTCGAGGCGCAGGAGGACGTGTTTTATTACCTCACGGTGATGAACGAGAACTACGTCCACCCGCCGATGCCCGAGGGTGCGCGCGAGGGCATCCTGAAAGGGATGTACCGGGTGCGCGCCACAAAGAAGGCGCAGGTGCAGCTCCTCGGTTCGGGCGCGATTCTGCGCGAGTGTCTCGCCGCGGCTGAAACGCTCGAGCGCGAGCACGGCATCGCCGCCGACGTGTGGAGCGTGACGAGTTGGTCGGAGTTGCGCTGGGACGGCATGCTCGCCGCGGGCGCGAGCGATGCGGTGCGCGAGGTGCGCGCGGTGTACGAGGGGACTGCGTCGAAGACGCCGTGGATCGCGCAGTGCCTGGATGGGACGCAGGGGCCGATCGTCGCGGCGAGCGACTACGTGAGCGCGCTCGCCGATCTCGTGCGGCCTTATGTGCCCGTGGGACGGACGTTCGTTGCGCTCGGTACCGACGGCTATGGGCGCAGTGACACGCGCGCAGCGCTCAGGCGCTTTTTTGCGGTCGACCGCGACGCGATCGTGGCTGCGGCGCTGGGGGCGCGGGGGTAAAAACTTAAAGGGGTCAGACCTCCGTTAAAAGAAAAAGGGGTCAGACCCCATTCAATGCACTAAGGGCCATCGAACATCCAAAAAGGGGTCTGACCCCTAAGAAGTAGACCCCCTACGCCTCGGCCTTCACCTCGGCGACGTGCCTGGCGAATTCGAGCACGCGCGCTGCGAGCTCGACGCGGTCATTCGGCGTGCGCATGATCGTCGGCGCGACCAGCACTTCGATGCCGCTCGCGCGCAGGCCCTCGGCCTGTTCGGCGTCGACCTGGTCGATGACGAAGCCGTCGATCAGCTTGTAGTACTCCATCGCCACGGTGCGCGGCAGGGTTTCGTGGCCCAGCTCGATCATCATCTTCGCCGCCGAGCCCTGTAGCGCGCTGCCGCCGACAATCGGCGATACCGCGATGACCGGCGCACCCTGCTTGCGCAGCAGGTCCCTGATGCCGCCGGTCTCGAGGATCGGGCGCACGGTGTGGTACGGATTCGATGGGCAGATGACGACGGCTTCGAGATCCGGCGCGCGCAACGCGCGGACGATCGCGTGCGGAACAATCGCCTCGGCAGCATTGGCGTAGTGAAATCCGGTCACCACCGGCTCGCAGGCGAGCTGGGAGAAATAGTCCTGGAACGACACCGCGCCTTCTGCGGTGAGAAGCTGGGTGCGCACGCGATCGTCGCTCATCGGCACGACGTTTGCGCCGATGCCGAGGTGCCGGCAGAACCCGCGCGTGATCTCAGAGAGCGTGCGCTCGGTCGCGAGGCCTTCGGTGCGCAGGATCGGCATTGCGAGCGACTGGTCGCCGAGCGGAATGCGGTCGGGCCCACCGAGCGTTTTGAGCATACTGAAAAGCTTGTAGGTCTCGCCCTCGGGCACCCAGCCGGCGTCTGCGCTCGCTATTCCGGCAAGCGTCAACAGCATCGTGTCGAGATCGGGCGAGAAGGCGAGCCCCACATGCTCGAAATCGTCGCCGGTGTTGACGATCACCGTGAGGTCTTTCTGGCGCAACTGATACAGCCCATCGGCGAGCTTCGCTCCGCCGACTTGTCCGCCGAGTGCGACGACCGTTCCCATCCCGCCTCTCCGAAGCTGCCGTGAGCCCATTGTAAACGCGCTACTACCCGGTAATTCCCGATAGTTCTGGGGCTTTCAGTCGTCTCGCGCGGTGCGGGCGACGCGGGTGCTCAGCATGCCAAGGCGGCGCACCGATTCTTCGTCGATGCCGACCGGATCGAAGCGGTTGCGTTGGTGCAGTTCGAGCGCTTCGTAAAGCTGTGCGCGCGCCGTCGGTTCGAACGCTGCGGCGATGCGCCTGATCCAGGGACCGAGCGCTTCGTTCGCTGCGCGCTCGCCGAAGCGCCGACGCAAGGCCTGCTCGAGCGCGTAGAAGGCGGAATCCGCGCCGGGCCAGGCGCGCGCGGCCGCCGCCGCGCCCTGCGCCGCGGCACGTGCGGTGCGCCGGCCGCGGAGCAGGCGCCAGACGAGCACCATGACGAGTACGCCGAGCAGGGCGTAGGAGCCGACGCCCGCCTCAAAGGCGGCGCGTTGCGACCAGCTGAATCCCGCCCAGCGCAGCAGGTCGCTCAATCCCTGCCACAGCGGCGCGCGGCGTTCCTCGATGCCGAACCAGTCGGGCGGCGTGGTGTCGAGGTCGATCCAGCGCCCGTCGACCCAGGCGCGCGTCCAGGAATGCGCATGGCGCGCGCGCACCACGTAGGCTTCCTCGAGCGCGCTGTACTCGAGCATCGAAAACCCCGTCGCGTAGCGCGTCGGCACGCCCGCGGCGCGCAGCAGCAACGTCGTCGCGGTGGCGAAGTATTCGCAATGGCCGCTCTTCGAGCGCTCGAGAAAATCACCGAGCGCGGTGGCGTTGCCGGCGCGCGGCGGCGGTGCCTCGCGGAAGGTCGAATAGCTGAAGGTCGCGAAGTGCGCGCCCACGCGGCGCACGATTTCGCGTGGCGCGAGACCGCTTGCGCGATTCAGGCCAAGCCGCTCGGCGACGCGTTCGATCGTGGCGCGCTCCGCAGCGGGCAGGAGGAGGTCGGTGGGCGTCGGTGCCGCGGTATCCAGAATCCTGTCACCCGCCTCGGCCACGTACTGCGCCCAGTCGCCGCCGATCTCGGCCTTCACGGTGCCGAGCGCGTTGGTCTGCAGCGATTCGGCAGGCAGTTGCGCGATGCGCGTCGTGCCGGCGGGCAGCGCGAGCACGGCCTTGCCGGCTTCGAGGCGGATCGCCACTCGTGCGGAGACCGTGGAACGACCCTCGGCCAGGCGCCAGTTCGCGCCGCCCGCGCTCGGCGTGAGCGGCGCGAGCGGTGCGTTGCGCGCCAACCAGCTGGTGCGGTGATAGTCATTGAAGCTCGCGCGATGCAGCAGCTTCAGGCGTGCGGCATCGGTCGGTTTCGCGTACACGCGCAGCACGATCGTGTCGTAAAGCTTCAAGCGGCCGATCGAGCCGATGTCGGTGCGCGAGTGATAGGGGTCCGCGTCCATGCCGCGCAGGTACCAGTCGGAGATCCAGTTCTCGAGCTGCGCCTGCAACTCGGTCAGGCCGACATGGCCCGCATAGCCCGCGCCGACGCCGATGGCGAACAGCGCACCCCACAGCGCCATTGGTGCGTGGCGCGGCCGTAGTGCGAATAGCACCCAGGCCATGATGACTGCGACGCCGGCGTAGTAGACCGGGCCGCGGTCGTTGGCGAGGCCGGCCGAGAGCACGATGATTGCGAGATAGGGTCCCGTGAAGTCGATCAGCGGATCGCGCGCCTCGGGGTTGCGGCGCTTTCTCTGGCGCATCGCGCGCAGCAGCGCCGACAGGTGCAGGCGGCCCGCGCTCGAGACGAGTTGCGCGAGCGCGATCGGCGCGATGAAGGCCGGCAGGTACTTGAGGCCGGCGAGGATGCTGCGCGAGACGCCCTGCGATTCGGTCGATGCGGCGCTCACCACGATGAAGCCGACGAAGAATACCGTGCACAGGTCCGCGAGCCGCTCGTAGGCAACCGGTTGCAGGTCGATTCGCCAGGGCGAGCGCACCGCGGCCTCCATCGCCACGCCGAGTGCGATGCCGAGCGCGAACTGGCCAACCTCCCAGCCCCAGAAGGCGAGCGCAGCACCGAGCAGGAGGGGCGGCAGCTTCATCGCAGACGTGCCAGGCCTTCTTCGATACGACCCGGATGCACGGCGAGCACCGAATGCGGCAGGTCCGCCGGAATCGCATCTTCGGCGCAGACCAGGAGTGCGCGGGTTTCCATGCCCGAGGCCGCGAGCATGCCCACGAGTTCGGCGCGCGCGTGATCCCAGTCGACCAGGATCAGGATGCAGCTCGACAGCCGCGCGCGCTGCGCGAGCACCGCCTGTACCAGCGCATCAAACGACCCCGGCGCACAAGGCGCGACGCTCGCCAGGATTTCGAGCATGTGGTCCGCCTGCAGCTGGCCGCGCCCCGCAGTGTACTGATGCACCTGTTCCGCGACGAACAGCAGATCGAGCAAACATTCCTGCGTGTCGATCGTGTAGACGAAGGAGGCGGCGAGCGCGACGGCATCCTCGAACACCGCGTCCTCTCCGGCGGCACGGCCGGTATCGAGGACGAGGGCGTGGCGCTCGAAAAATTCATCCTGGTATTCCTTCACGATCGGCTTGCCGGTGCGCGCGAAGCTTTTCCAGTGCACCTTCTGCAGCGGATCGCCCGGTCGGTAGTCGCGCAACGAGACGAACTCCTCCGAATCACCGACCGAGGTGGCGAGCGCGACGCCGCCTTGCTGGAACTTGCGCGCGCCGGGCAGCGCAATCGCGGGGATGCGGTAGCGGCGCGGCAGTGCGATGACGCGCGCGGGGAGCGCCATGCGCCGCAGCCCGCGCATCAGGCCGAGCGGATCGGGGCGTACGACGGTGAGGCCCGCGAGGTCGATACGTCCGCGTCGGTGCGGTTCGAGCGTGAGGCGCACGGTGGCGCGCTCGCCGGGCGCAAGCGCGGGCAGGGCGACCGCATCCTGGGTGCGCGGCAGGCGTCGTTCGATCGCCCAGCGCCAGCGGAAGTAGCCCATCTCGCGGTCGAACCAGTTGCGCCGTTCCTCGCCGGGCTCGTGCGTGATCCTCCATTCCGCGTAGCCGGGACGCGGGTCGCGAAAATGCTCCTCGAGCATCGCGCCCGCGAGCGCGCGGCGCCCGCGGTTGGTGAGCGTGACGCGGTAGGCGCAGGGCGTGCCCGCCGTGAGATAGCGCGGCAGCTCGCGTTCGATCGTGGCGCGCGCGCGAAACCGAAACGTGAGGCTCGCCGCCAGCGCGAGGGCGAGCAGCGCAGCGAGCAGGGTGAAGGCCTGGTAGGTCGCGGTCTGGCTCGTATCGACTCCCGCAAGTGCCCCAACGCCGGCCGCCGTAAAGGCGACCCAGCCGAGCGGGGTCAAGCGTTCGCGCAGGAAGCGGTCGATCGAGCTGAAGATCCTGAGCGAGAAATAGACCAAGCGCATCATGCCGGCGCGTGCTCCGTTGTCCGGTGTCCTGTGTCCTGTGTCCTGAACCAGGCGGGGACTAGGCCGGTACCTTGGCCTCGCGCACGATGTCGGCGACGAGCGAAGCCGCGCTCATGCCGGCGAACTTGGCCTGCGGATCGAGCACCAGGCGGTGGGCAAGCACGGTCTCGGCGAGTTCCTGCACATGCTCTGGACGCACGAACTCGCCGCCGTCGAACAGGGCGAGCGCCTTGGCGAGATGCGCGAGCGCGAGCGAGGCGCGCGGGCCACAGCCAAGCAGCACCTGCGGTGCGACGCGCGTCTTTTGCACGATCTCGACGATGTAGTGGCGCAGCTCGTTCGCGAGGCGCACGCGCCGCACGCAGGCCATCAGCCCGAGCACGTCCTCGCGCGTTGCGACCGCGCTAAGCGTCGCCAGCGGATGGCCGAGATCCTGCGCTTCGAGCACCGAGACTTCGGTGTCGGCGTCGACATAACCGAGCGACAGACGCATCGCGAAGCGGTCCATCTGCGCTTCTGGCAGCGGATAGGTACCGCGGAATTCGACCGGGTTTTGCGTGGCGACGACGAAAAACAGCGCATCGATCGGCCGCGTGCGGCCGTCGATCGAGACCTGCTGCTCGGCCATCACCTCGAGCAGCGCCGACTGGGTGCGCGGCGAGGCGCGGTTGATCTCGTCGGCGAGCAGGATGTTGGTGAACACCGGCCCCGGGCGAAACTCGAACTGCTGCTCCTTTTGGTTGAACACCGACACCCCGAGCACGTCCGAGGGCAGCAGGTCCGGGGTGAACTGCACGCGCGTGAATTGCGCGCCGACCGAAGCCGCGAGCGCCTTGGCGAGGGTTGTCTTGCCCGTGCCCGGCGTGTCCTCGAGCAGCACGTGCCCGCCCGAGGCGAACGCCGCGAGGAGCTTGCGCACCGTCGCGCTCTGCCCGCGCATGACCTTCTCGATGTTGCCCGCGATGCGCGCGAAGAGCGCGCGGGCGTCGATTGTGGAGAGCATGGGGTCAGACCCTTGTGGATAACTTTGTCGAGACGATCATTGCATGAACCTTGGCGTCAAAGTTATCCACAAGGGTCTGACCCCTTTTTGCTTTTGCCTTTGCCGCGCCCTATTTATAAAGCTGCCGCTAGTTCCGCCCCCTCCAGCATCGCCCGCTTCGCATCCAGCTCGGACGCGAGCTTCGCACCGCCGATGAGATGCGGCGTCTTGCCACGCGCTTCGAGCCCGGCGGCGAGCGCGCGGTTGGGTTCCTGCCCGGCGCAGAGGATCACCGTATCGACTTCGATCACCCGCTCGGCGCCGTCGACGGTGACGTGCACGCCCGCATCGTCGATCTTGCGATAGGTGACGCCACCGAGCATCTGCACGCCGGCGCGCGCGAGCTCGATGCGCAGCGTCCAGCCGGTGGTCATGCCGAGAGTCGTGCCGAACGGCGTGCTCGAGCGCTTGAGCATGGTGATCTGGTGCGCGGGTTTTGTTGCGTGCGGCGCGTCCAAGGCGAGCCCGCCGACGCTCGCCGCGTCCTTGACGATGCCCCAATGCGCGGCGAACGCGGCCGGGTCGCTCTGCGTCTTGCCCTCGCCTTCGGCGAGATAGAGTGCGACGTCGAAGCCGATGCCGCCAGCACCGAGGATCGCGACGCGCTTGCCAGCCTTCACGCGGCCGCTCAACACGTCGACGTAGCGCGCGACCTTGGGATGATCGATGCCTTCGATCTCCGGGCGGCGCGGATTGATGCCGGTGGCAAGCACGACGTCGTCGTAGCCCGCGAGCTCGGCTTCGCCCGGCGTCTGGCCGAGCATTGTCTTCACACCGGCGCGACGCAGCCGCTCGACGTAGTAGGCGACGGACTCGCCGAATTCAGTCTTACCCGGAATCACCTTGGCGAGATTGAACTGGCCGCCGAGCTCATCGGCGCGCTCATAGAGCGTGACGGCGTGCCCGCGCTCGGCCGCGACCGCCGCGCAGGAAAGACCCGCCGGCCCGCCGCCGACCACCGCGACGCGTTTCTTCGATTTCGTCGGCGTAAAGACGAGCTCGGTCTCGCGCCCGGCGCGCGGATTAACCAGGCAGCTGGCGATGCCGCGATCGAAGATCTGATCGAGGCAGGCCTGGTTGCAGGCGAAGCAGATGTTGATGCCTGCACGATCGCCCGCTTTCGACTTATTGGCGAACTCGGCATCCGCCAGCATCGGCCGCGCGAGTGAAACCATGTCGGCGTCGCCGCGCGCGATGATGTCCTCGGCGATCTCAGGAGCATTGATCCGATTCGAGGCGATGAGTGGAATGCCCACGGCCTCCTTCACGCGCCGCGTCGCCCAGGCGAACGCGCCGCGCGGCACCGCATGCGCGATGGTCGGAATGCGCGCCTCGTGCCAGCCGATGCCCGAGTTGAGGATATCGGCGCCCGCGGCTTCGACCGCACGCGCGACCGTGACAATCTCGTCTCCGCTGAGACCGCCCTCGACGAGGTCGAGCACCGAAATCCGGTACTGGATCAGGAAATCCTTGCCGCAGCCCGCGCGCACCCGGCGCACGATCTCGGTCGCAAAGCGCATCCGGTTCTCGAGCGATCCGCCCCAGGCGTCGGTGC
>JAQBBQ010000182.1:0-3681 GCA_032125995.1 Betaproteobacteria bacterium | reverse complement strand
ACGCCGAGCGCGGCGCAGGTGATAACGAGCGTCGAGCGCAGCCGGTAGCGCCATATCTGGCGCAGGCCGCCGCGCATCAGGTGGCGCCAGGTGCTCCAGTCGATGTGCATGGGTCGTTAGTCGGGTGCCATTGGTTCATTGCCAGCTACGAGCGCAGCGCCTGAATAGGATCGATATTCGCGGCGCGCCACGCCGGCTGCAGCCCGAAGAGCAGGCCGACGGCCACGGAGAGCACCACCGAGCCGCTGACCGCGGTCCACATCACTGCTGGCGGCAGTTTGGTGAGCGTCGTCACGATCAGCGTGCCGCCGACGCCGATCAGGATGCCGAGCAGGCCGCCGATGAAGGAGATCACCGCCGCCTCGATCAGGAACTGCACCATGATGTCCTGCCGGCTGGCGCCCACCGCACGACGCACGCCGATCTCCTTGCGCCGCTCCGAGACGGCAATCAGCATCAGGCTCATGATCACGGTGCCGCCGATCAGCGTCGCGATGACGGCGACGCCGGTCAGGATCTTCGACAGCGTCGAGCCCACGTCGGTAACGCGGGCGACCTGGGCAGCGGGGCTGGTCACGTTGAAGTCGTCGTCGCCGGGCGGCACGATGCCGTGGCGCTCGCGCAGCAGCGCGGTGATGTCGGCGATGGCCTGCTGTGACTGGTCGGGATCCTTGAGCTGGATGATGATCGAGGTGAAGTAGTCGCGGTTGAACAGGCGCTTCGACGCGGTCGAGACGGGGATGAGCAGCATGTTGTCCATGCTGGCCCCACCCGGCCCCACGCCGCGGGACGCCAGCACGCCCTTGACCTGGAACGGCACGTCGGCGATGCGCATCTGCTTGCCGATCGGGTCCTCGTTGGGGAAGAGCGACTTGCGCACGTCCGCGCCGATGACCGCCACCCGCGCGAGGGAAGCCTCGTCCTCCGCCGTGATGCCGCCCCCGAGCGCGATTTCCTCGCCGCGCAGGTCAACCCAGTTGTACGACGCGCCAATCACCGAGGGGCTGGCGGCCTTGTCGCGGTACTTCACGTCGAGGTCGAGCGCGAACTGCATCGGCGCCACCTGCTTCACCAGCGGCAGTTCGTTCGCGATGGCTATCGCATCGCCCTCTTTGAGGACGGGCGACACGCTGGCGAGAGTCGGCATGCCGCGGGAGGCACCCCCGCCGGGCTGCACGATCACCATGTCCATGGTGCCGAGCATGCGCTTGAAGCGGCGCATGGTCTCCTGCTTCGTGGCTTCGCCCACCGAGGCCAGCGCCGTCAGCGAAGCGATGCCAATGGTGACGCCGAGCATCATGAAGAAACTGCGCAGGCGGTTGCGCGACAGCGTGCGGAAGGCGAGGGCGACGGTCCTGGTGATGTTCATGTGATCCTCCTCAGGCGCTCTTCAGCGCGACGGATTCAGGGCCGCCCCGGGCCCGGTCGGAGGCGAGCAGGCCGTCGCGGATCAGCAGTTCCCGCTTCGCGTAGGCGGCGACGCTCTCGTCGTGGGTAACGAGCACAATCGTGCGTCCCTCGCGGTGCAGTTCGGTCAGCAGCTGCATGATGGCCTCGCCGGACGCCGTGTCGAGATTGCCCGTCGGCTCGTCGGCGAGGAGCAGCGGCGGATCGTTCATCAGCGCGCGGGCGATCGCCACGCGCTGCTGCTCGCCGCCGGAAAGCTCGGTGACGTAGTGCTCGGCGCGGTCGGCGAGGCCGACGCGTTTTAAGATCGCCAGCGCCCGGCCGCGATCCACGTTCCCGCCGGCGTAGAGCGCCGGTATTTCCACGTTCTCCGCCGCGGTCGTGCGGGGCAGCAGATTGAAGGACTGGAACACGAAGCCGATCTTGCGGTTCCGGATGTGGGAACGCTGCTGATCGGTATAGCGGGACACGTCTTCGCCGTCGAGCTTGTAGGCGCCCGACGTCGGCGTGTCGAGACAGCCGAGGATGTTCAGGAGCGAGGACTTGCCCGACCCGGAGGCGCCGCGGATCGTGACGAACTCGCCCTTGCCGATGGTCAATGAAATGTCCTTCAGCGCCGGCACCGGCGTGCCGTCGCCGCGCGTGTAGGTCTTCCCGATGTGACTGACTTCGATCATGATCTGCCTGCCTGGCCGGCTTTGCCGGCGTCCGGTTGTGGCCCGATGAGGATCTTGTCCCCCGGGGCTAATCCCAGCCTGATCTCGGTGAAGCTGGCGTCTTTCGTGCCGACGGTTACGCTCTTGCGCGTGAGCCCGTCGCCCTCGGCCACCCAGACGTAGCGGTCCGAGCCTTCGCGCTGCACAGCTGCATTCGGTATCACCAGCGCCTCTCGCTCGGCGGTGCGAATGGAGACATTTGCCGTCATGTCCGGCTTCAGCTGCTCCGCGGGCGACTCGATGCGGACCATCACCTCGAAGTTCACGACGCCCGAGATGATCGTGCCCTTCGGCGCGACCCGCGCGACGTGGCCCGCGAATTCCTCGGTCGGGTAGGCTTCTACCGTGAACATCACCGGGTTGTCGATGGCGACGTTGCCGATATCGGTCTCGTCCACCATCGCGATCAGCTCGAGCGCGCCATCCTCGATGATGGTTGCGAAGGTCGGCGTGGTGAACGATGCGGCGATGGTCTCGCCCTCCTGGGTCGACACGGACGCAACGGTGCCCGTGATCGGCGAGCGGATCACGGCGTAAGCGAGCTCGGTCTCCACCACCGCGGCGTCCCGCCGGGCCTTCTCGAGCCTGGCCTTTGCCCCATCGAGGGCGAGCTGCGCGTCCTCGACCTGGCTCTCGGCCACCAGTTTCTGCTCATCGAGGCGTTCCATGCGCGCCAGCTCAACCTCGGTGCGGCGGACCTCCTGCCGGTCCACGGCGATCTGCGCCCGGGCCTGGGCAAGCCGCGCCTCGATGCCGCGCGAGTCGATTTTCGCGATCATGTCGCCCTTGCTGATCTTCGAGCCCACTTCGACGTTGAGCTTCTCGACAATGCCCGACAGCTGGGCACCAACGCGAACCTCGCCGCCGACCCGCAGCCGCACCACGCCCGTCGCGAGCACGCTCGCAGCGATCGTGCGTCGCTCCGGGTTCGCAAAGACGCGCTGCTGCGCGGCCTCGTCCGCCCCGGTCAGCCGGTCCCAGGAGAACCAGGCGGCGCCGGCGACGCCGAGCCCGACCACGAGGACCGCAATGAGTACGCCTGTCTTCACTTACTTCTTCTCGTACACCAGTTCCATGGGCGCGTTGCTGCCGCGCTGGCTGACGACCGTCATCGTCTTGCCGTCAGCGGACAGCGAGCGGGTTTCGGTCCTCACGGTCTTCGTCCCGGCGATCGCGCCCTCCGCGGTCCACGTCACCACGAGCTTGCCGCCGTCCCACTTCGCGACGGTTTCCGCCTTGTTGCCCATGGGGCCCTCGTTCTGCACGACAGTGCCCATGAGGTCGTAGTTCACCTGGCGCTCGGTCGTGTTGCCCTGGAAAGTCGTCGCGAAATCCAGCGTGAGCTGGTCCGCCGTCTGGGTCAGGGCAATGGTTTCCTGCACGGCCGCGACCATGCCAAGGTTCTTGCCCTTGGTGTTATTGAGTACCCAGTTGCCGCTGAAGTCGGGTGCGGACTGGGCCATGGCGGCGGTGGCCAGCACGAAGGCGGCCAGCATGAAGCCGGCAAGTGCCGGGAGAAATCGAGCGTGTCTCGTGGTCATGGGTAGTCCTTTCTCGT
>JAQBBQ010000181.1:0-3238 GCA_032125995.1 Betaproteobacteria bacterium | reverse complement strand
GCCCGAATCGATCACCGTCCCCCTGTTCGCGTCGTCGTGCAGCACGATGTTGTTCGACGACAGCCAGCCGCGCTCGAGCACCCGGATCGACTCGGAAATGGGGTCAGACCCCTTTCGTTTCATCGTCGGACTTCGATCATCCAGAAGGGGGTCTGACCCCATGTTATCCACAGGGGTCTGACCCCGTTTTGACCTCGCATGCCGATCAGCGCCTGGGAGTTGGCCTGGTGCGCAGCCGCCGTGCTCGCGGGCTACACCCTGCGCGGCGCGACGGGATTCGGCGCCGGGCTCATCGTCATCCCCGCCTGCGCACTGGTGCTGCCCTTCAACCTGGTGGTGCCGACTGTCACCGCGATGGGGGTGCTTGCCTCGCTCGGCCAAACCTGGCGCGAGCGACGCCACATCGATCGCAGCGCGCTCTCGCGCCTGGTATTGCCCACGCTCGGCGGTACCGCGATCGGACTCGCGCTGTTTGCGGTGCTCGACGCACGGCTCCTGCTCAAGGTTTTCGGCGCATTCATCGTCGCCTACGGACTCTCGGCTTTCGTCTCGCTGCCGCGTCTGCGGCGTCCCTCGCCCGGCGCCGTCGCGCTCGCCACCGGGAGCCTCGGCGCGCTTGTCGCCACGCTCTTCGGCGGCATGGCGGGCCCGTTCTATGCCGTCTATCTGAACGCGATCGACCTCGGGAAAAGCGCATTCCGCGGCACCATGTCGGCGGTGCTGCTGCTCCTCGCGCTGGTACGCGTGGCGGGCTACGGAAGCCTCGGCCTGTTCGATGCGCGTGCGGGCATGCTGCTCGTCGTGCTGGTGCCGGTGATGGCCGTCGCTATGGTCGCCGGCGAGCACGCGCATCGGCACCTGAGCGAGGGCAAGTTCCGCCGCGTCGTCGCCCTACTGCTGGCGGCGAGCGGCATCGTGCTGATGTTCAAGTAGCGGGCGGCTCGCCGTCGCCCCGACCCAGGGGCCGCTGCATGATCAGGGTGTCGACCCAGCGGCCGAACTTGAAGCCGACCGAGCGCAGGGTTCCGACGCGCAGAAACCCGGCATCGGCATGCACGCGGATCGACGGCATATGCGCGCTGTCCCCGATGACTGCGACCAGCTGCCGGTAGCCGAGCGCGCCAGCGCGTTCAACCAGCGCCGCAAGCAGCGCCCGGCCGACGCCGCGGCGCAGAAATTCGGGATGCGCGTAGACCGAGTCCTCGAGCGCGTAGCGGTACGCCGAGCGCGCACGGTAGGGTGCGCAGTACCCGTAGCCGGCGATCGCCGCATCGATGCAGGCGACGACGTAGGGGAGTCCGCCCTCGGTGATTTCGATGAATCGGCGCCGCATTTCCTCGAGCGGCGGCGCGACTTCCTCGAAACTGGCGAGCCCGTTCAGGACATGGTGGGCGTAGATCGACTGCACCGCACTGAGATCGGCCTCAGTCGCGTCGCGTACCAGCACCGCGCGGGTCGCCGCATCCATGCGCGAACGCTATCACGCCATGCAAATGAAAAGGGGCGGCTCACGCCGCCCCTTCCCTGTGCAACAGCCAACGGGAGGGCTTACCCCTCGGCGGCGCCTTCGGTCGCTTCCGCGGCCGGCGCCTCCTCGCTCGCGGGCAGCAACTCGAGCACCGGCTCCTCGGCCTGGGCCTTGCGAATGTTGTGATACGCGAGGCCGGTTCCCGCCGGGATGAGGCGCCCGACGATGACGTTCTCCTTCAGGCCGCGCAGTTCGTCGCGCTTACCCATGATCGCCGCCTCGGTCAGCACGCGCGTGGTCTCCTGGAACGACGCCGCCGAGATGAACGAATCCGTCGACAGCGAAGCCTTGGTGATGCCGAGGAGCATGTACAGGTAAGCGGCCGGCTTCTTGCCCTCGGCCTCCACCTTTTCGTTCTCGACTAGCACGTCGGCGCGCTCGACCTGCTCGCCGAGGATGAAACGCGTCTCGCCCGGGTCGTCGATCTGCACGCGGCGTAGCATCTGGCGGACGATCACCTCGATGTGCTTGTCGTTGATCTTCACCCCTTGCAGACGGTAGACGTCCTGCACCTCGTCGATGATGTAGCGCGCCAGCGCCTCGACGCCGAGCAGACGCAACTGGTCGTGTGCGTCGACCGGACCGTCGACGATCAGCTCGCCCTTGTTGACCACCTGACCGTCGTGCACCAGCACGTGCTTGTCTTTCGAGATCAGGTACTCGTGCTCGACCCCGTCGACGTCGCGAATGACCAGGCGTTGCTTGCCCTTGGTCTCTTTGCCGAAGCTGACCGTGCCGGTGACTTCGGCAAGCATGCCGGCGTCCTTCGGACTACGCGCTTCGAACAATTCCGCGACCCGCGGCAGGCCGCCTGTGATGTCGCGCGTCTTCGAGACTTCTTGCGGAATGCGTGCAAGCACCTCGCCGACCGCCATCTGCTGGCCGTCGCGCACCGCGATGACGGCGCCCACCGGGAAGCTGATGTTCACGGCATGGTCGGTGCCGGCAATCTTCACTTCTTCGCCCGCCTCGTTGATGAGCATCACCGAGGGGCGCTGGCCCTTGGCCGCCGTCACCCCGCGCCGCTTGGCATCGATGACCACGACGCTCGAAAGACCCGTCACGTCATCAATCTGCTTGGCGACACTGACGCCATCCTCGACAGCCGTCAGCCGCACGGTGCCCGCGTACTCCGAAATGATCGGTCGGTGGTGCGGATCCCAGTTCGCGAGCGCCTTGCCTGCCTTGCAGACATCGCCGTCGGCCGCGTGCAGCGTCGCGCCGTAGGGCACCTTGTGCCGTTCGCGCTCACGACCCGCGTCGTCGGTGACGACGAGTTCGCCCGAACGCGAGATCACGAGCTTGTCGCCCTTGGCGTTGGTCAGGTAACGCATTGCCGCGTTGAAACGCACGACGCCGTTCGACTTTGCTTCGACATGGCTCTGCACCGCGGTCCGCGAGGCCGCGCCGCCGATATGGAAGGTCCGCATGGTGAGCTGCGTGCCAGGCTCGCCGATCGACTGTGCAGCAATAACGCCAATTGCCTCGCCGATGGTAACCAGCATCCCACGGCCGAGATCACGGCCATAGCAGTTCGCGCACACACCCCAGCGGGTGTCGCAAAACAGCGGCGTGCGAACCTTGACTTCGTCGATGCCGAGACTCTCGATCATCTCGACGTGATCCTCGTCGAGCAGCGTCGTGGCGGGATACAGCTCGTCCTGCGTTTCGGGATGGACCAGCTCGGTGGAGAGTACGCGTCCGAGAACG
>JAQBBQ010000180.1:0-4876 GCA_032125995.1 Betaproteobacteria bacterium | reverse complement strand
GGGCGTTACCCCAAACAGCGCGAGGACGAATGTCAGAACGACGGTGTAACCACGCAAGCGCGAGTGCTCCACAAGGCAATCCCGTCATTTGAGGCACGGCGGCCGTCGCCGCATTGACACGGATCAAGTCGTGGCACCGCTATGATCCGCGCAATGGCCGGATTGAGACCTGGACGGCATTTGGCGTGGACGGCGGCGCTATGGCTATGCCTCACCCCCGCTGACGGCGTGGCGGAATCCGTACGCGAGGCGCGCCCGCTGATGGGCACGGTGGTCGAAGTGACGGTCGAGCCCGCTGCCGAGGGGCGCGTCCAACAGGCACACGCCGCGATCGACGCGGCTTACCGGGAGATGCAACGGCTCTCGGACATGATGAACCACTACGACCCGAAGAGCGTCGTCAGCGCGATCAATCGTGCCGCGGGCGCCGGGGCCGTGCGCGTGCCGCCCGAGTTGATGACGGTGCTCGCGATGGCAGCGGCGATGTCCGAGCGCTCGGACGGTGCCTTCGACATCACCGTCGCCTCGTTGCGCGGCTGGCGCTTCCGCGCCGACGACCCCCGTATGCCGTCAGCGGCCGAGATCGCCGCGCAGCTGCCGCGCGTGGGTTGGAAGAAGCTGCGCCTCGAGGCGAGCGCGCGGACCGCGTTTCTCTCCGAGCGCGGCATGCGCATCGACCTTGGCGGCATTGCGAAGCTCCCGATCGTGCACGCCGGCATGCAGGTGCTGCAGCGCCACGGCATCGCACGCGCGATGGTGAATGGCGGTGGCGATGTCGAAGTGATCGGCGGCGAGCCGTCGCGCCCTTGGCGCGTGGGCCTACGCGATCCGCGTGCGCCCGAGCGGCTGCTCGGCGTGTTGCGCGTCGAGCGCGGGTTTGTCGTGACCTCAGGAGATTACGAGCGTGCGTTCGTGCGCGAGGGCCGGCGCTACCACCACATCCTCGATCCGCGCACCGGCTACCCGGCCGAAGGACCGCGCGGGGTGACGTTATTCGGCGAGCGGCTCGAGGACCTGAACGGCTTGGGGGTGGCGATCATGGCGCGCGGCAAGGCGGCAGGCGTGCGCTGGCTGGGCAAGGCGCCAGGCGTCGAAGGGGTGATCGTCGACGCCGACGGGACAGTGTCGATGACACCGGGATTTCGCGCGAAGTTCAGCGCGACGCAGTAAGCCGATCGAAGCCGAGAAATTTTTGCGTCCAGCTGATTTGCGGGCGAGCGCATCCGGCTAAGCTAGCGTGCTCGCACGATGCGTGCGACGAACTCGAACAGGAGGCTTCATGAACAAGACCCTTAACCCGAAATCCGTTCACGCCCCGGTCGGCGTCTACAGCCACACGGTCAGCGTCGCGCCGAGCGCGCGCTGGGTCGCGGTCGCAGGCCAGGTCGGCGTCAGCGCCCGGGGCGTGCTCGCGACCGGCATCCGGCGTCAGGCCGAGCAAGCGTTCCGCAACGTCCTCGCCTGCCTGCGCGAGAACGGCATGCGCAAGCAGGACCTGGTGAAGCTCACGGTATTTCTCACCGATTCGCGCCTCATTACCGACTATCGCGCGGCGCGCGCCCGGGTGCTGGGCGACGCGGTGCGCCCGGCATCCACGCTGCTCATCGTCGCGGGGCTCGCGAGTCCCGACATGCTGATCGAAGTCGAGGCCTGGGCGGCGAAAGGCTGAACGTCTCCGTGGGCGCCGCGCGTGCGTCCGACACCGCGTGCAAAGCAGGTCGGACCTGGCACGCGGGGCGTTCTGGCGAAGCGTCGGTCGACCGACACCGCGCGTGACTGGGTCGTGACATAAACTGCGCACCTCGATGAAGAGGACTCTGTTCTGGTCGGTGGCCTGGCTCGGCCTGATCGCGGCCGGGTACCTTGTAACCACTCAGCTCACCGCAGAGCCGCCGGTCGCGCGTTCGCTCGACAAGGGAAAGCAGGAGATCGCGATTCCGGTGTCTCGCGATGGCCACTACTATCTCGACGGCGCGGTCAACGGCGTACCGCTAAGACTGATGGTCGACACGGGCGCCACCTACGTGTCGGTCGGAGCAGATTTCGCGAAGGCGGCAGGCTTGCCAGACGGCATCACCGGATACTTCAAGACGGCCAACGGAACGGTCGAAGGCAAGATCGTGAAGGACCTGGACGTGCAGGCCGACGCGTTCCATGTGTCCGGGCTGAGCGTGGTGGTGATGCCGTCGCAAAACGGGGTGGGCCTGCTGGGTCAGAACTTCCTGCGACGCTTCGAAGTTTCCCAGGCCGCGAAGGTCATGCGCCTGAGGCTGCCTGCCGAACCCGCACCTCGCGGGCGCTGAGCCTCGCGTCTACTCGAGCGTCTTGGAAATCATGCTGCTCAGGCTGCTCGTGCCCAGCGCAAGCGTAGTGCTGCGGCCCTCGAGGTCGTCTTTCGACGGCACCGCCTAGCCGGAGCACGAGACGCGTGCGCTGACGCCCGGTTTGCGCGCCCGGCCGCAACCCGACAAAAAGGGGCCAATTTTACGTTCCGGGACGCCAGGAACGAGCGTAGTGCGGACGTCGAAAAAAGTTCCTAGAGCGCAGGCCCGATGTTCGGATCGCATAACCGCTTGCGACCCCGCGCAGTCCTCCGCGCTAGGGTTTGCCGCCAATCGTCTTTGCCTCCTCTACGGTTTCGTAGATTCGGGATGACAGTTCGCGCTTGGCCAGTTCCTTGCCTAGCTTGAGGCGCAAGAACGCGCTCGTCGTGTACCGATGGACGCTCAGATAATAGTGGCTGTCGATGTACTGAACGAGGTCTGCGTACGCATCCATTACATCTTCATCGATGACGAAATTGTCGTAGTTGACCACCGAGTGCATTCGCGTCCCGACCGCTTTCATCCGCGTCTCGACGGCGTCGTGAATGTCCTGGACATCCTTGGACGTCCGCACCCGGAGTCCCGCAAAGTTCAGGAATATCGTGTTCGATGACGCGTCGTAGTGAATTCGATCGGCCAGACTCATCGACAGCATGTCGTCCTTCAACCCCATGACTTGGGGATTGAAAAGTCGAAGGTCCATCGACTTGGGCTGATCGATAATCGGCTCGAATTCCATTCCCGGGAGAATGTCCCGTTCGATGTCGATCCCCGGTGCCACTTCTAGCAGCGTCATACCCTTTGCCGTTAGCCCGAAGACGCAGCGCTCGGTGACGAATAGCACGGGCTGTCCTTTTTGCACCGCCACGTCGCCGCTAAACGTGATCTGCTCGACGGCCTCGACGAATTTGGTGGCTTTACCTTCTTGCAGGATTTGTAGCGCGCCATTCTCGACACCGATCCGCAGACCACCGGCCCGGAACGTGCCGATGAAAACGACCTTGCGGCTGTTTTGACTGATGTTGATGAAGCCACCGCAACCCACGATGCGTTTACCGAATTTGCTCGCATTGACATTGCCGCGTCGGTCCGCTTGCGCCATGCCGAGGAACGCAATGTCGAGCCCGCCGCCATCAATGAAATCAAACGCCGCCGTGTGGTCTAGCAGCGCGTCGGCGTTCACCGCGGCACCGAAATCGAGGCCGCTCATCGGCACGCCGCCGACGATGCCCGGATCGGCGGTCAGGGTGATGTAGCGATGAACCCGTTCCTCGTTGCAAACCGAGCCAATGCCCTCGGGCATGCCAATGCCCAGATTGATGACGCTGTTTGCCCGCAGTTCGGTGGCGCAACGTCGCGCAATGATTTTCCGCTCGTTCAGTGCCATTGGCGCAACCGATTGCGCGGGGACTCGAAGCTCGCCAGAGAACGCGGGGTTGTAACTCGTCGCGAAATTCTGCATGTGATGCTCCGGGCTCGAAAGGACGACGCAATCAATCATCATCCCGGGGATCCGCACCATTCGGGACGGCAGCGACCCCGCTTCGGCGATGCGTTCGACTTGGCAGATGACGTAACCGCCGGAATTCTTCACCGCCATCGCGAGCGTCAGGTCTTCGAGAATCAGCGCTTCGCGTTCAATCGAGATATTGCCGTTCGTATCTGCGGTGGTGCCTCTTAAGAAGGCAACATTGATGGGAAAGGAGCGGAAAAACAGCCAGTCCTCGTTGCTGAGGCGGACGACGTCGACGAGTTCTTCGCGCGTGATGTCGTTCATACGGCCGCCATCCAGTCGCGGGTCGATGTAGGTCCCGAGTCCGACTTTGCTGAACGTCCCGGGTTTGCCGGCGCCGATTTCACGGTAAAGCTGAAGGATGCAGCCTTCCGGAAAATTGTAGGCCTCAAATTTGTTATCGACCGCCATTGCGGCCAGCTTTGGCGACAGCCCGTAGTAACCGCCGATCAGTCGCTTCAAGAATCCTTCGTGCGCGAACCGGTCGAGTCCCTTGCCTGCGGTATCGCCCTGGCCGGTGGAATGGACCAGGGTGAGGTTCTTGGGTCCGCCGGAATCAAGGAAACGCCGCTCAAGGGTTGCCAGCAAATGCTCCGGCACGCCGTTACCGCCATATCCTGTCGTCGCGAGAACGTCGCCGTCTTGGATGATCGCGATAGCCGCCTCTGCGGAAACGATTTTGTGAGCCATTATGTGTTTCTCCGAAAAGACGAGGCTAGCGAAAGGACGGCGGTGAAACCACCGGTGGCTACCTGAGGTCCGAGCGCGAAACCCTTCCGTCTGTACTGCCGAACCGCTCGCGCATGACGTCCTCGAACGACTGGCTTGCGGGCGCGATGCAGCCGCCGCCACGCAGCGCGTACTGTTCATGGCGCTGCGCCGCCGCCGGTTCCGTGCCGTCGCGCAGGGCGTTTGCGCCGCCCAGCATCATTCGCCGGAAGCGGACGATGGCAACGTCCGTCGGCGTCAGGTGTTCGCGCGTGCGGTCGGCGATGATGCCCTGGCTGTCTTGCGCCATTGCATCTTGCTCTGCGACCCC
>JAQBBQ010000179.1:0-39118 GCA_032125995.1 Betaproteobacteria bacterium | reverse complement strand
CCCGGGCAGATTGCATTTACGAGGACCCCGTACTCGCCCCACTCGGCGGCGAACTGGCGCGTGAGGCCGACGACGCCGTGCTTGGTCGCGTTGTACGAGACGGTCTCCACGACACGCGGATCGCTCCCCATCAGGCCGGCTACCGATGCAACGTTGATGATGCGACCCCAGCGCGCCGGAATCATCGAGCGCTTCGCCACCTGCTGCGAGAGGACGAAGGTTCCGGTGAGGTTGAGATTGACGATCTTGTCCCAGGCGTCGAGCGGATGATCCTCAGCCGGGGCGACCCACACGGCACCGGCGTTGTTGACGAGAATGTCGATCTTGTCGAACTGCGCGAGCACTGCGTCGACGAGTCCGGGAATCTGCTCGCGCTTGCCAATGTCGCAGACGAAGGCGGTGGCCTCGATGCCCTGCTTCGCGAGGTGGCCGACCGCCGCGTCAAGCTCATTTTTCTTGCGTGCGGTCAGCGCGAGTTTCGCGCCCATCTCGCCGAGCGCTTCGGCGATCTGAAGGCCGAGGCCGCGCGAACCACCGGTGACAAGGGCGATGCGCCCGCTCAGGTCGAACAGTTGCTTGACGCTCATTGAATCCTCCTGGCGGCGATTCTAACGGCTCGGCGCGGCGATCGCCGCGGCTGCCGCGCGGCCGGTGAGAACGCAGGCGCCGAGAAAAGTGCCTTCCAGCGCGCGCAGGCCGTGCACGCCGCCGCCGCCGAATCCGGCGGCCTCGCCGATCGCGTAGAGCCCGCTGATCGGCGCACCAGTGGCGTCGAGCGCGCGGCAGGCGAGATCGGTCTGGATGCCGCCGAGGGTCTTGCGGCTAATGACGAATTCGCGGATCGCGACCAGCGGCAGGCCGCCCGGATCGAGAATGCGCTGCGACTTCGCGGTGCGGATGCGATCCCCGCGGTAGGCGCGCAGCGCGTCGATCCGGCGCAACTGCTCGTCCTGCCACGGCGCGCCCTTGGCGACCGCCGCGTCGTAGCGCTCGAGCGTGGCGCGCAACTGCGCGGCGTCGACCGCCTGCGTGCCGGCAAGCGCGTTCATCTTCGCCGCCAGTTCCTCGATCGAATGGCCAAGCACGAAATCAACGCAGTGTTGCGTCAGCGTGTCGTAGAGCCAGCGATTGCCGAGGACGATGTCGCGCGCGAACGCGAGCCAGCGCTTGTCGCGAATCGACGGATTGAACTCGGCGCCCGAGACCGCAAGCTCCTTGAGTGCAATGCGTCGGTTGAGCAGCTGCCAGGAATAACCACCCGCGCGCGTCGCGACTTGCGTCACGAGGTCGCGCGTGTCGAAGCCGGTGACCAGCGGGGGCATGATGCGTTCGCCGCGCGCATCGAGCCATAACGCCGAGCGCGGTGGCACGAGCGACAAGCCGTGATCCGGCTTGCGCGGACGGAAATGATGCACGCCTGCGGCATAGTTCCACATCCGATCCATGTGCGTGATGCGTGCCCCGGCTGCCTCGGCCGCGTCATGCAGCCGGCCATCGGCGTAGCGATGCGACCCGTTCAGGATGGTTTGCGGCGGCGATCCCCAGTCGCGGTGCCAGTGTGCTTTCACCCGCGCGATTGAGCCGTTGGCGCCGCCGGCGGCGATGACGACGCATTCGCCCCGCACGTCGAACTCGACCCCGTCGACCTCGGTGCGGCCGGCGCAGCCGGTGACCGCCCCATTCGTCTCGAGCAGGCGCTCGACGCGATGTCCGAAGCGCAGCGTGAGCCGTGCGCGCTGCGGATGCGCGAGGAGCCGTCCGACGAGGATGCGTGCCAGCTCTTGGCCCGTGCCCCAGACGAGATGAAAGCGCGGCGCCGAATTGCCGCGCGTGTTGAGGCCGCGCTCGACCCAATGCGGCACCGGAAAGAAGCGGATCCCGAGGCCGCGTAGCCAGCGATAGCCGCGCTCGGTGCAGTGATGCACGGTGTACTCGGCCCAGCGCTGCGGCCAGTGGTCTTCGGGCCCGAACTCGGCAAACGCGCGCCAATCCTCGAGCGCCAGGTCGACGCTGTCGACCACCTTCGCGCGGCGTTGCTCGGGCGTCCCGACGAAGAACATTCCACCGAAGCTTTCCTTGGCCAGCCCGCCGAAATTTTCTTCTGCGTCTCGATCGAGCAGCAGCACGCGCCGCCCGGCCTCGAGTAGTTCGAGTGCGCACACGATGCCGGCGATGCCGCCGCCGATGATCACCACTTCGCTTTTAAGCTGCGACAACGGGGTCAGACCCCCTTTAAAAGGGTCAGACCCCCTTTTAGAAGATTGTCGGCCGTCGCTCATCAAAAGGGGTCTGACCCTAAAAAAAGGGTCTGACCCCTTAGCCGGTAATCTTCCGCACCAACGCCCGCGCGATGACGCGCAGCTGCTCGCGCAGCGGCAGGCGTTTGAGGTTGGTGCGTACCGCGCCGCGCGTGAATGCGGTGCGTTTCGTGTAGTCGATCATGACGTCGACGATGACGGGCCGGCCGGCGGCGGCCACGCGGTGTGCCTCGTCGATCGTGCGCTCGAGTGCGCCGTCGGTGCCCAGGCGCAGATAGTGCGCGCCAGTCGCGACCGCAATCCCTTCGAGCCGCAGCGGTGGCAGGTCCGAGCAGGGTGTGCGGTTGTAGGAAACTTCCTGCGCCTGTGCGATCTGCGATAGGGCGCCGTCGTGAAACACGAAATAGCAAATCCCCACGCCCTGCGCGACCGCGGTCGCGATTTCCATGCAGGTCATCGCGAACGCGCCGTCGCCGACGATTGCGTTGACGTGCTTGCCGGGCCGGGCGAGGGCTGCGCCGATGGCCGCCGGCACGGCGTAGCCCATCGCATTGAAATCGGTCGGCAGCGCGACGCTTGCCGGTTCGCTAATCGTGTAGAGCTCGGCCGCGAGATAGGTGTGGTTGCCGTCGTCGATCACGGTGAGCGCGTCGGGCGGCGTGCGCGCGCGCAGCGCATCGAAAAAGCGCGCCGGATTGACCCGTCCCTTGCTGTCATGCGCATACCACTCGGCGCGATACGCCGCCTTGTCGCGCCGGATGCGTTCCTGCAGCGCCGTGTCGGTCGCGCGCGGCGCGCCGCCGTGCCGCAGCGCAAGCAGCAGCGCCGCGCCCACCGCCGCGGCGTCGCCTTCGATCGTCACCTGCGCCGGGTAGTTGCGGTTGAACACCTTCGGATTGATGTCGACGTGGATCAGGTTCTCGGGCACCTTGGTACCGAAGCTGCCGGTCGCGATCTCGGCGAAGCGGGTCCCGATGGCGAGCAGGCAGTCGCACTGCGAGAATGCGTTGCGTGCTGCGGGCACCGCCGCCGGGCCGAAGCCGAAGCCGACGTGGAGCGGATGGGTGCCGGGAAACACCGACAGGCCCTGCAAGGTCGTTGCCACCGGCGCTTGCAGAAATTCGGCGATTCCCTCGACCTCGGCGAGCGCGGCGTGCGCGCCCCAGCCGACGAACAGCCCCGGCCGGCGGGCCGCGCGCAGCCGTTCGACCGCGCTCGTGACGGCCGCCGCGTCGTGAATGCGCGCAGGCTCACCTTCGTCGTACTCCGGAATACTGTCCGCCTCGCCCGGGATCAGCATCAGGTTGGCGGCCAACTCGACGAACACGGGGCCGGGCTCGCCCTGGGTCGCGATCCGGTAGGCCTCGTAGAGCATCGGCTGCACTTCGCGGTGCGTCGTCGGCTGGAACGTCGCCTTGGTGATGCCACGCATGAACGCGTGCAGATCGATGTCGTGCAACTGGTAACTGAAGGGCAGATCGGTGCGAATGCCGCCCGAGATCACCAGCATGGGCACGCCCGCAAGAAAGGCTTCGGCAATGCCGCTCGCGGCATGGGTGAGACCCGAGGCGGGCACGAGGGCAAGGGTGCCCACGCTGCCCGAGAGCCGGCTCATTGCATCGGCCATGTACGCCGCCGAGAGCTCGTGCGTCACGAGCACCGGCGCGATCGTCTCCGAGGCGTTCAGTTCGTCGTACAGCTCGGTGGTGTGCACCCCTGGAATGCCGAATGTGTACCGCACCCCGAGTTGCTCGAGTGCGCGGGTTGCAAGCCAGGCGGCCGTTTTCCTCATCGCTGGTTACCGTCGAGGGTCCGTGTGCGGATTTTACTTCGCGGTACCATCGCGGCTTTTCGGCCTCGAAAGGAGCCCTGCGCGTGATTGTGGTCTGCCTGGATCTGGAAGGCGTGCTGGTCCCGGAAATCTGGATCGAGGTGGCCAGGCGCACCGGAGTCGAGGCGCTCGGGCGTACGACGCGCGACGAGCCCGATTACGACCGCTTGATGCGCTACCGGCTCGAGATTCTGGCGCGCGAGAAGCTGCGGCTTGCGGACATCGAAGGCGTGATTGCCGACATGGCCCCGCTTGCGGGTGCACCTGAACTCCTCGACGCGCTGCGCCAGCGCCATCAGCTGGTCATCCTATCCGACACCTTCTACGAATTCGCCCGCCCGTTGATACGCCAGCTCGGTTCGCCGATCCTGCTCTGCCACCGGCTCGAGGTCGATGCCGATGGCTTCGTTTCCAACTACCGCCTGCGCATGCCCGATCAGAAGCGCTCGGCGGTCGAGGCCTTCCGCGCTCTCAACTTCGCGGTCGTGGCAGCGGGCGATTCCTACAACGACACCTCGATGCTGGCGGCGGCAAACGCAGGCATCTTTTTCCGCCCACCGGCATCGATTGCGGCACAGTTTCCGCAGTATCCGGTCACCCAGGACTACGCCGCGCTCGCCGCGGCGATCGAGCAGGCGGCCGCCCGGCTGCCGGCCTGAGGTGAGCGAACGTCCGCTGCGCGCTGCGCTCAATCGAGATCGTGCTGGCGCGCCCGCCGCGTGGTTTCGAACGCGCTGATCGGCGGCATCAGGTAGCGACGCAACTCTTCCGGATTCGCGGGCGGTGCATCACCGACGGGGCGGTCGCCCGCGATCGTTACGCGTTCCATCAGACGGCGCTGGGGATAGTAGTCATGCACCGCGGCATGCTGCAGCCAGCGGTTGTCCCAGAACACCGCCATGTTCGGCTGCCAACGATGACGGTACTGGTATTCGAGCACCGTGTTGCGACGAAAGAGCGACTCGAGCAGCGCCCGGCTTTCAGTCTCTTCCATGCCTTTGATGTCGAGCGTGAACTGCGGATTCACGAAAATCGCCTTTTTCCCGGTCACCGGGTGCAGGCGAACCACCGGGTGCGTAACCGGCGGGTAGCGTTCCTCGTAGGCGTGCAGCTTGCGGCGGCCTGCGGACGTTTTGCCAAACAGCGCCTTGAACGGTTTGAAGTCGTGCACCGCTTCGAGCCCGGAAAGAAAGCTCTGCAACCGCGCCGACAGACCTTCATAGACGGCGGCCATGCTGCAAAAGACCGTATCGCCGCCGAGCGCCGGAATGATCTTCGAGCACAGCACCGTTCCCATCGGCGGGCACTCACGGAAGGTCTCGTCCGTATGCCAGATGTCGGTCGCCGCGGGCGGATTGCCTTCCTTGTTGTCGTAGACGATGAGCTCGGGGTGTTCCGACGAGCTGGTCGAAAACGGATGCACGCTCAGTTCGCCGAACGCGCGTCCGAAGCGCATCAGATCGTCGCCGCTGATGTGTTGATCCGGAAATGCCAGCACGCCGTACTCGGCGTGCGCCTGGCGGATCGCCTCGATCGTCGCCGGCTCGAGCGGGCGGGCGAGATCGACGCCGGTGACCTCGGCGCCGAGAAACACACCGAGTCGCTTGATGCGAAGCGCAGACGGATGCTGTACCGCGGAAGCCGGAATCGATGCCATGGTGTGCTTTCTTCGCGCGCTTGCGCTCAGGAGGTTTTTACGTAGCTTGCTTCAAGGCAGACGTTGACCAGCGCTTGCCGACCTTCGTCGCGGACGACGCGCAGGGCGCGCTCGAGTGCCGGAAGGACGTCGCCCGGTGCGGTGACGCGCTCGCCGTAGCCGCCGCTCGCTTCGACCACCTTCTCGAAGCGCGGCGATGGTTCGAGCGTGGCGATCGGCGGGCGTGGCATCTTCGCCGCGTAGCCCTGCGGATACATGCCGAGCGTCGCGCGGTGAACCGCAGCCCAGCGCGCATTGTTGAAGATGACGAACAGCACCGGCAGGCGCATCGACTCCGATACGAAGTGGCCCGGCGTCGGATTGCCGAACATGTAGGCGCCGTCGCCCAGCGTGCAGATCACGCAGCGCTCGGGCGCCGCCAGCTTCGCGCCGAGCGCCGCGCCCAGGCCCCAGCCGAGGCCGCCCGCCGGCGATGCAGCGAAATACCGCCCCGGCTCGGCAATCGTCATCTCCTCGAGGACGAGCGGATACTCATTGACCAGGATGGCGTCGTCCGGCATGACCTGATTCAGGCAGGCCGAGAGCCACTTTCCCGAGAGCGCATTGGGCTGCTGCGCCGTGCCGCCGCGTGCCGCTAGACGCGCGGACGTGCAGCGTTCACTGAGCGCGCTGCGACGCGCGGCGCGTTTGGTCTCCTCCGGTGCGAGCTCGAGCGTGCGCTTGCGCAATGCCTCGAGCGTCGGTGCGACGACGCCGGTGAGCGCGATGTCGCTGCGGAACCCGCGCATCGGGTAGCGGGCGAACAGCGGATCGGTTCCGATGTGTACGACCCGCGCCTCGGGCGCCGGCGCGCCCTGCACCGGGATCCAGGGCACGTCGCAGTCGACGACGAGCACGAGGTCGGCCTGCGGCAGCAGCGCGTGCGGGTCCCAGCCGGCCTGCATCGGGTGCTCGGTCGGCAGCGCGAGATAGCGCGGACGGTAGTGGACGACCGGGATCGCGAAGGTTTCCGCGAAGCGCGTGAGCGCGCGTGCGCCGGCTTCGGTACGGCCCGCGTTCGCAGTGATGAGGAGCGGTGATTCGGCGCTTGCGAGAAGTTGCGCGACCTCGTCGAGCGCCGCCGGATCGGCCGCGGGTGGCGTGGCGGGCGTAAGGCTTGGGCGGGACTGCGGCCGGCGCCGGTTCGATGCGCCGAGCAGCTCGCGCGGCAGCGAAAGGTAGACCGGCCCGCGCGGTTCGGACATCGCGATCGCGAGCGCGCGGTCGACCGCGGTCTCGACCTGATCGGGATGGCGCAGCTCGTAGTCCCATTTCACGAACTCGCGCAACATCGCGCCCTGGTCGAAATGCTCCTGCGCCCAGTGGATGAAATTATTCCGCGCGCCCGGCAGGGCCGCTTCGCCGCCGCCTTCGGTGAGCGGCGTACGCCCGGCACAGATGAGAATCGGCACGTTCTGGCGCGCCGCATTGATGGTGCCGTTCAGCAGGTTCGCCGACCCGACGCCGACGTGCACCATCATCGCCTGCGGCCGGCCGCTCACCATGGTGTAGCCATGCGCCATGGCGATGCCCAGATTCTCGTGCGGCACGATGACGGGCGTCGGCAGTCGCGAGCCGAGCGCCTCGCCGCGGGCATAGCTTTCCGCAATCGGCGCAAAATCGGTCCCGCCGTTGACGAAGAAGTATTCGATCCCACGCGCCGCGAGCACGCCGAGGAACGCATCGGCCGCCGTCTCCGGGGTGAAATCGGGGTCACGAGCACGCGTCATGAAAAATCCTCAGTTCGAGGCGCGATGTGTACCATATCGCGAATCAGCGGGTCGATCGCACCGTGACTCCGCTGCCCGGGGAGGGGAGGCCGCATGAAGCTCGATATTTTCAATCATCTGTTTCCGAAAAAGTACTACGACCGCATGCTCAAGGTCGCGCCGAACGGCAAGGACATGCATAAGCGGGTGCGCGAAATTCCGTGCATCGTCGATTTAAACGCGCGCTTTCGCATCATGGACCGGTTTGGCGAAGACTACGCCCAGGTGATCTCGCTGCCCTCGCCGCCGATCGAGGTGTTCGGACCGCCACCGGTATCGACCGACCTCGCCAAGCTGGCAAACGACGGCATGGCCGAGCTCGTGCACAAGTACCCCAAGCGCTTCCCCGGCTTCGTCGCGTCACTGCCGATGAATGACCCGAAGGGCCTGCTGCGCGAGGCGCAGCGGGCGATCAACGAGCTCGGCGCGGTCGGCGTACAGGTGTTCACCAACGTCCTCGGCGCACCGTTGACCACGCCGCAAACGCTGCCGCTGTTCGACCTGATGGCGAAGCTCGACCGGCCGATCTGGATGCATCCGGCGCGCGGCGCGGAGACCGTGGATTACCGCAGCGAGAAGAAGAGCCACTACGAGATCTGGTGGACCTTCGGTTGGCCGTACGAGACCAGCGTGGCGATGGCGCACATCGTGTTCGCGGGCCTGTTCGACAAGCACCCCGCGCTTAAGATCATCACCCATCACATGGGCGGCATGGTGCCGTACTTTGAGGGGCGCGTCGGGCCGGGATGGGACCAGCTCGGCAAGCGGACCTCCGACGAGGACTACACGAAGCTTCTGCGCAAGCTGAAAAAGCGCCCGCTCGATTACTTCCGCATGTTCTACGCCGACACGGCGCTGTTCGGAGCCTGGGAGGCGACCAAGTGCGGATTGAAATTTTTCGGCGCGGATCACGTCCTGTTCGCCTCCGACGCGCCGTTCGACCCCGAAAAGGGCTCGATGTACACCCGTACGACGATCGAGATCATCGAGCGGCTCGACCTCTCCCCCGAGGAGCGGCACGCGATCTACGAAGGGAATGCCCGCCGCCTACTGAAACTGTGAAACTGGATTGTGGATTGAGCTGCTTAACGTCACTGCGTCACAACATTTTCGAGGAGATGAGCATGAGGAGGAAGACCGTTGCAATGAACGTTCTGGCCGCGACTGCACTGATCGGGGCGCTTGCTGCGACCCCCGCCCAGGCGCGCGACATCGGGATCGCGGCATCGAACCCGGGATCGCTGTACCACTCGACCGGCACCGCGGTCGCAAAGGTCGCAAGCGACGTCGCGAAGCTGAATGCCACCGTGCACCCGTTCGCAAGCGCCACCGTCTATCTGCCGGCGGTCAGCGCCGGCGAATACGGGTTCGGCATCTCCAATATTGAGGAGTTGCGCGTTGCCGTGACCGGTACGGGGCAGTTCACGGGCCGCGATTACAGCAACCTGCGCGCGACGACCATCCTCTATCCGCTACGCGTGGCGTTTTTTGTGCGCAAGGATTCGTCGATCAAGACGGTTGCGGACTTGAAAGGCAAGCGCGTGGTCGCTGGATTCAGCAGTCAGAAGACGATTCCGCCCCTGCTCGAGGCTGAGTACGCGACCGCAGGAATGACGGCGGCCGACGTAACAGCTGTGAACGTGCCGAACGTGGTGGCTGGTGCGAACGCATTCATCACCGGCAAGGCGGATGCGTTCTTCTTCGCGCTGGGGGCGGCAAAGGTGCGCGAAGCGAACGCAGCGGTCGGCGGCATCCGTGCGCTCGATGTTGCGAATACGCCGGACAATGTGGCGAAGGTTAAGAAGTTCTTTCCGCCCGCCTACCTGCGCGCCGAGAAGCCCGACAAGCGAAACGTCGGCGTGGAAGCGCCGATCCACGTCATTACCTATGACGCGGCCCTGGTCGCGAGCACCAAGACGGCTGACGAAGACGTCTACCAACTGCTCAAGGCGATGCACGCCAACAAGAAGATGATGGGCGAAGTCTTCGGCGTGATGAACATGTTCAACCCCAATCGGATGGTCACCAATCTCGACCCCATCCAATGGCATACCGGGGCGCAGAAGTTCTACAAGGAACTCGGGGTCTGGCCGCCCAAGGAGTAGCGCGCCGGGTTCGGCGGGAAAGGATCTAGCGGGCCGCGGCTTGCACGTCCGGGAGGCGACGCCGCGCGATGCCGGACTGCCGGCGCCGGCGCGCGTTGTGGCGGTGGTCCTCGCCAGCGCGCTCACGCTGGCCTCGGTCGGCTGGGCGCTCGATCTGCCGCTGTGGCTGCGCTGGGACATTTACCCGGGGCAGTTCTTCGCGGTCATGCTGGCGCTTGCGCTGGCGCTTGCGTTCATCAGCTATCCGGCGCGTCGCGGCACGCCGCGCCGGCAGGTGCCCTGGTTCGACTGGGTGCTCGCCGTCGGCGGCTTCACCGCCGCGGCCTACCTTGCGGCCGAGTACCAACAGCTCGTCGATCTGATCGTACTGCGCCCGAAAGGCGCGGTGATCGCGGGCAGCGCGACGATCGCGCTGTCGCTCGAATGCCTGCGGCGCGCCACCGGGCGCACGCTGCCGCTCATTGCGCTCGCATTCATCGCCTACGCGCTGTGGGGTGACGTGCTGCCGGGCCGTCTCGCTGCGCGTACGGTCGACTGGCAAAAACTCTCGGCCTACCTCGCGCTCGACGTCAACGGGGTGCTCGGGCTGCCGCTCGCAGTGGCAAGCACCATCGTCGTTGCGTTTTTGCTGTTCGGCGAACTGCTCGGCGCGAGCCGCGGTGCGCGCTTCCTGACTGACCTCGCGATGCTGTCAATGGGGCGCTTTCGGGGCGGTCCGGCGAAGATGGCGGTGGTGGGTTCCGCGTTCTTCGGCTCGGTCTCGGGCAGCGCGGTGGCCAACGTGGTGGCCACCGGCGTGGTCACGATCCCGATGATCAAGCGCAGCGGCTATCCCGCGCACAAGGCGGCGGCGATCGAGGCGGTCGCGTCGACCGGTGGCCAACTCATGCCACCCGTCATGGGAGCCTCCGCCTTCCTGATGGCGGAATTTCTCGAGATTCCCTACGCCGAGGTTGTGCTGGCGGCGTTGCTGCCCGCGATCCTGTTTTACGTTGCGCTGTTCATCCAAGCGGATCTGGATGCGGCCAAGATGGGCATTGGCCGGATCGCCAAGGCTGACATGCCGGCGGCACGCCGCGTACTGCCGGGCTTGTACTACCTGCTGCCCTTCGTGGTGCTCGTCGTCGCCCTGTTCAAATTCAACCAGACGCCGCAGTTCTCTGCGCTACTTGCCGCAGTCTTGCTCATCCCGCTCGCGCTCGCCTTTGGTTACCAGGGCAAACGACCGCACTGGCGAGACTTCCTCGGCGCAATCCCGGGCGCGGGACGCACCGTGCTCGAGATCGTGATGGTGTGCGTGGCCGCCGGCATCGTGATCGGTGTCCTCGGGATCAGCGGGCTGGGCTTCGGACTCACGCTGACCCTGGTACAGATGAGCGGCGGCAGCTTGACCGTGCTTCTCTTTCTCACGGCCGTCGTGTGCATTGTGCTCGGCATGGGCCTGCCGACGGTGGGCGTCTATGTACTGCTTGCGGCCCTCGTCGCACCGGCCCTCGTCAAGATCGGTATTGCGCCGATCGCAGCGCACCTCTACGTCATGTACTTCGGCATGATGTCGATGATCACGCCGCCGGTGGCGATCGCGGCGTTCGCCGCGGCAGGCCTGGCGGGTGCGAACCCGATGCGCACCGGCTGGAGTGCCGTCGTATTCGGTTGGACCGCCTTCGTGGTGCCGGTGCTCTTCGTCCTGTCGCCGCAGCTCCTGCTGATTGGCGGCTTCTGGGCAGTGAGTCTGGCGGTCGTCACGGCGGTCGCCGGCGTCTGGCTGATCGCGATCGCGATCACCGGGTACTACGCGCGCGCGCTGCCGCTGGTCCTGCGTCTTGGGTTCGCGCTCGCCGGCGTGCTCGCCCTGATTCCCGCCGGCGCATTTCCCGGCGCGCTGGTTACCGACATCGTCGGCGTGCTCGCCGGCCTGGGCATGATCACGCGCGAGACCTTGCGCGGGCGCCGGACCTCCACTACGCGCTGATCAGCCCTTCAGCTGCAGGCTCTTGTACTCGAGGAACTCTTCAAGCCCGTAGACGCCTGCTTCGCGGCCGTGGCCGGATTGCTTGAATCCGCCGAAGGGGGCGTTCATGTTGAACGCGCCGCCGTTGACGTCGACTTGTCCGGCGCGGACGCGGCGCGCCACCTTCTGCGCGCGCGCGTCGTCTTTCGACCAGACCGCGCCCGCCAGGCCGTAGGGCGTGTCGTTCGCGATCCGGATTGCGTCCTCCTCGTCCTTGTAGGTAATGATCGAAAGCACCGGTCCGAAAATTTCCTCCTGCTCGATGGTCGATCCCGGCTTCACTCTTCCAAACACCGTTGGTTTGACGAAATAGCCGCCCGGCAGGCCTTCGGGCGCGTCGGCGCCGCCGGCCACCAGTACGGCGCCTTCCTTTAGACCTTGCTTGATGTAACCGCGCACGCGCTCGAGCTGCGCGCTCGACGTGAGCGGGCCAAGCCTGGTGGATTCGGACAGCGGGTCACCGAGCGTGAAGCCGTTGGCGACCTCGGCCGCGATCTTCGCCGCCTCGTCGTATTTCGACTCCGGTACCAGCATGCGCGTGAGCGCGGTGCAGGTCTGGCCCGAGTTCAGGTAGCAGCCGCTCACGGTCGCCTTCACCGCGGTTGCCAGATCGGCATCGTCAAGAATGATCGACGCACTCTTGCCGCCGAGCTCGAGGGCGACCCGCTTTACGGTCTGCGCGGCGACTTCCGAGATGCGCTTGCCCGCGCGCGTCGAGCCGGTAAACGAGATCATGTCGACCTGCGGGTGCTTGACCAGCGCTTCGCCCACCGTCGCTCCGAAGCCGGTGACCAGATTGAACACGCCCTTCGGCAAACCGACCGATTCGATCACCTCGGCGAGCGTGAAGGCGTTGAACGGTGCGACCTCCGAGGGCTTGAGTACGACCGTGCAGCCGGCGGCGAGCGCCGGCGCCACCTTGAGCGCGATTTGATGCAATGGATAGTTCCACGGCGTGATCGCGCCGACGACGCCGACCGGCTCGCGCACGACCACCGAGTTGCCGACCGTCTCCTCGAACTTAAAGCCTTTGACGAGCTTCGCGTAGTTCGCGAAGTTCGCGATCGGCAGCCCGGCCTGGATGCGCCCGGCGAGCTTGATCGGCATGCCGACTTCCCGCGCGATCAGCTGCGCCAGTTCCTCGGCGCGCGCCTTGAGGCCGGTGGAGATTTTCTCGAGGAATTCGGCGCGCTTCTCAACCGGGGTCTGGCTCCAGCCGTCGAGCGCCGCGCGTGCCGCGGCAACGGCGGCGTCGATATCCTTCTCGCCGCCGGCCGGCACGCGGCCCATGACCTCGCCGGTCCCGGCGTTGTGGACGTCGATCGTCTCCTGGGTGGAGGGCGCGACCCACTGGCCGCCGATGAAGAACTTGTCGCGATTGATCATGTGTGGCCTCGAGGAATGGATGCGTGGCAGCCGGGAGGAGGCCGCGAACAACGCGGTCATCAGGGAGCTTGGATTTTACTGGCAATCGGTGTGCTGTTGCGCTTCGAATCGGCCACCGTCTTTTCGCAACGCGCGTCTGGCGATCCGGAGACGGGAAAGCTACAGTGGCGCTTTCTCTCAGGGGAGGCACCACCGATGGGACAGCTCGACGGACGCGTGGCGATTGTCACCGGCTCGGGGCGCGGGATCGGGCAGAGCATCGCGCTGCGTCTCGTGCGTGACGGCGCGGCAGTCGTCATCAGCGACATCGACGAAGCGCCGGCGAAGGAAACGGTTGCGCAGATCGAGAAGCAGGGCGGCCGCGCGATCGCCTGCGTCGGCGACGTCACCGCGAAGGACTTCGGCGAGCGGATCGTGAAGGCCGCGGTCGACGCGTTTGGCGGCTGCCACATCGTCGTGAACAACGCCGGCTACACCTGGGACAGCGTGATCCAGAAGATGTCGGACGAGCAGTGGTACGCGATCATCGACGTTCACCTCACCGCGCCGTTTCGCATCCTGCGTGCCTTCCAGCAGTACTTCCGCGTGGTGGTCGACGAAGAGCGCAAGGCGGGCACGCGCATCATGCGCAAGGTCGTCAACATCTCCTCGACCTCGGGCGTGAACGGCAACGCCGGACAGGCGAACTATTCCTCTGGCAAGGCGGGCATCATCGGCCTCACCAAGGCGTTGTCCAAGGAGTGGGGCCGCTACGACGTCACCGTGAACGCGGTCGCGTTCGGCTACATCCAGACCCGGCTGACCACACCGCTGCAGGAGGGCGAGGCGGGTGAGATCGAGGTCCAGGGGCGCAAGGTCAAGGTCGGCATCCAGGGCGGGCGGATCGCGGTTATGAATCAGATGATCCCGCTCGGGCGCGGCGGAACGCCCGAGGAGGCGGCTGGCTCGGTGTTTCTGTTCTGCAGCCCAGACAGCGACTATGTCTCGGGCCAGTGCCTGGTGGTGAACGGCGGGCTTTAGCCTGCCGCGTGCCGGTCAGCGCGTGAGTGGAAACGAGAGGACACAGCCGATGAATGCAGTCAATTCAGACCAGGCAAACCCGGCCAGTCGGGCCAACCGAGCCGAGCTCGAGGCGTTCCGCGGCAGCGTGCGGCGTTTCTACGAGAGTGAAGTCATGCCCCAGCGCGAGCGTTACGCGGCGCAGGGCTACGTCGACCGCGAGCTCTGGAACCGCGCCGGCGCGCTCGGATTGCTGCTGCTCGACGTGCCCGAGGCCTACGGCGGCGCGGGCGGCACGGTCGAACACCTCGCGGTCATGGTCGAGGAGGCCGCGCGCGCGATCGACTCGGCGCTCGGCTTTTCGGTGCATTCGATTGTCTCGCAGTACCTGTTGGCCTACGCGAGCGAGGCGCAAAAGCGGCGCTGGCTGCCCGCGATGGCCCGGGGCGAGTTGGTTGGTGCGATCGCGATGACTGAGCCGGACGCCGGATCGGATCTGCAGGGCATCCGCACCCAGGCGCGCCGCGACGGGGACCATTACGTCATCTCCGGCCAGAAGACCTTCATTACCAACGGCCATCACGCCGATTTGGTGATCATCGTGTCGAAAACCGATCCGCGCGAGGGCGCGAAAGGCGTTTCGTTGATCGTCGCCGAGACGAAGGATCTCGCGGGCTTTCGGCGTGGACGCATTCTCGACAAGATGGGACAGAAGGCGCAGGACACGACCGAGTTGTTCTTCGACGAGATGCGCGTGCCGGCGGAGAACCTCCTCGGCGGCGAGGAAGGCCGCGGCTTCGGGCAACTGATGAACCAGCTGCCCTATGAACGCATGATTGTCGCCTATCGCGCCGTGGGCGCGATGGCGCGCGCGGTGGAACTGGCGACCGAGTATGCGAAGGCGCGGCGCGCGTTCGGCAAGTCGCTGATGGACTTGCAGAACACGCGCTTCACGCTCGCCGAGTGCGCGACCGAGGTCTCGGTGGCGCGTGCCTTCGTCGCCGAGTGCCTGGAAAAACTGCTCGACGGCAGCCTGGATGCGCCGACGGCCTGCATGGCGAAGTGGTGGACGACCGACCGGCAGTGCACGATCACCGACCGGTGCCTGCAGCTCTTCGGCGGCTACGGCTACATGAACGAGTATCCGATCTCGCGCCTCTACACCGAAGCCCGGGTGCAGCGCATCTACGGTGGCACCAACGAGATCATGAAGGAAGTGATCGCCCGCAGCCTCTGAGCGGGCCGAGTGGACCGGTCCAGGGCGATTCGGCCTGGGCCGTCGCCTTGCGCCGACCGACCCTAGGTTGTCGGGGACCTGTTTCAAACCGGCGCGGCGACGCAAACCATTGATTCCGGACAAGAGTCACATCACTGAACGCTATTTAGCGGCTATACTTCGTGCAATTTCTAGATTTATCTTTTTGGAGCATTGAAGGACATGGCAAAACGCGGCAAGGCAGTGATCGCCCGCGAACTCAATAAGCCAGTGCTCGTCGAGGAGGTCGAATTCGCCTCGCCGAAGCGCGGCGAGGTCATGGTGAAAATTGCTGCCGTCGGGGTGTGCCATTCGGACCTGTCGGCGACCAACGGGACCATCACACTGCCACTGCCGCTCATCCTTGGTCACGAAGCGGCGGGAGAGGTCGTCGAGGTCGGAGACGGTGTGGCCGAGCTTGCGCTTGGCGATCACGTGGTCTCGAACTGGATTTACATGTGCGGGCGCTGCCACTACTGCAACATCGGGCGCCCGGTTCTGTGCAACCTGCAAGCCAAGGCGCTGTCGACCTTGCCCGACGGCAGCTTGCGCACCCAGGACGCCAAGGGTAAGCCGCTCAACATCTTCTCCGGGGTCGGCGTCATGGCCGAGTACGCCGTCGTGCATGCCGACAACCTGGTCAAGATCGATGCCGGCGTGCCGCTCGACTGCGCCGCGCTGGTCGGCTGTGCGGTCACCACGGGCGTCGGCGCAGTCTTCAATACCGCCAAGGTCGAGCCGGGGTCCTCCGTCGGCGTCTGGGGCTGCGGCGGCGTGGGGCTGAACGTGGTTCAGGGCGCGGCGATCGCCGGCGCCAGGCAGATCATCGCCATCGACACCGCGGAATCGAAACTCGTCTACGCCAAGCAGTTCGGCGCAACCGAGACGATCCTCACCAAGCCGGGCGAAGACCTGACCAAGGCGCTCAAGAAAGCGACCGGCGGCGGACTCGACTACGCCTTCGAGTGCGTCGGCAGCGGCGAGCTCGCCGCCGCAGCGTTCAAGGCGATCCGTAAGGGCGGCGTTGCCGTCGTCGTCGGTGTCGCGCGGCCCGGCGAATCGACCTCGGTGCGCACGATGACGCTGCCGTTCGAAGAAAAAACGCTCACCGGAAGCTACTTCGGGTCGGCGCGTCCGCGCGAGGACTTTCCGCGCATGCTCGGCCTCTACGCGGCGGGCAAGCTCAAGCTCGACGAGCTGATCACCAAGCGCTATCGGATCGACGAGGCACCGCAGGCCTTCGCCGACCTCGAGTCGGGTAAGAATGCGCGTGGCGTCATCGTCCTCTAGCCGCCGGGCTCCCCAGCGATGAGCGTTGCCGTCTCCTCGAAACCACAGCTCGCCAGCGCGGTCGGACGTGCTGCGCACATTCTCGTGGTCGACGATCAGCGCGCCAACGTCGAGATGGCGGCGGAGCTGTTGCGGGTGCGCGGCTACGAGGTCGATATCGCGCTCTCGGGCGAGCAGGCGCTCGAGGCCGTGCGCGCCGCGCCGCCGGATCTCGTCGTCATGGACATCGTGATGCCGGGCCTCGACGGCTACGAGGTCTGCCGTCGGCTGCGTGCGCAGGAAGCCACCGCGTTGCTGCCGATTGTGCTCGTCACCTCGCTCGACCCGCAGGCCGAACGGCTCAAGGGGATCGAGGCCGGGGCGGACGATTTCCTGTCCAAGCCGGTGAACTGGCCGGAGCTCTTTGCGCGCGTGCGTGCGCTGCTGCGCGTCAAAGCGCTGCAAGACGAGGTACGCCACCAGGCCGCAGAGCTGCGCGACTGGAACGCGAAGCTCGAAGACCGCGTGCGCAAGCAGGTTTCGGCGATCGAGCGCCTCGGGCGCCTCAAGCGCTTCTTCGCACCGCAGGTCGCCGAGGCGATCGTCGCCGGCGGCGAGGAATTGCTGGCGCCGCACCGTCGCGAGATCACCGTGGTGTTCCTCGATCTGCGGGGCTTCACGGCGTTCACCGACCGCGCCGATCCGAGCGACGTCGTCGACCTGATGCGCGCCTACCACGCTTCGATGGGGCGCATCGTCGACAGCTATGGCGGGACACTCGAGCACTTCGCCGGCGATGGCGTACTGATCTTCTTCAACGATCCGGTGCAGATCGAAAAGCCCGCCGAGCGTGCCGTGAACATGGCGCTCGAGCTGCAAACGGCGTTTCAGCCGATTGCGGAGGACTGGGTGGAGCGCGGCTACACGGTCGGGCTCGGCATCGGCATTGCACAAGGCGAGGCCACGCTGGGCGTGATCGGCTTCGAAAGCCGCTGGGAGTATGCCGCAATCGGCAACATTCCCAATCTCGCCGCGCGCCTGTGCGGCGAGGCGCGCGCCGGGGAAATCCTCATCGACGGGCAAACCGAGCGCGATATCTCGTATGCGGCGGTGACCGAATCCGTGGAGCCGCTGCAGTTGCGCGGATTCCAGCAGCCAATCATCGCTTTCCGGCTGCTTGGAATGCACGCCGACTGACCTTGTTCGCGCGCGCCGCAGGGGCTACCTGCGCGGGTCGGACAGGGAATGCCTGGACTTCGCACCATGCCTGAGACCATCGGCAAATACCGTATCGTGCGGCCGCTCGGCAAGGGCGCGACCGGAACCGTGTATCTCGCCGGCGACCCCTTCTCCGAGCGCGAAGTCGCGATCAAGGTGATGGAGGAGCAGGTCGGCATGAATGCCGATTATGCCCGCCGCCAGCAGCACTTCTTCCAGACCGAGGCGGCGCTCGCCGGGAAGCTGCGCCATCCGCACATTGCGACCATCCTTGATGCGGGCGTCGAGGGCGACACGCGCTATCTCGTCATGGAGTTCATCGACGGTGGCAGCCTTTTCGAGCACTGCGATTCGGCCAGGCTGCTTGCCGTGCCGAAGGTCATCGAGATCGGCTTCAAATGCTGCAAGGCGCTCGAGTTCGCCAATCAGATTGGTGTCGTGCACCGCGACTTGAAACCCGCAAACATCATGCTGACGCGGGGTTTCGATATCAAGATCTCGGATTTCGGCGCCGCGATGTTCGACCGGGCCGAGACGACGCAGGTGCTCGGCGTCGGTTCGCCGGCCTACATGTCACCCGAGCAGATCCAGGGCGAGACGCTCAATTTTCAAACCGACATTTTTTCGCTTGGCGGTGTGCTGTTTCACCTGTTGACCGGGCGCCGACCGTTTACTGCGGCCACGGTGAACGACCTGACGCGGCAGATCGTCGAATCCAACCCGCCGCCGCCGAGTATGCTGCGCAGCGACGTGCCGGTGGCGCTCGACGCGATCATCGCGCGCGCGCTCGCGAAGAGCCGCGAGCAACGCTATTCGACCTGGGCCGAGATGGCCGATGCGCTCGAGGCCCTGCTCGTGTCACAGGCGGGCGAAACGCCGGGGCTTACCGAGGCCGAGCGTTTCAACGCGATGCGACGGCTCGCCTTCTTTCAGGCGTTCAGCGAAGTCGAATTGTGGGACGTGCTGCGGTGCGCCGCCTGGCGCCGGTTCGACGCCGGCGAGGACCTGATCCGCGAGGGCGACCATGACGCGGGTTTTTACGTGCTGGCCTCGGGAATGGCGAAGGTGACGAGCCGGGGCGAGCTGCTCAACATTGTCAGTCCCGGCGAGAGCATCGGCGAGATGTCGGTCATCCGGCGCAACGGCCAGGCACGCATGGCAACGGTCACAGCGAACGAGCCGAGCTGGGCGATCGGTCTCACGCTCGACGCCCTCGACGCCCTGCCGAGCGAGGTGCGGGCGCGCTTCAACGAGGGGTTCCTCGCGCTCCTGGTCGACCGCATCTCGCTCGTCTCGGGGCGCCTGCTGCACGCACTGCAGGAAAAGAAGATCGGCGCGCCTTAAGGGGTCACGCCGTAGTTGGGGTCAGACCCCCTTTTAGATCATCGACGGCCACCGTTTATCTAAAAAGGGGTCTGACCCCTTTCGCGACCCCTTTCGCATCGGGTTACGGTGCGAACCGCAGCGATCGAACCCGCGACAAAGACGTATCCTCGGGGTCGCTGCTTCCCGGATCGAATAGATGAATTGGATGACTGAGCGACGCTGGGTCACCCCGGCCGTAGTTCTCACCTTCGGCAGCCTGGTGCTGCTGCTATCGATGGGGATCCGACACGGCTTCGGCCTGTTCCTGCAGCCGATGTCGCTCGAGCACGGTTGGGGACGAGAGGTGTTCTCGCTCGCCATCGCGCTGCAGAACATCGTCTGGGGGCTTGCGCAGCCGTTCACCGGAATGATCGCCGACCGCTTCGGGGCCGGACGCGTGGTGTTCGTTGGCGCGCTGCTCTATGCGGCAGGCCTTTGGTTGATGTCGACCTCGGGCACGCCGGGAGAGCTCTATCTGAGCTCGGGTCTGCTCATCGGACTCGGGCTGTCGGGCACCACCTTCAGCATCGTGTTCGGGGTCATCGGCCGCTACACCACGCCCGAAAAGCGCTCGATGGCGCTCGGCATCGCGGGCGCGGTTGCGTCCTTCGGTCAATTCGCGATGGTCCCCGGCAGTCAGGCGCTCATCGCCTCGGGCGGCGCGATGTTCGCGCTCATGGTGCTCGCCGTTGTGGCGCTCCTGATGGCGCCTTGCGCGGCGGCGCTCGCGGAGGATCCATCGTCGCGTCCACACGCCGTGTATCAGACCATCGGCGAGGCATTGCGCGAAGCGGCCGGGCACCGCGGATTCTGGCTGTTGCTCCTCGGCTTTTTCACCTGCGGCTTCCAGGTGGTGTTTATCGGATCGCACCTGCCGGCCTATCTTGTTGATGGCGGGCTGACGGCGCGCGACGGCATGCTCGCCCTCGCGATGGTGGGTTTGTTCAACATCGTCGGCAGCTTTGGCGCCGGATACTTCGGCTCGCGCTATAGCAAGAAGAATCTGCTCGCGCTGATTTACTTCGCGCGCACCGTGGCGGTGACGATGCTCCTGGTGCTACCCCTCACCAGCACCACCGCGATTGCGTTCGGTATCGTGATGGGGTTGCTTTGGCTCGGCACGGTACCGCTCACCAACGGCATGGTCGCGCAGGTCTTCGGTGTGCAGCACCTTGCGATGCTCTCGGGCTTTGTCTTTTTCAGCCACCAAGTGGGGAGTTTCCTCGGCGCCTGGCTCGGCGGATGGCTGTTCGACCGCACCGGGTCCTACGAGGTGGTGTGGATCATCTGCGCGGCGCTCGGAATCGTGGCCGGGCTGCTCCATCTGCCGATCGACGAGCGGCCGGTCACGCGCACGGCGGCGGCTTAGCGGGGTCAGACCCCTTTAAAAAGGGTCAGACCCCCTTTTAGAAGATCGTCGGCCGTCGTTCATCAAAAGGGGTCTGACCCTAAAAAAGGGGGTCTGGCCCCCTGGTCGCCTTTTATACGACCTCGAATAATCCGGCGGCCCCCATCCCCCCGCCGACGCACATCGTCACCACCGCGTACTTCACGCCGCGGCGCTTGCCTTCGATGAGCGCATGGCCGGTGAGGCGCGAGCCCGTCAGGCCATAGGGGTGGCCGACGGCGATCGCGCCGCCGTTGACGTTCAGGCGCTCTTCGGGAATGCCGAGCTTGTCGCGGCAGTAGATGACCTGCACGGCGAAGGCTTCGTTCAGCTCCCACAGGCCGATGTCGTCGATCTTCAGGCCCGTGCGTTCGAGCAGCTTCGGGATCGCGAATACCGGGCCGATGCCCATCTCGTTCGGCTCGCAGCCGGCAACCGCAAAGCCGCGGAATACGCCCATCGGCTTGAGGCCGCGCTTGGCCGCCGCCTTGTCGCTCATCAGGACGCAGACCGACGCGCCGTCTGAAAACTGGCTCGCGTTACCTGCCGCGATCACCCCGCCTTCAATCGCCGGCTTGATCTGCGAGACACCCTCGTAGTTCGTGTCCGGCCGGATGCCTTCGTCGAATTCGGCCGTTACCTCTTTCATCGTTTCCACGCTCGTCTTTTTGTCGATCACCATCATCTTGGTGGTGATCGGAACGATCTCGTCCTTGGTCTTGCCCTCGGCGCGCGCCTTCGCCGCACGCAACTGGCTCTCGACGCCGTAGCGGTCCTGCGCCTCGCGTCCGATGTTGTATTTCTTCGAGACGTACTCGGCGGTCTGCAGCATCGGCCAGTAGATCTCGGGCTTGTGCCGATGCAGCCACTCGTCCTGGAAGTGGTGCCGGTTGGCATCGTTTTGCACCAATGAGATCGACTCGACGCCGCCCGCCACGTACACACCGTCCTCGCCGGCGAGGATGCGTTGTGCGGCGAGCGCGATCGTCTGCAGGCCTGAGGAGCAAAACCGGTTCACGGTCATCCCGGAGACGCTCGCCGGCAGGCCGGCGCGCATGGCGATCTGGCGCGCAATGTTGCCGCCGGTTGCGCCTTCGGGCGTGGCGCAGCCCATGATGATGTCTTCGACTTCCTCTCCATGCACCTTGGCGCGCTCGAGCGCCGCCTTCACCACGTGCGCGCCCATCTTCGCGCCATGCGTCATATTGAGCGAACCGCGCCAGCTCTTGCACAGCGGCGTGCGCGCGGTGGAAACGATGACTGCGTCGGTCATAGGACCCTCCTGGTTTGAGAACTTACTTCTTGACGGTGTCGTAGTCGGAGAATGTCTTGCCTTCTGCCGCAAGCCTCTCGAGCAGCGGTGCGAGCTTCCACACCTCGCCCTGATAGCCCTTCTGGAATCGCTTGATCGCCGCGACCACCTTGTCCAGCCCGGCGCTGCTCGCGGTGAACATCGGCCCGCCGCGATAGGTCGGGAAGCCGTAGCCGGTGAGGTACACCATGTCGATGTCGGAGGCACGCAGTGCGATGCCTTCCTCCAGGATGTACGCCGCCTCGTTGACCAGCGCGTAGATCAAGCGCTCGATGATTTCGGCATCGGCGATCTTGCGCGGCTTGACGCCGATCTCCTTGCGGTAGGCCTCGATGATCGCGTCGGCCTCGGGATCGGGGATCGGTGTGCGGTTGCCGGCCTCGTACCTGTACCAGCCTTTGCCGTTCTTCTGTCCGTAGCGGCCGGCTTCGCAGATGCGGTCGCCGACTTTCGAGTAGACGAAGTTCGGCCGCTCCTGGTAGCGGCGCTTGCGGATTTCCCAGCCGATGTCGAGCCCGGCCATGTCGCCCATGGTGAACGGGCCCATGGCGAGACCCCAGGCCTTTGCCGCGGCGTCGACTTGCGTGGGCGAGGCGCCTTCGTCGAGCAGGAACAGGCTCTGCTGGCCGTACTTTTCGATCATGCGGTTGCCGATGAAGCCGTCGCACACGCCCGAGACCACCGGCAGCTTGCCGATCGTCTTGCCGAGCTTCATGGTCGTCGCGAGCACGTCCTTGCCGGTTTTCGCACCGCGCACCACCTCGAGCAGCCGCATCACGTTGGCGGGCGAAAAGAAGTGCGTGCCGATCACGTCCTGCGGGCGCTTGGTGACCGCCGCGATCGCATCGACGTCCAGGGTCGACGTGTTGGACGCCAGAATCGCGCCGGGTTTTGCGATCGCATCGAGCTTCTTGAACAGGTCCTGTTTCACGTCCATGCGCTCGAACACCGCCTCGATCACGATGTCGGCGTCCTTCGCGTCCTCGAGCTTGAGCGAGGGCGTGAGCAGCGCCATGCGCTTGTCCATGTCCGCCTGGGTCAACCGGCCCCTCGATACGCTGCCCGCGTAGTTCTTCTTGATGGTCGCGAAGCCGCGGTCGAGCGCCGCCTGCTCGGTTTCGATGATCGTCACGGGAATGCCCGCGTTTACGAAGCTCATCGAGATGCCGCCCCCCATGGTGCCGGCACCGATCATTGCGGCGGTCTTGATCTCGCGCGTCGGCGTGTCCGCGGGCACGTCCGGAATCTTCGTCGTCTGCCGCTCGGCGAAGAACATGTGGCGCAGGGCCTTCGATTCATTGCCTTCGACCAGGCCCTGGAAGCGCTTGCGCTCCTCGGCGCGGCCTTCGTCGAAGGGTTTGTTCACCGCCGCTTCGACGCAGGCGACGATTTCGAGCGGTGCCGGGAAGCCGCGCGAAGCCTTGCCGACCTCGGCGCGCGTTTGTTCGAAAAAAGCCTTTGCGTTGCCGTCGACCTTGACCGTCAGATCACGGATGCGGCGCGGGCCCGTGCCGGCGGCGACGAGCTTCTTGGCGAAGGCGACCGCACCCTCGAGCAGGTCGCCCTGCACGATCTCGTCGACCAGGCCGAGCGAAAGCGCCTTCTCCGCGGCAACCGCGTTGCCCGTGGTCATCATCTTGATCGCCTCCGCGGCACCCACCACGCGAGGCAGGCGTTGCGTACCGCCGGAGCCGGGCAAAATGCCGAGCTTCACTTCGGGCAGTCCAAGCTGGCTTTTTGCGAGTGCCACGCGGAAATGGCAGCCGAGCGCAAGCTCGAGGCCGCCGCCGAGCGCAAAGCCGCCGATCGCGGCGACCATCGGTTTGCTGCATGCGTCCTGCGCGGCGTTGATTTCGGGCAGCGACGGCGGGACTTCCATCTTCGGGGTATTGAATTCGCGGATATCGGCGCCGGCCGAGAATGCTTTCGCCGAGCCGATGATGACCAGGGCCTTGACCGCCGGATCGGCGTCGGCCTTCTTGATGCCGGCCATGAGTGCCGGGCGCAGCACGCTGCCCAGGCCGTTCACCGGCGGATTGTTCATGGTGATGACGGCGATACCGTCGCGGACGGTGGTCGGTGCGGCGTCGCTCATGCGAGAGTCTCCGGCAGGATCGGGAGGGCAGGGCGCCCAGGGGGAACGCGATTTTACCGGGATTAGGCGTGACCCGAAGCGCGCGCAGGAATAGCGAAACACGCCCCGGGCGCGCCGCGTTGACACTGCCTAGGTGCGCGGTACACTCGGTCGCCCCCGGCCGAGCCGCGGGGCGCACAGGTTCAAGAATTCGAAGGAGAGGACTATGCACGGCCTGATGATGGACACGCCGCTGCTGATCAGCGACCTGATCCGCTTTGCCGACCGCAACCACGGCGACACCGAGATCGTTTCCAAGACCTCCGAAGGCGATATTCACCGCTACACCTTCCACGACGCCCATGGCCGCGCGCGCCAGCTCGCGAAGCTGCTGCAGGCGCTTGGCGTGAAGCCCGGCGATCGGATCGGCACGCTGGCCTGGAACGGCTACCGTCACTACGAGCTCTATTACGCGATCTCCGGCATCGGTTCGGTGATCAACACCATCAATCCGCGCCTGTTCCCCGACCAGATCGTCTACATCTCGAACCACGCCGAGAATACGGCGCTGTTTTTCGATCTCAGCTTCGTGCCCCTGGTCGAGAAGCTCGCGCCGCAGCTGAAGACTGTGAAGCACTACGTGCTGATGACCGACCGCGCGCACATGCCGGCCAAGAGCGCGATTCCGAATCTGCTGTGCTACGAAGACCTCATGGCCAAGCAGGACGACCGCTACGAGTGGCCGAGCTTCGACGAGCGCACCGCGGCGGCGCTGTGCTACACCTCCGGCACCACCGGCAACCCGAAGGGCGTGCTCTACGGCAATCGTTCGACGGTGCTGCACGCCTACGGCGGGGCGCTGCCCGACGCACTCAACCTTTCGGCGCGCGATTCGGTGCTGCCGGTCGTGCCGATGTTCCACGCCAACGCCTGGAGCCTGCCCTATGCCTGCACCATGGTGGGGGCGAAGATGGTGTTCCCGGGACCGCACCTCGATGGCAAGAGCGTCTACGACCTCATCGAACAGGAGAAGGTGACGCTGTCGGCGGGCGTGCCTACGGTGTGGCTCATGCTGCTGCAGCATCTGGCCTCGAACAAGCTGCGCTTTTCCACGCTTAACCGGACGGTCATCGGCGGCTCGGCCTGCCCACCGGCGATGATCCGCAGTTTCCAGGACGACTACGGCATCACGGTGTTCCACGCCTGGGGGATGACCGAAATGAGCCCGCTCGGCACCGTGGGGTCGCTCAAGGCGAAGCAGGCCGCGCTCGACAAGGAGGCGCGCTATGCGGTGCAGGCCAAGCAGGGGCGCGGCATCTTCGGGGTCGAGATGAAGATCGTCGACGAGGAGGGTAAGGAACTGCCCTGGGACGGCAAGCGCTTCGGCAACGTGATGGTGAAGGGGCCGTGGATCGCCTCGGGCTATATGAAGGGCGAGGGCGGCGATCCGCTCAAGGATGGTTGGTTCCCGACCGGCGACGTCGCCACCATCGATCCGGACGGCTATATGCAGATCACCGACCGCTCGAAGGACGTGATCAAGTCGGGCGGTGAGTGGATCAGTTCGATCGACTTGGAGAACATTGCGGTCGGGCACCCGGCGATTGCGGAGGCTGCCGTGATCGGGATCGCGCACCCGAAGTGGGACGAGCGGCCGATCGTGGTCGCGATCAAGAAGGAAGGACAGGAGGTCACCAAGGAGGCGTTGCTGAAATTCTTCGAGGGTAAAATCGCCAAATGGTGGATGCCGGACGACGTCGTCTTCGTCGACGAGCTGCCGCACACCGCGACCGGAAAGCTCTCCAAGCTCACGCTGCGCAAGAGTTTCACCGACTACAAACTGCCGACGGCATGATGCAGGGCGCAATTGAAATTAGGGCGGTGATGAAGGCGTTGTTCGAAAAGCGCAAACCCGATTTGACGAAGTTCGCCTGAACTGGCGTAGGCTGTCGCGATGCGGATCATCCTGCTCGGGGTTCTGGTGGGGGTGCTGACGGGGCTCGCACCGAACGCACTCGGCGAGCTCTATCGCTGGCGCGATCCGCAAACCGGATCGATCAAGTACTCGACCTACCCGCCGCCCTGGTTCGGCGATGCGGCGCGCGAAGCGCGGTCGCCGAAAGTCGAAGTCCTCAGTGGTGAGCGGGATTCGGCTGCGGCCAAGTCGACGCCTGTCGACGCGATGGCCGAGAAGGTCGCAGAGGTGATCCAGTTTATGGAAAAACGCCGTGAGCAGCTGCTCGCACGGATGACGGTTGCGCGCGCATCGTCCGGCTTCAAGCCGTCCGACGCGGCGTTCCAGCAGGATCTGCAGGCCTACCGCGCGGTCTCGCGCGAGCTGGATAAATTCGATCTGAAGGGCGCGACTGCCCGGCGCGCCGCGGACGCGCGGGTGTTCGAGAACTTGGGCGTCGCCACGCAGGAGGCACAGGAGACGCGCGCGCCAGTGGCGGGCGAGCGGCCGCCGCCCGCCGCGGGGCCCGGGTTTCGGTCGGGCGCGGAAACCACGCCCGTGGCGCCCGGCGCGCCGCCGAGTCGCAGTGCGGGTCAGCCGCAGCCCGGGCCAGTAGACCGCGCCGACCGTCCGCGGTGAGCACCCCGCACGCCCTGCGCGCCGACTTCGTGCAGGCGAACGGCATCCGCCTGCACACGATGCAGGCAGGCGAGGGTCCGTTGATCCTCTTTCTGCACGGATTTCCGCAGTTCTGGTACGCCTGGCGGCATCAGCTCGCCGAGTTTTCGCGCGACCATCTTGCGGTGGCGCCCGATCTGCGCGGCTACAACCTGTCGGATAAGCCCGATGGTGTCGACGCCTACAAGGCACGCCACATCGTCGCCGACATCCGTGACCTTGCGCGGCAGCTGAACGGGGGCAAACCCTTCACGCTGGTCGCCCACGACTGGGGCGGCGCCGTGGCCTGGAACCTGGCGAGCGCCGCGCCCGAGCTCGTCTCGCGCCTCGTGATCCTCAATTCGCCCCATCCCTATGCGTTCTGGCGCGAGCTCGTGCACAGCCCCGCGCAGCAGAAGGCGAGCGAGTACATGCTGAAGTTGCGCTCGCCGCAGGCCGAGGCGCGTCTTTCGGCAAACGGCTATGCGCGTCTGTGGAAGTTCGCTTTCGGCGAGACCGCGCCCGCCTTCACCGACGCCGACCGGGCAGCCTACCTGCAAGCCTGGGCGCAGCCTGGTGCCTTGACCGGGAGCCTGAACTGGTACCGCGCATCGCCGCTGATACCGCCGACCGCGGACGATCCGGGTGCCGCGCGCCTCACGCTCGACCCGAAGGACTTCATGGTGCGCGTGCCGACGCTGGTCATCCACGGCGAGCGCGATATTGCGCTGCTGACCGGCCTGCTCGATGGGCTGGAGCACTGCGTACCGGTGCTCGAGATCGAGCGCATCCCCGAGGCATCGCACTGGGTGATGGAGGAAATGCCGGCGCGCGTGAACCAGCGGATACGCGATTTCATCGCGCCTCTATAATCGCTGCGGGAGGACGGGATGACGAGCGCGTTGTCGGTGACGCAGCTGCGCGAGCGCGTGGGCGAGGAGGTCGGCGTTTCGCCATGGCTCGAGATTGACCAGGCGCGGATCGACCGCTTCGCCGATGCGATCGACGACCCGCAGTGGATTCACGTCGATCCCGAGCGCGCCAAGGCAGGTCCGTTCGGCACCACGATCGCGCATGGCTTTCTTTCGCTGTCGCTGCTCTCGCACCTCATCGAAAGCACGTTTTCCTTCGACGACCGCAAGATGGGTGTCAACTACGGTTTGAACCGGGTGCGCTTCACCGCACCGGTGCCGGTCAACAGCCGCGTGCGCGCGCATTTTGTGCTGGGCAGTTGGGAGCGCAAGGACGACATGATCCAGACCGTGTGGAACGTGACCCTGGAATGCGAAGGCAGCGACAAACCGGTGCTCGTCGCGGAGTGGATCGGTAGGAGCTACTTGGGGTCAGACCCCTTTTTTTAGGGTCAGACCCCTTTTGATGAGCGACGGCCGACAATCTTCTAAAACGGGGTCTGACCCTTTTTAAAGGGGTCTGACCCCTTTCTCGCTCCTTTCTTTTTAGGGAATCGCGATGCAACGCTGGAAACAACGCCCCGAGGGCTCGAACTGGGGCGACTTCGGTCCCGACGATCAGCGTGGCCGCATGAACTGGGTGACGCCCGAAAAGGTGCTGCAGGGCGTGGCCGAAGTGAAGGAAGGCGTCACCTTCTGCCTTTCGCTGCCGCTCGACTATCCCGGCGGCAGCGTGCTCAATCCGCGGCGCAGTCCGCCGCGGCTCGCGCCCACGCTGCGCGACGGCAAGAGCGCCGGCGCGCAGAACTTCTGCTGGCCGCTCGCGAACGACAACCCCGACCATACCGACGTGGTAAGTGACGACGTGGTGCTGCTCACGCTGCAGTACTCGACGCAGTGGGATTCGTTCGCGCACGTCGGCAGCCGCTTCGACGCCGACGGCGATGGCAAGCGCGAAATCGCGTTCTACAACGGTTTTCGCGGCGGCGCGGACGTCCGCCCGGGGCGCGAGCGCAAGGGTGCCGAGCCCTGGGCGAAATACGAGGGCGCGGGCGCCGATGCGCTCGGCATCGAGAACCTCGCCGAGCATGGTGCGCAGGGCAGAGGCGTCATGATCGACCTGCATGCGCACCTCGGGCGCGCGCGTAAGGCGGTCGGCTATGACGAACTGATGCGCATCCTCGAGGCCGATAGGGTCGAGGTCGAACGCGGCGACATGGTGTGCATCTACACCGGTTTCGCCGACGTGATCCTCGAGTTGCAGAAGAAGCCCGATCCCACGTTGCTGCACAACACCTGCAGCGGGCTCGACGGGCGCGACGACAAGCTGCTGCAGTGGATCACCGACTCGGGGCTCGCCTGCCTGCTGGCCGACAATTACGCTGTCGAGATCATCCCGACGAGCCTCACCAAGCCGGCACCGCACGCGATGATGCCGCTGCACGAGCATTGCCTGTTCAAGAACGGCATCCATCTCGGCGAGATGTGGTATTTCCGCGAGCTCGCCCAGTGGCTGCGTGCGCATGGACGCAATCGTTTTCTTTTGACGGCGCCGCCGCTGCGGCTGCCGGGCGCCGTGGGATCGCCCGCGACGCCAATCGCGACAGTGTGAGGACTTATGGGTGAACGTGTGGTGATCGTGACGGGCGGCTCGTCTGGCATTGGCGAGGCGATCGCGCGCGAAATGGCGCGTCGCGGCTGGCGCGTTGTCGTCAACTATTCGAGGAACACGGTGCAGGCCGAGGCGGTCGTCAAGGCCTGCGTCGAGGCGGGTGGCGAGGCGATCGCGGTCAAGGCGAATGTCGGCGAGGACGCCCAGTGCCGCGCACTGGTGAAGGCCGCACTCGATCAATGGGGGCGGCTCGACGCGCTCGTCAATAACGCCGGCACCACCAAGTTCGTCGTGCATGCCGATCTCGACGGTCTGAGTGCGGAGGACTTTCAGCGCATCTACGCGATCAACGTCATCGGCCCGTTCCAGATGTGTCGCGCGGCGGCCCCGGCGCTCAGGGCCGCGCGCGGCGCTGTCGTGAATGTCTCATCGCTCGCGTCGCGCGTCGCGACCGGCTCGTCGATCGCCTATGCGGCGTCGAAATCCGCGCTGAACACGCTGTCGATGTCGCTCGCGCGCACGCTTGCGCCGGAAGTGCGCGTTAACGTGCTCGCCCCGGGCTTCGTCGACACGCCGTGGATGACCGCGGGCTACGGCGAGGAGCGCTATACCCGGCTGCGCGAGACCTACGCGCAGATCGCGCCGCTGCAGGCGGTGTCGACGCCGCAGCACCAGGCCGACGCCGTCGCCTGGCTGCTCGAGGGCGCAGCGCATGTGACCGGCCAGATCCTTTACGTGGACGCCGGCATGCATGTCGCGAGCCCGCGCAAGGTGTGACATGGCCGATTACCGCAAGGACCTCGTCGGCCAGTTGAAGAACCGGGCGCTCGTCTACCTCGAGGTCTACGACGTGCTGGCCGAAGAACTCGGCGCCGCGCGTGCCGAAGGGCTGCTCGCCAAGGCCATCCTGCAGCGCGGCCGCAGCGCGGGGCAGGCACTCGCCGAATTTGCGCCGGCGGATTTCGACGGCTTGTGCAAGGCCTTCCTCAAGGGCGTGCCGGGCGAGGGCGAGCTGTTCGCCCCCGAAGTGCGGCGCTGCGACGCAGATGGGGTCGAGATCCAATTTCATGCCTGTCCGCTGAAGGAAGCCTGGGAAGACGCGGCGCTGGCGCCGGAAAAACGCGCGACGCTGTGCCGCATCGCCGGCGCGGTGGACAAGGGCATGTTCGAGGCCGCCGGCTTCGCGATCGACAATCGCACCTGGACGCCGGGCGCCAAGGGCTGCTGCTTTCTCTCGATTCGACGCGCATGAGCGAGGTCCAGACCTACGACTACGTGATCGTTGGTGCCGGCTCGGCAGGCTGCGTGCTCGCCGACCGGCTCACGGCGAACGGTCGCTACCGCGTGCTGCTGCTCGAAGCCGGGCCGCGCGACACGGACTTCTGGATTCACGTGCCGCTCGGCTACGGCAAGCTCTTCGCGCGTACCGATGTGAACTGGGCCTACGAGGGCGAGCCCGAGCCGACGCTGAACGGGCGGCGCGTGTTTACGCCGCGCGGCAAGGTGCTCGGTGGTTCGTCCTCGATCAACGGCCTGGTCTATATCCGCGGCCAGCCCGAGGATTTCGACGCCTGGGGCGTGCCGGGCTGGGGCTTTGACGACCTGCTGCCCTACTTCAAGAAATCCGAAGACCAGAGCCGCGGGGCGGATGCATGGCATGGCGTCGGCGGGCCGCTCGCCGTTTCCGACCTGCCCGACAAACACGAACTGTGCGACGCGTTCATCGATTCCGCGGCAGCGCTCGGTGTGCCGAGGAACGACGACTTCAACGGTGCATCGCAGGAGGGCACGGGCTATTACCAGGCGACCGCGAGGAACGGTCGGCGCTGCAGCGCGGCGACCGGTTACCTGCGGTCCGCCGAAACGCGCGCCAACCTGCGCGTCGAAGTGAACGCGCTCGCAACCCGTGTCACGTTCGACGGCGGCGATACCAAGCGCGCGACCGGCGTCGAGTACCGCCAGCACGGCGCGACACAGTCGGCGCGCGCCGCGCGCGAGGTGATTCTCGCCGGCGGCACGTTCAACTCGCCGCAGCTGCTGCAGCTCTCTGGCGTCGGATCGCGCGAGCTGCTCGAGCAGCATGGCATTGCCGTGGTGCTCGATGCACCCGAGGTCGGCGCGAACCTGCAGGACCACTTCTACGTGCGCACCTTCTGGAAGTGCAACAAGCCGATCACGCTGAACGACGACATGATGAGCCTGTGGCGGCAGGCGAAAATCGGTCTGCAGTACCTGCTCTTGAAGCGCGGCCCGCTCACCGTCAGTGCGGGCTACGCGGCCGCGTTCCTGCGTACCCGGCCCGAACTCACGCGCCCGGACGCGCAGCTCTATTTCATCAATTTCTCGACCGCCAAGCGGGGCGGCCACCTGCATCCGTTTTCGGGCTTCACCTGCTCGGTGTCTCAGCTGCAGGCCGAGTCGCGCGGCTGGGTGCGCGTGCGCAACAATGATCCGGCCTCGCCCCCGGCGATCCTCTACAACTACCTCGCCACCGAAGCCGACCAGCGCATGATGGTCGACGGCCTGAAGTTCGCGCGGCGCCTCGTCAACACGCCGCCGCTATCGGGCTACGTGGTGAACGAGGAGCACCCCGGGCCGCGCGTGCAATCGGACGAGGACTGGTTGGCCTTTTGCCGCGAAGCCGGCGACACCGTGTTCCATCCGACCTCGACCTGCCGCATGGGGACCGACGCGCACGCGGTCGTCGATCCCCGACTGCGCGTGCGCGGGCTGGCGGCCTTGCGCGTGGTCGACGCCTCGGTGATGCCCGCGGTGCCCTCGGGCAACATCAACGCCGCGGTGATCGCGGTGGCCGAGAAGGGCGCCGACCTCGTTCTCGAGGACGCGCGCTGACGCGGCGTCTCGCTGCCGCGCTTGACAGGGCGCGTGCGGGTTGAAAGACTGCGGCGCACAAGAGCGCGGACCACCGGCCAGATCATTCACACCCAGGAGGAACCATGCAGTTCAAACAAAGACATTACGCGCGTGCCGTGGTTGCGGCCCTTGCGCTCGCCGGAATGGCGACGATTGCGCATGCGCAGTCGAAGGAAATCAAGATCGGCGTGATCTTCGACTACACCGGCCCGTTTGCTGCCGGCGGCTCGAAGGCGGCCGCGATCGGCACCAAGATCGCGATCGACATGATCAACGAGAAGGGCGGCGTCGAAGGCTACAAGATCAAGCCGACCTTCGCCGACGCACAGTCGAAGGCCGAGATCGCGATCAACGAAGCGACGCGCCTGCTCGAGCAGGAGAAGGTCGACCTGATCATGGGGGTGTATTCGAGCGCGCACTGCGTGCCGCTCGCGCAGAAGGTCAATGCGGCGAAGAAGTTCATGTGGGCGAACGTCTGCGTGGCCTCGAGCGTGTTCAAGGGCAAGAACCTGAGCTACGTGTTTCGCGCCCAGGTGCATTCAGACCAGTTCGGCGAGGCGTCCTGCTCGTTCCTGAACGAACACGCCAAGAAAAGGCTGAAGAAGGATCCCAAGGACCTCAAGGTTGCGATCATCCACGAGGATGGGCCCTATGGCTCCGGTGTGGCGTCGGGCAACGAGGCGGTCTGCAAGAAGTACGGCATGCAGGTGGTACTGAAGGAAGGCTACGCCGCGACCTCGCCCGACCTGTCGTCGCTGGTGACCAAGCTGCGCCGCGCGCGCGCCGACGTCATCCTGCATACCGGCTACAACCCGGACATCACGCTGTTCTGGCGCCAGGCGCGCGAGCAGGGGCTGAAGTGGGCGGCGCTGATCGGCCACGGCGCGGGCTACGGCCAGTTCGACAAGCTGCAGGCGGCGTTCGGCAAGGAGGCGGAGAACATCTACAACGTCGACCCGGTCGCCGCGCAGTTGCTCGACCCGAAGACGCTCAAGCCGGGCTTGGGCGACCTCACCAAGGAGATGGTGAAGCGCTACAAGGCGGAGAGCGGGGCCACAGTGGTGCCGCCACATACCTCGATGGGCTTCAACCAGAGCTGGATCTTCTTTACCGACGTCCTGCCGCGCGCGATCAAGAAGTACGGCGGCTACGATCCCGAGGCGCTGCGCAAGGCCGCGCTCGAAACCGACATCCCGGTCGGCGGCACGATCCAGGGCTATGGCGTGAAGTTCTTTCCCGCGGGTAGCGAGATGTCGGGCCAGAACGAGCGCAGTTCACCCGTGGTGATGCAGTACCAGGGCGGACAGACCAAGATCGTCTGGCCGACCGCGATCAAGACCGCGGATCCGGTGCTGCCGATTCCGAAGAGCTCGGTCTACTCCAACCAGTGACCCTAGTGTGGTTGGCTGCCTTCCTCCGCCCCGCGCGGAGGAAGGGGCGGCCACGCGCCCGCGCCCGATGCTCAGTGTTAGCGGCCTGACCAAGGTATTCGGCGGCTTTACGGCCGTCAGCAACATCGCCTTCGAGGTCAAGGAAGGCGAGATCCTCGGCTTGATCGGACCGAATGGTTCGGGCAAGAGCACGACCTTCAATCTGATTTCCGGTGCACTCGAACCGACCAGCGGATCGATTCGTTTTAGCGGGGAGGACATCGCCGGCCTGCCGGTGAACCGGATCGCGCATCGCGGCATTGCGCGCACCTTCCAGATTCCGCGGCCGTTCCGGCGCTTGTCGATCCTCGACAACGTCGCGCTTGCCGCGTTCTACGGTCACGCTGAGCATCCCGCACGCGATAAGGCCTACGCCTACGCCAGGGACGTGCTCAAGCTCGCCCAGCTACCCTCGGATCCGGCGGCGCGCGTCGACGGACTCGGCGCCGCGGGACTCAAGAAGCTCGAACTGGCGCGTGCGCTGGCGACCGGGCCAAAGCTGCTCCTGGCGGACGAGTCGCTCGGCGGACTCGATGAATCCGAGATGAACCAGGCCGCCGACATGCTGGCGGCGATCCGCGCCGAGCGCGGCATCACGATCATCTGGGTCGAGCACATCATGGGCGTATTGATGCGCGTGGTCGACCGTTGCATCGTGCTGGACTACGGCGAGGTCATCGCCGAGGGTCGGCCGGAAGAGGTCGCGCATGATCCCAAGGTAATCGAGGTCTACCTCGGTACCGACGCGGCTGATGTCCAGAAGACCGTCGCCGGGCGGAGCGGCTGATGCTCAACGTTTCTGGTGTGAGCGCGGGCTACGGCAGCTTCCAGGCATTGTTCGATGTCAGCCTCGAAGTGAACGCGGGTGAGACGGTCGCGGTGATCGGCCCGAACGGCGCCGGCAAGACCACGCTGCTGCGCGTGGTCTCGAAGCTGATCGACGCCACCGCGGGCGAAATCACCATGGAAGCACGCCGGCTGAACGACGTGCCTTCGCACGCAGTGATCGGCTACGGCATCGCGCACGTGCCGGAAAACCGGCGCCTGTTCCCTCGCCTCTCGGTGGAGGACAACCTGCGCATGGGCGCCTACGTGCCGTCGGCGCGGGCGAAATTCACCGAGCGGCTCGACACCATGTATGCGCTGTTTCCACGCCTGAAGGAGCGCCGCAGCCAGCTTGCGGGCACGCTCTCGGGCGGCGAGCAGCAGATGTGCGCGATCGGCCGCGCGCTGATGTCCGGCCCGAAGCTGCTGCTGCTCGACGAACCGTCGGCGGGGCTCGCGCCGGTCGTCGTGCAGTCGATCTTCGAAGTGGTGCGCAAGATGTCGGCCGAGGGTTATACCGTGCTGATCGTCGAGCAGAACGTGCGGCAGGTGCTCAAGATCGCCCACCGTGCCTATCTGCTCGAGACCGGGCGCATCAAGCTCTCGGGCCGCTCGGACGAATTGCTCGAAAACGACGCGATCAAGAAGGCCTATCTCGGACTCTGACCATGCAAATATTCGACGTCTTCCTGCTCGAAGCGGTGATCAACGGCATCCTGCTCGGCGGCATCCTCGCGCTCCTTGCGCTCGGCCTGAACCTCGTTTTCGGCGTCATCGACGTGGTGTGGATCTGCTACGCCGAATTGATCATGATCGGGATGTACGCGGTCTTCTATGGGCACAACGTCTACGGCTGGCCGCTGTGGCTTGCAATGGTCTTTGGCATTGCGGTCGTGGCTGCGTTGGGTGCGGTGCTGCACCAGTTCGTCATCCGCCCGGTGCTCGCCGCCGAGCCGATCAACCAGCTGCTCGTCACCGGCGGCGTGCTCTTTTTTCTGCAGGCGGTGGCGACGCTCGTCTTCGGCGTTGAATTCAGAAACATCGGCATTCGCCTGCCGCAGCTCGCGGTCGGCGAGATGTACATCAGCTTCGCGCGGTTGATCGCCTTCCTGGTCGCCCTCGCGGGGATGATCGCGATGTACCTCTTTCTCACCCGCACCTATCTCGGCACGGCGATCCGCGCGATCTCGCAGGACCGCGCGATCATGCCGCTGATGGGGGTGAACCCGAACCGCATCTTCCTCATCACCTCGGCGCTCGGCGGTGCGCTGGCGGGACTCGCGGGCTGTCTGCTCGTGCTGCAGTACGACATCCATCCGGCGATCGGGCTTTCCTTCGGTCCGATTACCTTCATGGTGTGCGTGATGGGCGGGCTCGGCAACATGATCGGCGGCTTCATTGCCGCATTCATCTTTGCCCAGTTCATTTCGGTGGGCGGATTTTTCCTCCACATCGAGTGGGGCTACGTGATTGCGTTCGTATTCTTCATCGGCATGATGTTCTGGCGACCCCAGGGCATCCTCGGCGGGAAGTAGCCCCATGAAGTGGGTCGCGCTCCTCGTTCTCGCGCTCGCCCCGCTCGCGGGCATGGGCAACTATCCGCTGCACCTGCTCATCATGTGCCTGCTGTGGGGCTTCGTGTACACGAGCTGGGCGATCATGGGGCGCCTGGGCATGGTGAGCCTTGGCCACGGCGCCTTCCTCGGGATCGGCGCCTACGTCGTCGTGATGCTGTGGAATCACGCCGGCATTTCGCCCTGGCTCGGTACGCCGATCGCGCTCGTGCTGGCTGCCGTCGTCGCCTTCGTGATTGGTTATCCCTGCTTCCGCTTCAAGATCGTCGGCCACTATTTCGCGCTGGTGACACTTGCATTGACCGAGGTCGTGCGCCTGGTCATCGTCGCGCTGCGCGAGCAGACCGGCGGCTCGCTCGGCGCGACGCCGAATACCGCGCTCGCCGACACCGCCTGGGCGGTCGGCGCGCTGCAGTTTTCCTCCAAACTGGTGTGGTTCTACATCGTGCTTGCGGTCTGGCTCGCGGGACTGTGGATCTGGGGGCGCGTCGATCGTTCGATGACGCGCCTCGCGCTCGAGGCGATCAGCCAGGAGGAGGACGCGGCAGCCTCGGTGGGCATGAACGTCACCCGGCTCAAGCTTGGCATCACCATGATCTCGGCGCTGATGACCTGTTTCGGCGGCGTGATCTACGCGCAGTACCAGCTGTACGTGAATCCCGAAACGGTCTCGGGCATCGGCATCAGCCTGCAGATCGTGTTCGGTGCAATCGTGGGTGGCATGTTCGTGCGGCTAGGACCGACGGTGGGCGCGGCGATCACGTTGTTGCTCGCGGAGGTGCTGCGCCTTGCGATCGGCCACGACGTCCACGGCCTCGACTCGACGATCTACGGTCTGATGCTCGTGTTGTTCATCATCTTCATGCCGAAAGGCATACTCGGCGCCGCGATCGCCGGGCTGGAGAAGCGGCGCGCGACGAAGACGAGCAAGGCGGTCGGCGCGACCGCCTGACCGTTTAGATCGTCCGTTCGACGCTCACGCGTCTCACGTCCATCTCGGGTATTGAAGGGGGACTGCCCGTCCCCCTCAGACCCCCTGGAACTTCAGATTGTCCGTTCGACGCTGACGCGTCTCACGTCCATCTCGTAGTCCAACCCCTCGATCGGCGGGCGGCAGTAGTGCCAGGTGAGGCCGGCGCCGTTGCCGGCGCGGGCGATGATCTCGTCGCCGAGGAAGGGATGCAGGTCGTGCACCGTGTAGGCCTGCGTTGCGCTCGCCGCGTGCCAGTTGGCCTGCAGGCCGCGTAGCCGCGCCTCCATCATGTCGCAGACCCAGCGTGCCTTCGCTCGCAGGCCGGCGGGCGAGACATCACCGCGCGCCACGATGTCTTCTGGAAAACGCCCGCCCTCGGGCCACTCGCCGCTGCCCGCGACGACATAGTTCTCGGCTGCGGCCGGCCCCGGAACCGTGTAGCAAAAAGCGTGGAACACGGGTTCCGCCGGCGGCTCGATCTCGGGCGCGACGTTCGAGCGCGCAACCGGATTCAGGTTGTCGCGAAAAATATTCCAGTCCTTCAACACCGCCACGTAGCCCTCATTAAACGTGCGGAAGCCGCCGAAGCTGAAGGGTTTCGGCGAACGCAGCTCGGCGGCGCAGAGCGCGGTGCGCGGGCGCCCGAGCGCCTTCAGGTGGGCGTCGATCGCGGCGAAACCCGCCGCTACGGCTAACGGGCGCGCGAAACGCAGGCGCTCGATCGCAAAGCCCGGCAGCGCGCTGACGCCCTGCGAGTACGGGAAGACGCCTTTCAGGAACGCGTAGCCGCCGTCGGCGAACGGGATCAGGTCGGACATTCAAACCTCCTTGCAGCCGAACTTTACAGCGCGCATCCCCTGGGCAACACTGCGCGCGCATGTCCGAGGACGTTTTCCGCAACTCGCTGTGGTACGCGACGGCGCCGCCGGCGCCGGAGACCGCGCCGTTCGAGGGCACGGCGCAGGCCGACGTCGTGGTGATCGGCGCGGGCTATACCGGGCTGTCCTGTGCCTTGCACCTGGCTGAGGCCGGCGTACAGGTCGTCGTGCTCGAGGCGGGCGAGATCGGCCAGGGCGCGTCCGGACGCAACAACGGGCAGGTGATTCCCAATCTGTCGCGCGTCGAGCCGGACGCGCTCGAGGAGCCTTTCGCGCGCCTAGTCGGTGAATCAGCGAACTTCACTTTCGATCTCATCCGCAAGCACGACATGCAGTGCGAGGCGGTGCAGAACGGCTGGGTGCAGCCTGCGCACACGCCCGGGCGCCTGCGGCTGACCGAGCGTCGCGCACGCGAGTGGGGGCTGCTCGACGCGCCGGTCGAAATGCTCGACCGTGCAGGCGTCGAGCGCATCACCGGATCGCGCTTCTGGCACGGCGGGTGGCAGAACAAGAGTGGCGGCAAGCTCAACCCGCTGGCCTACTGCCGCGAGCTCGCGCGCTGCGCGATCGGCGCGGGCGCGGTCGTGCATACCGCGACGCGGGCGCTGCGCGTCGAGCGCGCCGGGCTGCGCTGGCGCGTCGCCTGCGAACACGGCAGCGTCACCGCCGAGCGCGTGGTGATCGCGACGCACGCCACTACCGAAGGCCTGTGGCCCGGCCTCGCACAGACTGTCTTTCCGGTGCGCAGCTACCAGATGGCGACTGCACCAATCCCCGAGGACCTGCGCAAGGATGTGCTGCCCTTCGACCATGCCTGCTCGGACACGCAGGGCGACCTGCACTTCTTTCGTTGGGACGCGAACGGGCGCCTCGTCACCGGCGGACCGCTTGCGCTCGCCTGGAAGTGGGATGCGCGTCAGCGCGAACGGATTGGCAGGCGCGTCTCGGCCGTATTTCCGCGGATCGGTGTGCCGGTGTTCGACTATCTCTGGCATGGATTCGTGGGCATTACGCTCGATCGTCGTCCGCACGCCCACGAACTGGCACCTGGCGTGCTGGCCTGGGTCGGGTGCAACGGACGCGGCGTGGGGCTCGCCGGAGCAATCGGCGCGCAGTTCGCCCGCGCCTGCCTCGGCACGCCGCTCGCTGAGCTGCCGCTGCCGTTCACGCCACTCTCGCCCGTACCGGGGCATGCAATCGGCAAGCGCATCGCCTCGTTCGCGATTCTGCTTTACCGCTACCGTGATTCGAAAGAGGTTTGATGAAGCGCAATCGACTCGGCGCAAGCCCGCTGGAAGTGACCGACATCTGTCTCGGCACCATGACCTGGGGCGAACAGAACACGCTCGCCGAAGCGCACGCGCAGCTCGACTGGGCGCTCGATCATGGCATCAACTTCATCGACACCGCCGAGATGTACCCGGTGCCGCCGAGGAAGGAAACGCAGGGTTCGACCGAAACGATCATCGGTCCCTGGATCGAGAACAACAAGGCG
>JAQBBQ010000178.1:0-12308 GCA_032125995.1 Betaproteobacteria bacterium | reverse complement strand
GAACCCCTGGGCTACGAACCCGCGCTTCCCGCACACGCGCTGGCCTACCCGCACTTCGATCGGGTCACGCCCGAATGGCTGCTCCTCCGTCAGGCCGACGGACTAATCGTCGAACTCCATTGCCGAGTCGCACCAGCATGGTTCCCCGCGCCCTGCGGGCTAGACGACATCGAGGCCCGGCAGCAGTCGCTCACATTAGCCGGACACACCTTAGCCTGGCCAGCGCCGGAAGAGTTGCTGCTCGTGCACATCGCCGACGGCATGAAGTCCTGTGGCTGCGGGATGAAATGGATCGGCGACATCGCGCGCATCCTGCGCCGACACCCGGACATCGACTGGGAACACATCAGCGCCGTGGCGGCGCGCCACGGTGGGCTGAACGTCGTACGCGTCGCGCTCGCGTTGGTGATCGATCTTTGCGCGGAAATCGCCCAATGGCTGGGTGCGCCTAGCCTCGGACTTATCGTTCCGCCTCAGGCCGCTGCGCTCGCAGCCGAGGCACGCAGCACGCTTCGCCTTGCGACGGCACTTGGCCAGATCCGAACGGCGGTCCAGGCCGACGCGCCGCTCCCGGGCGCAATGGCGCATTTCCGCTGGTCGCTCAGGCTGTCGGATCGCCCCGCAAGCACCGTAGCCGCGATCCTGCGTTATCTCGGCGGTCCGGCGATCATCGATCTCGCAGAGGCTCCCGCTGGCGCCACCGGCCTCCCCCTCGCCGCGCGCGCGCTCCTGCGTCGCGTAGAGACCGTTGCCGGTCTCCGACATTGACCCACCGATTCAACCGGAACGGCTTTCCGCCGAGCCCGGATAGTGTAAGAATTCGTAAGACTTCGGGCCCGTAGGGACGTTTGCCTTGCCCTACGACCCGACGGTCACGATCCGGGAGCCGCCGCGTGCGCATTGCCATCCTCGAAGACGACCCCGACCAGCTGGCCCTCCTCAAGCGCTGGCTGAGCGAGCGCGGGCACGACGTGCACGGCTACCTGGGCGGCCGCGAGATCATGCGCGAGTCGGCGCGCGAAAGCTTCGACCTCTACCTGCTCGACTGGCAGGTGCCCGACGTCCAGGGCACCGAAGTGCTGCGCTGGATCCGCAACAACGTCTCGAATTCCGTGCCGATCCTGTTCGTCACCATCCGCGACGCGGAAGAGGACATCGTTTTCGCGCTCGAGGCCGGTGCCGACGACTATATGATCAAACCGGTGCGCAACCAGGAGCTGAACGCGCGCGTCAACGCGCTTCTGCGCCGCGCCTACCCGGCCGCCGAACAGAAGGTAATCGCTGCGCCGCCGTTCGAGATCGACTTGTCGAAAGGGGAGATCCGGCGCGGCGATTTGCGGATCGAACTGACCCCCAAGGAGTTTGACCTCGCGGCCATGTTTTTCCGCAACATCGGACGCCTGCTCTCGCGCGGCTATCTGCAGGAGTCCGTCTGGGGTCGGATGGGCGAGCTCGCCACGCGCACGGTCGACACGCACGTAAGCCAGGTGAGAAAGAAGCTCGATCTTCGGCCCGAGAGCGGCTATCGCATCGTCCCGATCTACAACTACGGCTATCGCCTCGAACAAACGAGCGAGGCGAACGCAGCCTGAGCGGCTATTGGAGCGCGCGTGCGCGCGCCTCGGCCTGCGCGCGCAGGTCCGCCGAGAGGGTTCCCGTTGCCGCCGCCCTGCGAAACGACTCGGCGGCTTCCGGCAATTGCCCGAGCGCCTCGAGCGAAAGCCCAAGCCCGACCCACATTGCACCTGCCCCCGGGGCAATGCGTAGGGCGTCGCGGTAGGCGTCCGCGGCATCCGCCGGACGCTTGAGCTGGCGCAGCACCGCGCCGCGGAGCGCATGCAGGTCGGCGCCTGCGCCGCCCCCAGTGCGCGCCGCGTCCAGCGTGCGCAGCGCGCCCGCGAAATCGTCCTGCTCCACGTAGATCCTCGCGAGCACCACCGCGAAGCGGGTTTTCTGGGGGTTCTCGGCGAGGCCCTGCTCTAGTAGCGTGCGCGCGGTGGCGAAATCGCCGCGGTCGATTTTGAGCGCAACGAGCGCCTGGCGCGCATTCTCATGCGCAGGGTCGGCGTCCAGTGCCGCAGCGAAATGCTTTTCTGCCACGCTGCCGTGTCCGGTGCGCAGGACCGCGACCGCCTGGGCGTACTGGCGCTCCGCGCCTGACTGCGGGTTGCGCGCAGATTCATGTGTCTTCACGACGGGGGACGAGGTTTCGTTTCGTGGCTTCTTCCGTGTCCGCGTGCTTTCGCCGCCGTTCGGCGGCCTGGCAGGCTTTGTAGCCACCGGCGGCCTCGAGGGCGCGGCACCTGCCTCCGGTTTTGCCGAAGCGGGTGTTTTCGCCGGGTCCTTCTGAATCGGGGTCTCAAGCGCGGGCGCAGCAGACGGCGCTGCAGCGACCACCCGCGCAGGGGCGGGCTTTGAAGGGGCGCTTTGGGGCGCCACGGCCGCGACTGCGAGCGACGGGGCGCGACCCCTGTCGTCTGCCGCCTTAAGGGCGACGTCAGTGGCGATCGGACGCAGTTGCGTCTGGTAGATGACCCCGACGACCCAACCGAGCGCAACCAGCATCAACACAGCCACGATGCGCCAAAACCACTCCCGATCCGCGCGCGGCGCCGGCGCCGGTACACGAACGGAAGACGGCAGCACCTGCGCACCTTGATCGGCGAGCGCATGGCGCTCGTCGAGGTCGCGCAGCATCCTATTGATGACGCTCAAAACGAAGCCCCGCTCGAAGCCCCCCTCGAAACCCCACTCGAAGCCCCACTCCCACGCCGCCGCGCGAACAAGGCACCCGGCCACCAGCGGTGCTCTCGGCCGGCCGCGGGGGTATCGGCGGCCGCGGCCCGCATATGGCGTCGCTCAACCAGACCGCCGCCCTCGCCGTACACGAGCAGCATTGCCTTGTGCGCCAGGATGTTGATCAAGCGAGGGATGCCTCGGCTCGAGCCGTACAGCGCGCGCAACGCGCCCCGCCTGAACAGCGTGTGGCCGGTGGTGCCTGCGACGGTCAGACGATGAGCCACGTAGGCCGCGGTCTCACGTTCGTCGAGCGCGCAGAGGGTGTGCTCGAACGTGATTCGTTGGCGCAGCTGGCGGATCTCCTCCGAAGCAAGGCGCCGATCGAGTTCGGGCTGACCGAAGAGCACCACCTGCATGAGCTTTCGCTTCCCCGTTTCGAGATTCGTCAGCAGCCGCACCGCCTCCAGCGTCTCGATCGGCATCGCCTGCGCCTCGTCCATGCACAGCACGACGCGCTTGTCGTCTAGCGCCAATTCAAGCAGCTTGCGCGTGATGCCGTTTTGAAGGCTATGCTGATCGGTGCCCTGCCCGACACCCACACCGAGTCTTTCGGCGATCGCCATGACGAGGCTGCGCGGCTCGAGGCCGGGATTCGAAATGTAGGCGGAGACCCAGTCGCCATCGAGGGTTGCAAGGAACTTGCGGCACAACAAGGTCTTTCCGGTGCCGACCTCCCCCGTGATCTTGATGAAACCCTCACCGTTGGTGACCGCCACGAGCAGCGTGTTGAGCGCCTCCTGACTGCCGCGACAGGCGTAAAAGAAGCTCGTGTCAGGTGTGATTCCGAAGGGCGCTTCGCGCAGCCCGAAGTGATGCAAGTAATTCATTGTGGCTTCTCCAGTTCCGGCGCTGGGGGATAGAGCCGCTCGAACCCCTCCTGGGTCTGGCGCAAGCCCTCGCGCCAATCGCGGTCCGATTGGATGATCGTCGGCTTGATCAGGATGACGAGTTCGCGCTTTTTACGCAGCACCGCGGTATCGCGCAGCAGCAAGCCACTGACCCCGCCGTCCTTGACGCCCGGCAGGCCACCACGGTCGTCCTTAATTGCGACGTTCATCAAGCCACCGATTGCGACGATGTTGCCGTCCTGTACGCGCACCACGGTATCGGTCTCGTTTACCCGGCTCTTGGCGAGCGGCAGGCGGATGGTGGAGAACTGGTTGCCGAGATCGATGGTGCGCGTGCTTTCCGTCACCTCGGTAACCGAAGGGTGCACGTGCAGAATGATATTCCCGTCCTCGTCGATCTGCGGGGTCACGTCGAGCGCGACGCCGGAGAAGAACGGCTGCAGGGTGATATTCGGGAACGACTGTGTCGACGCCAACGTGGTCGTCGTCGTGCTCGATACATTGGTGACGAAAAATTCGTCGGTTCCAACCTTGAGGACCGCCTTCTGGCTGTTGAGCGTCGCGAGGCGCGGGCTCGAGAGGACCTGCGTGGTGCCCTGGGTCTCGAGAAAGGCGAGCAGCGCCGCGAAGTTCGAGGTCTGCAGCGCAAGGCCGAACACCGCCCCGGCGGGTCCCGCTGCGAGCCCAGTCGCCAGTGACGCCAAGCCGGAAAGCGAGGTGATCGTCTTCCCGGTCGCGTCGATGCGGGTCGCCCCGCTCTGAATCGGCTGACCGCGCGCGCCAAACTGAGTGACCGACGGGTTGCTGACCTGTCCAGCGACCACGTCGGGCCCGGAATTACGGAAGGCAGCCCAATTGACGCCGGACTGGTAGCTTTCCGAGAGCTCCACTTCGACGATTTTCGCTTCCAGCATCACCTGCCGCTCGACCGCGAGCCGCGTCGCGCGCAGGTACTGATCGACCGAGCGCAGCTCGTTCGGAAACGCGCGCACGACGACGACGCCCGACGACGGCGTCACCACGACCGCGCGCCCGGCGCCGGTGCCGACGATCGCAGTGATGGCGGTACGCAGGTCGCCCCAGAAATCCGCCTTCTGGGTTGTCTTCACATGGCTCGATTCGAGCGCGCGCGACGACCCACCCGGTGTGATGGTTGACGTTGTGGTCGACCCGGTCTGCTGAGCCCCGGTGACGTCCGACACCGCACCCGACTGCACGCGCACCTCTGACTTGCCGCCCCGCTCCCCCGGTAGGTAGTTGACCTGGAAAACGAGCGCGCGCAGCCCGCCGGGCTGAATGTGCACGCGGTTGCCCTGGATTCGATATTCGTAACCGTAAATCTCGCGCAACGAATTGAGCGCCTCGCGCAAGGTGACGTCCTTGAGCCGTACGCTGATCGTGCCGCTGACTTTCGGGTGCACCAGCATGCTGTAGCGGGTATCCGCAACCAGCGACATGAAGACCTGTGCCGCCGGCGCGTCGCTCACCGACAGATCGAAGCGCGGCTCGATCGGCTGCCGTCGCGTCTCCGGCATCGCCATCCGAAGCGGCGGCAGAAGTGCCTCATCGAACGCACGCGTCGAGGCCTCTTTACGGGTCGACTCAGTTGCGTTGTCGATTTGGGCCTGGATCTGCGGCTCGATCGACGACTGGCGCGGGGGCGGCAACATTTTGCAGCCGGCCACAATACCCACGCACAGCAGTGCGATGGCGCGCTTCATGGTTGCACCCGGCGCAGGTGGCTGTTTTTCTGCCCTTTATGCGGCCACTGACTTTTCTCGGTCCCCGGGAGCAGTTTCAGTGTTTGTTCGCCATCCGGAGAGCGCAGCAGGACCGACGTGGCCGAGACCCGCACCACCTTCGCATCGCCATAGGTCCCGCCCTGCCGGACCATCTCTCCATTAATCATCGCGAGCCGCCGGCCGGGCGCGATGAGGACCGATTGCAACCGTGGCGACGTTGGCTTTCCCGGCGCCGCATTGCCCGGTGCCGAGTCTGCCATGTTGGGTGGGCGCGTCGGATCAGCGAACGCCTTTTCGCCCTGGTCGCCCCGGTCGCGCGGCGCGCCCTGCGCCCATGTCACGGCCGCACGCGCCGCGAGAATCGACGCGAAGAGGACAATCAGCACCACGCGCGTGCTCATACGACCATCCAGGCCTGGTCGACGCTGAGCGTGTAGACGATCAGCTTCAAGCTCGACTCGGGATAGGGGCCTGCCACGAGCTCGGCACCGCCCCAATAGAGCTGCGTCGGCAGATCTTCGAGCGCATTCAGGTAGGCATGAAGATCGCGGTAGCTGCCCTCCACCGTCAGCTCGACGCCATGCCGGTACACCTTGCGCGGCATGGGTCCCGCCGCGGCGGTGACCTCGGCCGCGGGTATCGTCTTCAGCTCGAGCAGCCTCAGGCCGCGTTGGCCGAGCACCATCTCCTCGAGGATGTTGCGCATGCGCTCGGGCGGCGTGAAGCGGCGCTGTTCCGCGTCGATTTCCGCGTCGTTCAGCGCGATCTGCTTTTTCAACGCCGCGACCCGCGCGCGCAGCGCGGCGTTCGGGTCGGCGTTGCGCTCGCTCACCAGCGTTTGAATCTGCGTTTGCACCGCCCGCATCTCGATGCGGTTCTGTTGCGTGACGCGCGACGTGTTGCGTTGCCTGACCAGCTCCGGGTCGATGAGCGCGATCTTCGCAAGCGCGACGAGCACCAGCGCGCCGGCACCGAACACGAGCGCGCGCTCGCGCAGGCTCATGGCGTCGATTTGCGCCACCAAGGGCGCCAATCGGCTCATCGCCTTCATCGACGCCTTCCTGCGGCGCGCGCGGTGCCGGCCGACGCCTGCTCGAGCACGCGGGGCGCGACGACGGTGAACTCGACGTAACGGGTCGGTGCGCCGGCGGCGCCCTGCGTGGCGGCCTTCGGCGCTGCAGCCGCCACCTTCGCCGAAAGCTTGAGCTCGACGACCTTGCGACCACGCATCACCGCCTCGTTGTTCAGGGCCTTCAGGTAGGCAGGCACGAGTTCGGCGCTCAGCACGCGACCGTTGACGACGAGCGCATTCCCGCCACTGGAAAGCGAGAATCCGGTAAGCCACACGCCCGGCAGCGCCTGCCGGGCGAACGCCGCGAAATATTGCGCGAAGCCTTCAGCACCGCCGAATTCGCCCGCCCGAAGAGAACCCAGCATGCTGCGGCGCGCCTTCACGGCCGTCTCGAGCCGCGCGAGCTCGGTGCGCAGCAGATTGCCCTCCTGGCCTTGAGACTGCGCGACGAACTGCGCGAGCTGCGCGCGGTCGCGCTGGAGCTGGCCCGCGACTTCGCCCCCCACGCGCTCGACCGATTTGCTCTGGTAGCGCGCGTAGCCATAGAACGCCGCGAGGCAAACGAGGATCAGAACGAACGCCTGGAGCATCGTCTTCGCCGAGAAGTACTTCTCCTGGCGCAGGAAGACAGGGCTGAAGAGGTTGATCTGCTGGCTCATCGCGCGTTGAGTCGTTACACGACCTTCGTTTCCTGGCGCAGCGACGCGCCGACCAGATGGAACAGCCGCCACTCCGCTTCCCGCGCGAGCTCGATCTGCGGGCCGAATTCGAGCACCTCGCGCAGATGTACGGGCGCGACGCTGATCTCGAGATGGCTATCCAGGAAGCTGACGATGTTCGAGTCGCGTGGCTCCGGGCCCACGACGAGCTTGCCCAGCGCAATATGGCGGAACTGGCGATCGAAATGGTCGAGAGTCCTCTGCAGCTCGAGCAACAGGCGATCGAGCGTTTCCTGTGCAATCGTCCCGCCTGCGCCCACGCCGACGTCGATGCGCCGCGCGAAGCACAGTTCCTGATGCGCGCTTATCGTGAGCAGGCCGCTGGATTCGCCGAGGTATAGAAGTGCGACACCGCGTTCACCCTCCTCGTAGCGCGCGGAAATATTGCGCTGCGCCGTCTCCACGACATCGATGATCGTGATCGGAACGTGCGCCCCGCGATAGCGGTCGACCGTCGCCTGGATCGTCTCGTTACGCGCGCCCACCGCGAACATCGGGTGCGGACGGTTGCCGACTTCCGGACCCCGCGGCACATCGAGTACATCCACCGTCGCGTCGTCGATATGGAAATCGAGCAGGTCCTTCACGCTCCAGCGGATCGCCGATTTGAGCTCGGGCGGCGGCACATTGGGCGCATCGACCATGAGCAATTGGTACTCGCCCGGGTTGAGTAGCGTCGTGCATCGGTAACGCTCGAGACGAAGGTCGCGGCTTGCGCGATGTGCGGCGTCGGCATCGCGCAGCGTATAGCTGCCACAGCGGCTCAGCGCGTGACCCCGGCCGGTCGACGGCTCGCTAAACGCGTAGTGCATCAATCCTGGCGCAAGAGAAACCGCCATCAGGCCCGGTTCGCGGTTGCGTCGGGTTAACCAAGGCACCGGGTCAGGCCTTTTCTAATTTTTTATGATCTGCCAAAACGCCTCAAGTTAAGAAAATGACCGCCTATTGTCAATGGATTTTACCCGCGATCGCTTTCATTGTCCTACTAAATGCGGCCCCTGGGCCAACCTATCCTACTAAATGCGGCCCCTGAGCCACCTTAGTTTGTCAGCGTCAACTGCAGCTGCCGCTCGAGATAGCCGGCGCCGGCGGTCCCGGGACAGAGCGCTTGGTTGCAGGCTGTCACCACGAGCTGGTACACGCGCACGCTGTCCGCCCCCTCGGTCTCGGTGCCGAGCGAGGTACATGCCACCTGTGCCGCAGTGCCCGCGAGCCCCCCGCCGAAGCTCAGGTTTTGCACCTGCGCCCCGGCGTTACAGGCGGTCGCGTAGGCGCCGCCCGGGTTGCGCAGCAGCTCGTACGCACCCCACTCGTTACCGCTGCGCGCGGCGAGAAAAACGAGCACCCCGCCCTCGTCCGCGATGCTGGTCTCGGTCTGCGAGGTCGTCACGGTAAGCAGCGCTGCGCTGATCGCCGCGAGCGTCACGAGCAGGAAGACCGCCATGATGAGGGAGAAGCCCCCCGCGCGCGTGATGCGGATTCGGACGGGCTGCCTCATGGCACGTTGCTCACGTGGACGGCGTGATACAGCGACACCACCTCGGGCACGCCGCTCGAGGTCGCCTCCGACAGGGTCAGGCGCAGCGTGAGCAAACCGACCAACGGCGCGACGTTCGGCGTGTAGTCGAAGGCGCAGTCGCTCACCTTGCTCGCGACGAGCGCCGAGGACGCCCCGCCGAAACCCGTCGGCTGGGCCGGCTGGATGGCGTAATTCCAGTAGCGGGTGACGGTCTTGGCGACCTTGTCGCAGACGTAACTCACCGGCCCGGAGACGATAAAGAAGCGCCGTCCGGGCGAATCGTGCAGCGCGCGCTGAAACAGTGTAGCCGCATCGAACGCGACGCGGTCGCGCCCCGCTTCCGAGGTGTCGACCGCAGACAGGCCGGTGCGATTCAAGGTACCGGCCGTCTGGTAGGCGTCCTGACCGGTGAACCCGGCGCCGTAGTTGTTGAGTACCACGCTGTCGCTCGCCGTGATCTCGCTCGCATTCGGCAGCTTGCCGATGGTCTTGAAGCAACTATCGGAGGCGGTGTCGAAGGACAGCTGGTCGTTCTCTGGGGGCGCAAGTCCGGCGTCGTCGCCGGGGCAGTTTGCGCCGGCGGCCGCCCCGCCGCCGTCCGCGCGGTAGCGCCCCGCCGAGCGGATCGAGACGAACTCCAGGTACTGCAGGTTCGGGTCCGAGGTCACCCGCACGCTATTGGGAAGCGCAAGGCGCACGTCACGCCCGATGCGGCGCAGCGCGGTGTCGGCGATGTCGCTCAGCGCGGCGCGCAACGCGATGTCGACCGCCTGGCTGACCGGATAGAGGAAATAGGAAACCATCCCGACGACGATGCCCGTGATGACGATCCCGAGCACCGCCTCGAGCAGCGTGAATCCGCGCGCGCGCCGGCGGCTAGGGCGTGTTCGGCGCATAGCGCGTGCGATAGGCCTGCAGCGTGACGCTCACCCCGAGCGGCCCGGTCGCGGTGACCACCACCCGCAGCGCCTCGGCGGCGGGAATCGCGAGGTCGGCCCCCGCCTGAGCAACGGTGACGCTGACCGCGTAGTCGTTCAACCCGCCTATCGCGGTCCCGGTGATGTCGAGGATGCCGCCCCCCGCCATCGAGAAGCCGTGGTAATCGTTTACGTTGTCGAATCGTGGGTCGGCATAGCGCGTCTCGCCCGCCTCGGGACCGATTGCCTCCACCACCGCGCAGACCCCCGTGCCGGTCGCGGTATGCACGTTCGCGTCGTCGGGGTCGCAGTAGCTGTTCCCGCGCAGCATGACCTCCTCCATCATCGACTGGGCAAGAGCGAGCGCCTGCTTGCGCACCACCGGATGGACGCTCGCCTTGGTGAGTTGACCGTAGAGGGTGACGGTACCGGCGAGGCCGATCCCGAACACCACGATGAAGACGACGATCTCGATGAGCGAGAAGCCGCGCGCGCGTAGCGTGGAAAACCTAGAGTACATAGCCGGTTTCCGCGGTCACCGTCACGATCAGGCCGGAAACATTTAGCGTCACGGCCGAGCTCGGCTGGCCGAGGCCATTGAAGTTGAACGGCGATATGCTCGAACTGAGCGCCACGCTCGAAGGCACGCTGATGGTGTAGGCGGTGCCCGTGGTGAGCGCGAGTAGCGGCTGGGTGCACGGGTTGTCGTAGCAAAGGTCGATTTGCGCCGGCGACACGAACACGTGCACCAGCCGGCGTTGCGCGATCGCCTGCTTCTGCGCGTAACGCACTGCGGCGCGAACCTGTTCCTGGAACCAGGCGGCATCGGCGCCTTGAGGGTTGAACACCGGCAGCGCGAGCGCGGTAATGATGCCGAGAATCACGATCGTTACCGCCAGCTCGACGAGCGAGAATCCACCGTGGCGTCGAATCGAAAACGCGGAGCGATCGTTCATGGTCTGTCCGGATGTCCCGCCAGGCGTCGCGCGATCTTCGCCGCACGCGGATCCTGCGGCCAGTCGGCGGCCATTTTAACCGCCGCGCGCGCCGCTTCAATCCGTGCGCCGATGTGTTCGAGGACGAGAACGTACTCGGTGCGCACCTCGCGGTTGAGCGGCGCGAGGCGCAAGGTCTGCTCGGCCCAGGCGCGCAGGTCGGATGCCTTCGCCGGTGACGGCAGAATAGACGCCAAGGCGCGCTGCGTTTGCAACCGCGCGATGCCGTTGTTGACCGCGTGTGGATTAGCGGCGACGCCGGCCGCGAAGGCGTCGTCGGCCAGGCGCGCCGCCACGGGATTGCGGTTCACCGCCGCCTGCGCCGACCAGAACTGGCCCGCATACCAATGGTAGCGCCAGTCGCGCGGCGCGAAGCGGCGCGCAACCTCGAACCAGTAGGCCGCGCGCTCGGCCTCGGCGTTTTGCCAGAGACGCTGCGCGAATGCGGCCGAGGCTTCGGCGACGACCGGCGTGACGAGGACCCAGGCGAGGAGACCGCCGATGCAGAGCGCGGCGAGCCTGCGCCACCGAGGCGCCGTCGTCGTTTGTGGCGCCGCGGCGCGCAGCGGGCCCGCCGTGGTGCGATCAAGCACGCCGTAGGCGGTGCCGAAAAGCACGAGGCAGATCGGGATGTAGAACGGGAAATCCACCAGCGCGTGGGTCGCGGTTGCAGCGATCGCGCTTGCGGCGGCGATTGCCGCAAGCACATTTTCCGGCTCGACCGACCGACGGCGAGTGATGCGCCACGCCGCCTGCAGCGGGATCCAGATGATCGCGAGCAGGAGAAACAATCCCGCCACGCCGAGTTCGAGCACGGTCTGCAGGTAGTCGTTGTGGGCGAAGAAGGTAATTTCGCTGACGCCGTAGGACGGCACGACGCTGCGCCCCGCTTCGAGGAAGTAGGTATAGCTAAGGTACCCGGCACCGAGCCAGGGATGCGCAGGGACGCTTCGCAGGGCGAGTTCGTACAGCTCGAGCCGGTCCATCGACGATGCGATCGAGACGATGGTTTGAATCGTCGGCGCGTCGGGGCGCACGAGAATGCGCGCGAGATCCGCAAGTGCGCCGACCTCAGCGAGGAGCAGGACGAGCGCGCCAAGGAAATACGGCAGGAGCACAGTGATCGCCCACCCGAGGCCGAGCACCGCAGCCATGAAGATTGCGCGACGCGGTTCGATCGCGAATCCAGCACGGCGCGCGAGGGCGATCGCACAGTATCCACCGATCGCCAGCGCGACCCACCCGCCGCGGCTCACGGTCGCTAAAACGCCGGCCGCAAGAAGCACGCCAAGTAGCGTCGGCAGCAGGCGCGGGACGGGACCCCAGGCGAGCCAGACGAGGGCGGGAAGCAGAACGAAGTTGAGCGTTGCCGCGAGCGTGGCGGGTGTCTCAAAACCTGCCTGCGCGCGGCTAAAGCCCAGCGCGCTCGTCTGCCACAGCGCCCAGGCCGCGAGGCAGGCAGCGAACAGGCCCAGCGCGAGCGCCGCGGCGCGCAACGCCCGCGCATCGATGCGCTCGCCGAGCCAGCAGCCCGCAACGAGCAGGCTCGCATGATACGGGCCTGCCGCGCTGTACGGGCCGGTCCCGATAAGGGTCGTGGCGATGATCCACAAGGCGAATGCGAACGGCGCGAGGCCTGCGAAGCTCGAGCCTTGCCTGCGCCCAGATGGGAGCAACAATCCCGCGCTGCCCACGAG
>JAQBBQ010000177.1:0-37421 GCA_032125995.1 Betaproteobacteria bacterium | reverse complement strand
CTCGCAGCCTGCGCGCTCGCGCTGGCGGCTGGCGCGCCGCAGGCGGTCCTCGCCGAGGGCTTGCGGAGTTTTCGCGGCCTGGCGCACCGCATGGCGCGCGTAGCACTTCGCCGGGACGTGGAGTGGCTCGACGATTCGAAGGGCACCAACGTCGGCGCGACGGTCGCCGCGCTGCGCGGCGTGCCGGCGGATGGACGCGTTGTGCTGATCGCCGGGGGCGACGGCAAGGGCCAGGACTTTTCACCGCTTGTCGCAGCCGTCGCGGCGCGCGCGCGCCAGGTGCTGCTGATCGGGCGCGATGCAGCGCGCATCGGTGCGGCGCTCGCGCCGAGTGGCGTACCGGTCGAGCGCTGCGCGACGCTCGAGGATGCGGTGTTGCGCGCCGCAGGGCAGGCCACGCCCGGCGACGCGGTGCTGCTGTCTCCTGCCTGCGCCAGTTTCGACATGTTTCGCGATTACCGGGAGCGCGGTGACATTTTCGCGCGTTCGGTCCGCGCACTGGAGGCGTAGCCGTGGCGGTGCCGCGCACAGCCCAGAAAATGCCCGCAGCGGAATACGATCGCTCGCTCGCCTGGGGTGCCTTGCTCCTCGCCGCCCTCGGGCTCGTCATGGTGTACTCGGCGTCGATCCCGACCGCCGAAGCGAGCCGTTACACGGGGCACAACGCGGCCTACTTCCTGCTGCGTCACGGGGTGTTCCTCGCCGCCGCCGTTGTCGTCGCGACCGGCGTGTTTCTCGTGCCGGCGCGCGGCTGGCAGAAGGCGGCGCCCTGGCTGTTCCTGTGCGGCATGGTGCTGCTCGCGCTGGTGCTGGTGCCCGGGCTGGGACGGGAGGTGAACGGCGCACAGCGCTGGCTCGATCTGCGCGTCGGGACGCTGCAGCCCTCTGAGCTCATGAAGCTCGCGGTCGTGTTGTACGCGGCCGACTACACGGTGCGCAAGCACAGCGTACTGAAAAACTTCAGGAACGGGCTGCTGCCGATGCTCGCCGTGATGCTGCTGGTGTCCTGGCTGCTGCTGCGCGAACCGGATTTCGGGGCGTTTGTCGTCATCGCCGTCACAACGTTCGGCATCCTCTTTCTCGGCGGCATGAATGGCCTGCACTTCGCGGCACTGCTCGTCATGCTGGGCGTGGGCTTCGCCGGGCTGGTGTTGTCCTCGCCTTACCGTATGCAGCGAATCTTCGGTTTCATGGATCCATGGGCCGATCCCTACGGTGGCGGCTACCAGCTCTCGCATGCCTTGATCGCTTTCGGCCGCGGCGAGTGGCTCGGTGTTGGCCTCGGCGCGAGCGTCGAAAAACTCTTTTACCTGCCCGAGGCGCACACCGATTTCCTCCTCGCCGTGATCGCGGAGGAGCTCGGCCTCGTCGGCGTGGCCGTCGTCATTGGGCTGTTTGTCTGGATCGTGCTGCGCGCGTTCACCATCGGCCGCCAAGCCGCGCTGCGCGAGCGGCACTTCTCCGCACTTGCTGCACAGGGGATCGGCGCCTGGATCGGCGTTCAGGCGCTCATCAACATGGGCGTCAACATGGGCCTGCTGCCGACCAAGGGCCTGACGCTTCCGCTGATGAGCTTCGGTGGTACCGGCTTGCTCGTCAACTTCGTCGCCCTCGCGATCCTGCTGCGCATCGATTGGGAAAACAGACAGCTTGCCCGGGGGATGGTCGTATGAGCCGGACCATCCTGATCATGGCCGGCGGCACCGGTGGCCACATCATGCCGGGGCTCGCGGTGGCGGACGAAATGCGCGCCGCGGGCTGGGAGGTGGTCTGGCTCGGCGCGAAGGGCGGCATGGAAGAGCGGCTCGTTCCGCCGCGCGGCTATCGCATTACCTGGATCCGCGCGCGCGCCCTGCGCGGCAAAGGCTTGCTCTCGCAGCTGCTGTTGCCAGCGAACCTGCTGTATTCGTTCTGGCAAAGCGCGCGCGCGCTGTTCCGCGAACGGCCCGACGTGGTGCTCGGCATGGGGGGCTATGTCGCGTTTCCCGGCGGGATGATGGCCTCGCTTCTCGCGCGCCCGCTCGCGTTGCACGAGCAGAACGCGATTGCAGGTCTGGCGAACCGGGTGTTGGCGCATGTCGCCGACAAGGTGATGGCGGCATTTCCCGGCGCGTTGCGCGGCGCCGAATGGACCGGCAATCCGGTGCGCGCCGAGATTGCGTCGATTCCGGAACCGGAGGCGCGCTACGCATCGCGCAGCGGGCCGCTGAACCTGCTCGTCATCGGGGGCAGTCTCGGTGCGCAGGCGCTGAACGAGGCTCTGCCGCAGGCGCTCGCATTGTTCCCCGAGGCTGCGCGGCCGCGCGTCGTGCACCAGGCCGGGACGCGGCAGTTGGAGGCCTTGCGTGCGCGCTACGCGGACTGCGCGGTGTCCGCGGAGGTCGTCGCCTTTATCGAGGACATGGCGGCGCGCTATGCGCAGGCCGACCTCGTGGTGTGCCGCGCGGGCGCGATGACAATCGCCGAGCTCGCCGCCGGCGGCGTGCCCGGAATTCTGGTGCCGTTTCCGTACGCCGTGGACGATCACCAGACGGCGAACGCACGCTTTTTGGTCGAGCAGGGCGCGGCACTTCTTCTGCCGCAGTCCGAGATGACGCCGCAACGCCTCGCCGCGCTGATCGAGGGCCTCGATCGCGCGCGCTTGCTCGAAATGGCGCGCAGGGCGCGTGCACTCGGCAAGCCTGAGGCTGCGCGGGTGGTGGCTGCGCGTTGCATGGAGCTGGCCGGATGAAGCACAAGGTCCGGCACATTCATTTTGTAGGCATCGGTGGCTCCGGCATGAGCGGCATTGCCGAGGTGCTGCTCAACCTGGGCTATGAGGTGAGCGGATCCGATGTCACCGAAAGCGCCGTGACGCGGCGCCTCGCCGGGCTCGGTGCGCGCATGGCGTCGACGCATGCAGCCGCGCACGTCAACGGTGCAGACGCGGTCGTGATTTCGAGCGCCATTGCGGCGAGCAACCCCGAGGTGACCGCGGCGCGCGCTAAGCGCATCCCGGTCGTTCCCCGGGCGCTGATGCTGGCCGAACTGATGCGGCTCAAGCGCGGCGTCGCGATTGCGGGAACGCACGGCAAGACGACGACCACCAGCCTGGTGGCGAGCGTGCTCGCCGAAGGTGGGCTCGATCCAACCTTCGTCATCGGCGGGCGCCTGACCGCAGCCGGATCCAACGCCCGGCTTGGCAGCGGCGAGTTCATGGTGGTCGAGGCGGACGAATCGGATGCGTCATTTCTGCACTTGCAGCCGGTCATCGCGGTGGTGACCAACATCGACGCGGATCACATGGACACCTACGAGCACGACTTCGCGCGTCTCAAACAGTCGTTCGTGCAGTTCCTGCAGAACCTGCCCTTTTACGGCAGCGCGATCCTCTGCGTCGACGATCCGAACGTGCGCGAAATTCTGCCCTTCGTGTCCAAGCCGCTACTGACCTACGGGTTTGCGCCGGACGCCATGGTGCGCGCCGACCGCGTCGCGCATGCGCGCGGCGCGATGCAGTTCAGCGTGCTGCGCGACCGGCGCAGTGCGTTGGAGGTGACGCTCAATCTTCCGGGGCGGCATAACGTGCAGAACGCGCTTGCGGCGATCGCGGTCGCGACCGAACTCGCGATTCCGGACGCGGCGATCCTCAAGGCACTCGCCGAGTTCAGCGGTGTCGGGCGGCGCTTCCAGCGCCATGGCGAGATTGCCCTGCCGGCCGGCGGCGAATTCACCCTGATCGACGACTACGGTCACCACCCGGCAGAGACGGCCGCGACGCTCGATGCGGTGCGTGGCGCATTTCCCGGCCGACGCGTCGTGCTGGCGTTCCAGCCGCATCGCTACACGCGCACGCGCGATTTGTTCGAGGACTTCGTGCAGGTGCTGTCCGGCGCCGACGCGCTGCTACTCGCCGAGGTCTACGCGGCTGGCGAGACGCCGATCGTCGCGGCCGACGGCCGTTCGCTCGCGCGTGCGGTGCGCGTCGCGGGACGCGTCGAACCGGTGTTCGTCGAGCGAATCGACGCGCTGGCGGCGGCGATTCTGCGCGTCGCACGCGACGGCGACGTGGTGGTCACGATGGGCGCCGGGTCGATCGGCACGGTGCCGGCGCAGCTGACCGCGGGTGGAGGCTGAGGCGCGGCGAATGAATATGTCCGATCAACTTCGACTCGAGGGACTGCGCGGCGAATTGAGGCACGACGAGCCGATGGCGCGCTACGTCACCTGGCGTACGGGCGGGCGCGCGCGGCGCCTGTACCGGCCTGCCGATCTTGACGATCTCGCGGCATTCCTGCGCCGCCTGCCGGCGGACGAAGCGACGCTGTTCGTCGGACTCGGGTCGAACCTGCTGGTGCGTGACGGCGGGTTCGCCGGCACCGTCGTGCTGACGCACGCCGCGGGGCGTCATCCCGAAATCCTGCACGGTCAGGTATACGCCGAAGCCGGTGTCGCGAGCCCGAAGGTGGCGCGCTTCGCGGCGCGCAACCACCTCGCTGGCGCGGAGTTCCTCGCCGGCGTGCCGGGCACGGTTGGCGGGGCCCTCGCGATGAATGCCGGCTGCTTCGGCGCAGAGACCTGGGACATCGTCGAGCGGGTGCTCACCGTGGACCGCCGCGGAACGCTACGCAGGCGCGCCGCCGCCGAGTTTGTGACGCGCTACCGGCACTGTGCGCTGCGTAGCGGCGAGCGGCTCGGCGAGCACGAATGGTTCGCGGCGGCCTGGTTCCGGCTCGCGCCGGGCGACGGCGCAGCCTCGCGCGCGCGTATGACGGAACTGCTGGCGCGGCGGGTCGCTACCCAGCCGCTGCAGCTACCGAACGCCGGCAGCGTGTTCCGCAATCCGCCGAACGAGCACGCCGCGCAGTTGATCGAGTCCTGTGGTCTGAAAGGGCTCGCGCGCGGCGGCGCGCGCGTGTCCGAGAAACACGCGAACTTCATCGTTAACCCAAAGGGCGCGGGACGCGCGTCCGACATCGAATGGCTGATCGAGACGGTGCGCAGCACCGTGGGCACGCGCACCGGCTTCGACCTGATTCCCGAGGTGCGCATCGTCGGAGACGTGGGGCAGCCGGCATGAGCGCGACCGATTTCGGCAAGGTTGCGGTGCTGCTCGGCGGAAAGTCGGCCGAGCGCGAGGTATCGCTCAACAGCGGGGCCATGGTCCTTGCCGCCTTGCGCAGCCGTGGCGTCGACGCGCATCCCTTCGACCCGGCGGAACAGGGGCTCGACGCCTTGATGGACCAACGCTTCGAGCGCGCGTTCATCGTCTTGCATGGCCGCTTTGGCGAAGACGGGACGCTACAGGGGGTCCTCGAATGGCTTGGCATTCCCTATACCGGGAGCGGCGTGCTCGCCTCGGCGCTGGCGATGGACAAGCTGCGCACCAAGCTGCTCTGGCAGGCGAGTGGCCTCCCAACACCGCCGTGCGAGTTATTACACGCGGAGGCGGATCTCGACGCCGTCGCCGCGCGCCTCGGTCTGCCGATCATGGTGAAGCCGGTAAACGAGGGCTCGTCGCTCGGCATGAGCAAGGTGCGCGAGGCGCGCGGGCTCGACGAGGCGTTCGCGCTTGCCGTGAACTACGACCGCGTGGTCATGGCCGAGAAGTTCGTCGAGGGCCCGGAGCTCACGGTCGGCATCCTGGTTGATCAGGCGCTGCCGATCATCAAGCTCGAGACGCCGCGCGACTTCTACGATTACCAGGCGAAGTACATCTCGGACGACACGCGTTACATCATCCCCTGCGGCCTACCGCAGGCGCGCGAACGCGAACTGCAGGCGCTCTGCCTCGAGGCGTTCCGCGCGCTCGGCTGCAGCGGCTGGGGACGCGTGGACCTGATGCTCGATGCCGAGGGCGCGCCGTACCTGCTCGAGGTGAATACGGCGCCCGGCATGACCGATCACTCGCTGGTTCCAATGGCGGCGCAGGCGGCGGGGATGTCCTACGCGGACCTCTGCCTGCGCATCCTGGAGGCGGCCCGCCCGGGCTGAGCGCGCATGTGGAACAACCCGCGACTGCTCAACTCGGTGGCCGGTTTCGTCGCCACAACGGCGTTACTCGCCCTGCTGATTGGCGGCGTGCAGTGGCTGCTGCGCTCGTCGCTCTTTCCGTTGCATGAAATTACGGTGCACGGCGATCTCGACCATACCGCGCGCGACGACGTCGCGCGTGCCACGCGAGACCGCCTGCGGGGCAATTTCTTCGCGGTTGACCTCGCCGAGGTTCGGGCCGGGCTCGAAGCGCTGCCCTGGGTGAGGCGGGTGCAGGTCCGGCGTGCCTGGCCCGACCGGCTCGACGTCACCATCGAGGAACACGTCACGCTGGCGCGCTGGGGCACGGATGCGCTCGTCAATTCGCACGGCGAGCGCTTCGCCGGGCGTAGTGATGCAGCGCTGCCAATGCTGAGCGGCCCTGACGGCACGGCGTCGGAGGTGGCTCAGCGCTACCTGCGCTTCAGCGCGATCCTCACGCCGCTCGCCCTGACGGTGACGCGCGTCGTGCTGACCTCGCGGTTCGCCTGGCAACTCACGCTCGACAACGGACTGCACGTCGAGCTGGGGCGCGATGTGGGCGCCCATCCTGCGGAATCGCGCCTCGCACGTTTTTCCGCCGCCTATCCGGCAACGCTGGCCAAGCTCCAGCAGCACCACGACTACGTCGACCTGCGTTATCCGAATGGATTCGCGCTGCGGGTGCCGGGAATCGAGCGCGACACGCACGACAAGCCGGGGTCGAAAGGCTGAGATGGCCAAGGACGCGAAGAACCTGATCGTTGGTCTGGATGTCGGCACCTCGAAGGCCGTCGCGCTGGTTGCCGAGCTGCGGCCCGAGGGCGGCCTCGAGATCCTCGGCATGGGCAGCCACGAGTCCAAGGGGCTCAAGAAAGGCGTGGTGGTCAATATCGAGGCGACCGTCAATGCAATCCAGCGCGCGCTCGAGGAAGCCGAACTGATGGCGGATTGCCGCATTGCCTCGGTCTACGTCGGGATCGCCGGCAGCCACATCAAGAGTTTCAATTCGACCGGAATGGTTGCCATCAAGGACCGCGAGGTCACCGCGCTCGACGTCGAGCGCGCGATGGATACGGCGCGCGCGGTCAACATCCCCACCGATCAGCAGATCCTGCACGTGTTGCGGCAGGAGTTCATCATCGACGGCCAGGACGACGTGCGCGAGCCGATCGGCATGTCTGGCGTGCGCCTCGAGGTCAAGGTCCACATGGTGACCGGCGCGGTCTCCGCAGCGCAGAACATCGTCAAATGCGTGCGCCGCTGTGGGCTCGAGGTCAACGACCTGATCCTCCAGCCGCTCGCGTCGGCCCGCGCGGTGCTCTCAGAGGACGAAACCGATCTCGGCGTCTGCCTGGTGGACATCGGCGGCGGCACCACCGACGTCGCGGTCTTCACGCAAGGTGCGATTCGGCACACCGCGGTGATTCCCATTGCCGGCGACCAGATCACGAACGACATCGCGATGGCGCTGCGTACACCGACGCTGGACGCCGAGAACATCAAGATCGCCCACGGCGTCGCGCTGCGCCAGCTTGCCGACGCCAACCAGATGATCGAGGTACCGGGAATCGGAGAACGCGCGCCGCGCACGATGTCGCGCCAGACGCTCGCCGAGGTGATCGAGCCGCGCGTCGAGGAACTGTTTTCGCTGGTGCAGCAAGTGCTGCGCGATTCCGGGTTTGAGGAGCTGCTGTCCTCGGGCGTCGTCCTGACCGGCGGTTCGTCGGTGATGCAAGGCATGGTCGAACTCGGCGAGGAGATCTTTCATATGCCGGTACGCGTCGGGATTCCGCGCTATACGGGCGGACTCGCCGAGGTGGTGCGCAATCCGCGCTACGCGACGGTGGTCGGCTTGCTGTGGGAAGGCGTCGCGCAGCGCCAGCACGGGCACCGGGCGCGCCAGGGCGGATCGTTCCGTTCGGTGCTGACCAGGATGCGCGAATGGTTTCAGAGGAACTTTTGATGGCGGTGTTTTCTAGCAGTCAGGCGTTGCACTGCGGCACGCGATGCCGCGACGGAGCAGTTCGTTGTTCTTACCCAGCAAGGAGGAAATACGCATGTTCGAAATCGTAGACACGCAAGGGGCAGGGCCGATCATCAAAGCGATCGGGGTGGGTGGTGCCGGCGGCAACGCCGTCAATCACATGATCGTGACGGGCGTCGAAGGCGTCGAATTCATCGCGGTCAACACCGATGCACAGGTACTCGGGCGCAATCACGCACGCCACCAGATCCAGCTCGGGACGACCGGTCTTGGTGCCGGCGCTCGGCCGGAGGAGGCGCGCGCGGCGGCGCTGGCCGAGCGCGAGCGCCTCGAGGAGGCGATCGCGGGTGCGAATATGGTGTTCATCACCGCCGGCATGGGGGGTGGCACCGGGACCGGGGCCGCGCCCGTGATCGCGGAAATCGCGCGCTCGCTCGGGGTGTTGACCGTGGCTGTGGTCACCAAGCCATTCGCCTTCGAGGGGTCGAGGCGTCAGCGCATCGCCGACGAAGGCCTCGCGGCACTGGCGCCCCACACCGACTCGCTGATCGTGATCCTGAACGACAAGCTCGAGGAGGTGCTCGGCGACGATGTCACGCAAGAGGAGGCCTTCCGTGCCGCCGACGATGTGCTGAATAGCGCGGTCGCTGGTATCGCGGAGATCATCAATTTGCCTGGCCTGGTGAACGTCGACTTTCAGGATGTGCGCACCGTGATGTCCGAGCAGGGGATGGCGATGATGGGGTCGGCGCAGGCGAGCGGCATTGACCGCGCGCGGATCGCGGCCGAACAGGCGATTGCCTGCCCGTTGCTCGAAGGCGTGAATCTCGCAGGTGCACGTGGCGTGCTCGTCAACATCACCGCTTCGCGCCAAAGCCTCAAGCTGCGCGAAACGAAGGAGGTGATGAATATCATCCGCGCATTTGCGGCGGAGGATGCGACGATCATCTACGGTGGCGTGTACGACGATGAACTGGGCGAGGAATTGCGCGTCACCGTGGTCGCCACCGGACTGGGTGCCCCCATGACGGCGCGCCAATCCAAGCCGCAGCTGGTGGTCTCGCAGAAAACCGGAACCGACGACCAGCCGCTGTCCGAGACACCGGACTACGGCGCCATGTCGGACACGCCGGCGGTTTTCCGCAAGAACCGCGCGACGGTCGAGGCGCTGCAACAAAGCGGGGTGGACAAGTACGACATCCCGGCCTTCCTGCGTAAGCAGGCGGACTGAGCGGCAGCGCCTGATGCACGGCGCGCGGCGTGACGCCGCGGCTCGCTTTCTGGCGTCCGGGGCACCGACCCTCCTTGCCGGTGCTCCGGACTGCCGATTGGAACCGCACGCGCCGCGACAGGCCTGCTAAAATGACGCGTTTGCGCACTGCACCAACCATGCTTCGTCAACGAACTCTGAAGTCACTCGTCCGCGCCACGGGCGTCGGCTTGCATACGGGAAAGAAAATCCAGCTCGCGCTGCGCCCCGCGCAGCCTGACACCGGGGTCGTTTTCCGCCGTGTCGACCTACCGACGCCGATCGATATCCCGGCGCGCGTCGAACTCGTGGGCGACACGCGCCTGTCCTCGTGCCTGGTGCAGGGCGATCAGCGCATTCATACCGTCGAGCATCTGATGTCGGCGCTCGCGGGCCTCGGCGTCGACAATGTCTACGTCGATCTCGATGGTCCCGAAGTACCGATCATGGACGGCAGTGCGGCGCCGTTCACGCTGCTCATTCAGCAAGCGGGGGTCGAGGAGCAGGCGAGCCCGAAGCGTTTTCTGCGCGTGCTGCATGCCGTCGAAGTCCACGACGGCGACAAATGGGCGCGGCTAGAACCCTACGAGGGCTTGCGGCTGACGTTCTCGATCGTCTTCAATCATCCGGTGATCGATCGAACCGCGCAGTCGGTGGTTGTCGATTTTGCGCAGACCTCCTATCTGAAGGAGATCGCGCGCGCGCGGACCTTCGGCTTCATGCAAGACGTGGAGGCGCTACGCAATGCCGGGCTTGCGCTCGGTGGCGGACTCGACAATGCGGTCGTGCTCGATGAATACCGAGTACTCAATGCAGACGGATTGCGCTTCGCCGACGAATTCATCCGGCACAAGGTGCTCGACGCCATTGGCGATCTCTACCTTCTCGGCAAGCCGTTGCTGGGCGCCTTCAGCGCGCACAAGTCCGGACACGGTCTGAACAACAGGCTCCTGCGCGCGCTGCTTGCGGAACGGTCTGCCTGGGAAATCGTGACCTTCGACCCGCCCGAGTCCGCGCCCGCAGGCGTGGCGGCGATGGTGCGTCAGCCGACCTGATCGCGGTCGCCGGTCGGTGCTGTGAATTTGGTCAGGATTCTGGGCCTGATTGCCGCGGTCGCGGCGGGCTACTGCGTCTTGATGTACGTCATGACGGGGCAGCGTAAGTGGCGCCGCGTCGGCTGGAAAATATTCAGCGTCGCGGTCTTCGCAATCCTCGGCCTGCTCCTGCTGTTTTTGCTGGAGCGCCTGCTGGGGGCCGGGTAACGCCTTCGCCCGCTTGGTGTGCAATTAGCGCGGCAAGCGCGCGCTTGGCGGGCGAATCGGCCAAGCGGTCGCGCAGGGCGATCAGATGCGCGAGCGCCGGTGCAGATAAATGGGTTGATTTGTGCGGCGCAACATCGCGTTTTCGTGACGTACTTGGTTGCACGCGTACAGAAACTGACCTAACCTCCGAGCGCTTGTTTGCGACCCGCTCACACAGGGCCGCGGAAAGCAGCTTTAGCTTGGCGGCGGCGGCGGCGTTGGCGACCAGAATCGTGAGTTTGCCGTCGCGAACGTTGACCCCTCGAATCTGGGCGGCGAGCTGGGGTGGTAGCGCAGTGAGGCAAAGTCTGGACAGGGCAACGAGGTCCTGAGCTTTCTGGACTACGGGACCAAGGTCGGCGTCCTGCGAGAGGACCTGATCGAGTCGATGTGGGTTCAACGCGGGCCGCAGCAGGGGAAGGAAACGTGCAGATTATCTTGATCCCGAGCCGCTTGGTAAAGGCGACGACGATTACCGTGTCGCCGCGCCTTACGGTGTTGCTGATCCTGCTCTGTTTTGCGTTGGCCAGTGCGCTGGCGGCCGGGATGTACTGGGCGCTGTTGCGCGACGCGGTTCGCTTCGAGTCGGTGTTCCCGAGCGCGTTCGTCATATCCATCCAGAAGAAGGACGACGATCGCGCGCGCGAGTTCGTTCAGCAGAACATTAACGCGATGGCCGTGAAGCTGGGCGAGATGCAGGCGCAGCTGACTCGGCTCGACGCGCTCGGCGAGCGCCTGTCGGCGCGGTCCGGGCTGCAGCCGCAGGAATTCCGTTTCTCCGAACTGCCCGGTCTGGGCGGTGCCTCGCCCACACGCCTGCCGCCCCAGGACCTCACGCTGGTGGAGCTGAACGAGCGCCTACAGGCGCTGGTGGGCGATGTGGAATCGCGCGGCGACATGCTGGGCGTACTCGAGGCGAGGCTTTTCGAGGAGGCGATTCGCAAGAAGCTGCGCCCGAGCCTGATGCCGGTGAGCGCCCCCTACAATGCGTCGGGCTTTGGCATGCGCATCGACCCGATCACCGGGCAGCGCACCCTGCACGAAGGCATCGATTTCCTCGCCGAGCGCGGCACGCCGATTCTCGCGGCCGCCGATGGGGTTGTCAGTTTTGCCGGCTACCACCGGCAGTACGGGTACACGATCGACGTTGACCACGGCAACGACCTGGTGACGCGCTATGCGCACTGCGCGAAGCTGCTCGTGAAGCAGGGCCAGGTCGTGCAGCGGGGAACGAAATTGGGGATTGTCGGATCGACCGGCCGCTCGACGGGACCGCACCTGCATTTCGAAGTCCGTTACAAGGGCGTGCCGCAGAACCCGATGCGCTTCCTCGCAAAGGTCAATAAGAGCCACAGCGTCGCGCCGCGGGCGCATGCGAAGGCGACGGCCGCAAAATCGCGCTGAGCACGGGTCTTGGACGAAGCCGACCGGTTTCGCGTGTTAACATCTTGATTCTTCGCCGGATCCAGTCAGGTCCGGCCCACGCTCGCGTGTCGGCCCGTCCGCGCGCCGCAGTAGCGTGGTTACGACGTCACGATGGCCAACGTTCTCACGAAGATATTCGGTAGCCGCAACGACCGGCTACTTAAGCAGTACTCACGCGTGGTCGCGCGGATCAATACGCTCGAACCGGAGATCACTGCGCTTGCCGATGCGGCGCTGCGCGGCAAGACCGATGAATTCCGCCAGCGCTTCGCCGAGCGGACCGTGGACGCGCCGGCCGAGCAGCGCGCCGAGACCGAAGCGGCCGCGCTCGAGGCGCTCCTGCCCGAGGCATTCGCGGTGGTCCGCGAAGCTGGCAAGCGTACGCTGCGCATGCGCCACTTCGACGTTCAGTTGATTGGCGGGATGGTCTTGCATGATGGCAAGATCGCGGAGATGCGCACCGGCGAAGGCAAGACGCTCGCTGCGACGCTGCCCGCCTATCTAAACGCGCTCTCCGGCAAGAGCGTGCACATCGTTACGGTAAACGACTATCTCGCTCGGCGCGACGCCGAGTGGATGGGAAAACTCTACGGCTTCCTCGGGCTCACCGTTGGCGTCAATATTCCTAACTTGGAGCCCGACGAAAAACGCGCCGCCTACGCTGCGGACATCACCTACGGTACCAATAACGAATTCGGCTTCGACTACTTGCGCGACAACATGGCGATGCACGTCGAAGAACGGTTTCAGCGCGGCCTGCACTTCGCGATCGTCGACGAGGTCGATTCGATCCTGATCGACGAAGCGCGCACGCCGCTCATCATCTCGGGACAGGCCGAGGACCGCACCGAAGTCTATCTGCGCATGAACGAAGTGGCGCCGCTGCTGTCCCGGCAGGAAGACGAGGCCGGCGCGGGTGATTTCTGGGTCGACGAAAAGAACCACCAGGTCATGCTCTCGGAATCGGGCCATCAGAAGGGCGAGGAGATCCTCGCGCGCGTGGGCCTGCTGCCGCAGGGCGCCAGTCTCTACGAACCGGCCTACATCAACCTCGTGCACCACCTGTATGCGACCTTGCGTGCCCACCACTTGTTTCTTCGCGACCAGCATTACGTCGTGCAGAACGGCGAGGTGGTGATCGTGGATGAGTTCACGGGCCGCCTCATGCAGGGCCGGCGCTGGTCGGACGGTCTGCACCAGGCGGTCGAGGCCAAGGAGAACGTCGCGGTACAGAACGAAAATCAAACGCTCGCCTCGATTACGTTTCAGAACTACTTTCGCCAATTCAGCAAGCTGGCGGGGATGACCGGGACGGCCGATACCGAGGCCTACGAGTTCCAGGAAATTTACGGACTCGAAACGGTGGTCGCGCCGACGCACATGCGGATGGTTCGCGACGACCGCCTGGATCAGGTCTATCGCACGGGCGAGGAGAAGTACAAGGCGATCATCGAGGACATTCGAGACTGCGAACAGCGCGGGCAGCCGGTGCTGGTCGGCACGACATCGATCGAGAACTCCGAGCTGTTGTCCGCCATGCTGCAAAAAGAGCAGCTGTCACACCAGGTGCTGAATGCAAAGCAGCATGCACGGGAGGCGGAGATCGTGGCGCAGGCTGGACGGCCGAAGATGATCACGATCGCGACGAACATGGCCGGCCGCGGCACCGATATCGTGCTCGGCGGCAACGTCGAGAAGCAATGCGAGTTCATCGATGCGACCGAGAACCTTTTGCCCGAGGAGAAGACGCGCCAGGTCGAGCAGCTGCGGAGCGAATGGCAGCAATTGCACGACCAGGTCATTCAGGCAGGCGGATTGCATATCGTCGGCACCGAGCGTCACGAGTCACGGCGGGTCGACAACCAGCTACGGGGTCGCGCGGGCCGCCAGGGCGACCCGGGATCGTCTCGGTTCTACCTTTCACTCGAAGACGATCTGCTGCGGATTTTTGCCGGCGAGCGCATCAACCGGATCATGGTGATGCTCAAGATGCCCGAGGGCGAGCCGATCGAGCACGGCATGGTGACCCGGTCGATCGAGAGCGCGCAGCGCAAAGTCGAGGCGCGCAACTTCGACATGCGTAAGCAGCTCCTGGAGTACGACGACGTCTCGAACGACCAGCGCAAGTCCATCTATGCGCTGCGCAATGAGCTGCTCGACTCTGAGGACGTGTCGGCGCGCATTGCCGATCTGCGCGCCGGCGTGGCAACCGATATGTTCAGGCAGTATGTGCCGCCTGAAAGCGTCGAGGACGAATGGGATCCGGCGGGGCTCGAGGCGGCGCTGAAAGCGGAATTGACGCTCGATCTGCCCATCCGGTCCTGGCTCGAAGCGGAGCCGGACCTGCACGAAGAAACGCTCCTCGAGCGCGTGATCGAGCGCGTGCATGCGGCATACCGCGAAAAGGTTCCTACCGAGGCTGCGCCGGCCTTTCACCAGTATGAGCGTTATGTGACGCTGCAGATTCTCGATTCGCACTGGCGCGAGCACCTCGCGGCGCTCGACCATCTGCGCCAGGGTATTCATCTGCGAGGTTACGCGCAGAAGAACCCCAAGCAGGAATACAAGCGGGAAGCGTTCGAACTCTTTGGTGGCATGCTTGAAGCGGTCAAGCTCGAAGTGACAAAGACCTTGCTGACGGTCGAGATTCGGGCCTCTACCGAGGTGCCGCCGGTCGACGACCTGCAACACGTCGAGAACGTGCGCCTGCAGCATGCAGACTATGCCGAGGCACTGGATGCGGTCGCGGATGATTCGAAGAAGGTGCAGCCCCGCGTGCGTCCCACGCAGAAGGTTGGGCGCAACGAGGCCTGCCCCTGCGGTTCAGGGAAAAAGTACAAGCACTGTCACGGCAGGCTGATCTGAAGCCTTCGGGCTCGCGCACGCCGGACTCGATAGCCCCGTCACTGTTCCGGTCTTCGCGCATGGCCGTCAACCTCGACCCGCCTGATCCTGCCGCGCTTGATCCGGTCGCTGGCGTGGAGCTGGGCACTGCGATGGCCGGCATCCGGCAGTCGGGTCGGCGTGATCTGATGGTGATGCGGCTCGCGCCGGGCAGCGCCGCTGCCGGGGTGTTCACGCGCAACCGGTTTTGCGCCGCGCCGGTGACGCTGGCGCGGCGTCACCTCGGCGCCGGCTGGGACCCGCGCGCCCTGGTGGTGAACACCGGAAACGCGAATGCGGGCACCGGTGCGGACGGCGTTGTCCGTGCGCGCGCCGTGTGCGAGGGTGTCGCGCGTGCCCTGGGCTGTGCGGTTGAGCAGGTGCTGCCGTTTTCCACCGGCGTAATCATGGAGCCGCTGCCGGCCGAGCGGATTCTCGCCGCGTTGCCGGCGGCGGTGGCGGACCTACGTCCGGGGAACTGGGCCCTGGCGGCGGACGCGATCATGACGACCGACACGGTGCCGAAAGCGGTTTCGCGTCGCGTCACGCTGGCGGGCGGCGAGGTGCGAGTGACCGGCATTGCGAAGGGGGCCGGGATGATCCGGCCGGACATGGCGACGATGCTCGCCTTCGTGGCCACGGATGCCGCGGTGACGCGGCCCGACCTGGACCGACTGCTGCGTGCAGCCGCTGCGCGCTCTTTTAACTGCATTACGGTCGACGGCGACATGTCGACGAACGACGCGTTCATGCTCGTGGCGAGCGGGGGATCCGGCATCGCCGCCGGTGACGCGGCTGACCTCCACGCGCTCGGTGCGGCAATCGACGACGTCGCGATGCGTCTTGCGCAGGCGATCGTGCGAGACGCCGAGGGTGCGACCAAGTTCGTGACCGTGCGCGTCGACCAAGGGCGCGACGAGGTTGAGTGCCGCAAGTGTGCGTATGCCATCGCGCATTCACCGCTCGTCAAGACGGCCTTCTTTGCCTCCGACCCGAATCTCGGACGCATTCTCGCTGCGATTGGCTACGCCGGTGTGGCGGACCTGGATCCCGACGCGATCGATCTGTTTCTCGACGAGATTCAGGTGGCCCGAGGGGGCGCGCGCGATCCGGCGTACGACGAGGCGAGCGCCATTGCCGCGATGCGCAAGCCGGAGTTCATGGTGCGCGTGGCCTTGCGCCGTGGCGATGCGACGGCCACGGTATGGACCTGCGACCTGTCCTTCGACTACGTCAAAATCAATGCGGAGTATCGGACCTAGGATGAAAATGAAACGAGATCTAGACGCGATTCTGCGCCAGGCGGATGCGGTGCTCGAACGCCTGGGCGCATTGTTGCCGCCCGCACCTTCGCCCGTCGATTGGAACGCGAGCATTGCGTTTCGCTGGCGCCGGCGTAGCGGGCTGGATCGCGGCGGCCGGCTCGAACCCGTGCGCCATGTGCACCGCATGCGCCTCGCAGACCTGCAGCGCATCGGTGCCCAGATCGGCAAGGTGGAGCAGAACACGCGCCAGTTTCTCGCCGGCCGACCGGCGAACAACGTCTTGCTCACCGGGGCGCGGGGGACGGGAAAGTCGTCGATCGTGAAGGCGCTGCTCAACAAGTACGCGCGCGAGGGTCTGCGCCTCATCGAGATCGAGAAGAATGAACTGAAGGACCTGCCGCAGGTGACCGATGCGGTTGCGACGCGGCCTGAGCGGTTTCTGTTGTTCTGCGACGATCTGAGCTTCGAGGCCGGGGACGCGGGTTACATCGCGCTCAAGGTTGCGCTCGATGGCTCGATCTCGACGACATCCGAGAATCTGCTGATCTACGCCACCTCGAACCGACGCCACCTGGTGCCCGAGTACATGGAGGAAAATCTGGCCACCAAGTACGTCGGCGACGAGATCCACCCTGGCGAGAGCGTCGAAGAGAAGATTTCGCTCTCGGAGCGCTTCGGTTTGTGGGTCACGTTCTATCCGTTCGACCAGGACGAGTATCTCGCGATCGTCGCGCACTGGCTGAAGAGCTTTGGTTGCGGCGCCGCCGACCTTGCGCAGGCGCGCGAAGAGGCCCTGCAGTGGGCGCTGCAGCGCGGATCGCGCAGTGGCCGCGTCGGCTACCACTTTGCGCGCGACTGGGCGGGTCGCCGGTTGACCGAAAGCGGCGCCGGCCGGCGCCGCGGGACCGGCAAGAAGCGCTAGGTCGCGCCCGACGCGGTGCTGGTGCGGCGCGACGGCGGCAACCTGGACACGGTGGGCACGGTGGGCACGGTGGTGGATGTCGCGGCGGCGGTGGTGCAGCGCCCGGACGGGGCCTTCCTGCTCGCCTGCCGGCCCGAGGGCAAGGTTTACGCCGGCTACTGGGAGTTTCCGGGCGGCAAAGTCGAGCCCGGCGAGCGGCTCGAGCAGGCGCTGGCGCGCGAGTTGCACGAAGAGTTGGGCATCGAGGTCGTATCGGCGGTGCCCTGGATCACGCGTGTGTTCGCCTATCCGCACGCGACGGTGCGGCTGCATTTCTATCGCGTGTTCGACTGGCGCGGCGAACCCCATTCGAAGGAGTCGCAGGGCATCCGCTGGCAGCGCCTGGATGAGCCGATGGCGACGCCGATGCTTCCCGCTAACGCGCCGGTGCTCGCCGCGCTCGCGCTGCCGGACGAATATGCCATCACGAGTGCCGAGTCGCTGGGCGTTGAGGCCCAGCTCGCAGGTCTCGACCAGCGCTTGGGCGCGGGGCTGCGGTTGCTGCAGGTCCGCGACCACGGACTGGATCGACCGACCCGCGTCGAGTTTGCGCGCAAGGTGGTGGCGCGCGCGCACCGCGTCGGCGCAAGGGTCCTCATAAACGATGATGCCGGACTGGCGCATCGCGTCGGCGCCGACGGCGTGCATGTTCGTGCGCGCAGCCTGATGGCGATGTCGGCGCGCCCGCCGGGGCTGCTCGCGGCAGCCTCATGCCACGGCGCGGCGGAACTCGCGCAGGCGATGCGGCTCGAGTTCGACTTCGCGGTGCTGGGGCCGGTGATGCCGACGCCATCGCACGCCGGTGCGCGGACGCTCGGCTGGCCGGGGTTCGCCGCGCTTGCGCGCGGCGCGCCGTTGCCGATTTACGCCATCGGGGGAATGCGACGCCAGGACCTAGACTGTGCGTGGCGCCACGGCGCCCACGGACTCGCGATGATTTCGGGTAGCTGGCGCTAGCGCGCTTCGGCCGCGTCGTCGTCCGATTCTTCGCTGTCGGGCTGCGATGCGACCTCCTCAGGCACGCGGTAGCTCTCGCTTGCCCAGTTGCCCAGGTCGATCAGTCTGCAACGTTCGCTGCAGAACGGGCGCCACGTGTTCTCGGCGGCAAACAACGCAGGCGCCCCACAGCGCGGACAGGCGACGAAGGGTGGGGTGCTCCTGCTCAAAGCGTGCAGAAGGTCAGTTCGAAATCGACGTCCCACTCCGGCGTGTGGGGACGCGGATTGTCGCCACTGCTCTGCTGGAGAAAGCGCACGTTCAGCACGTATTTGTTCGCGCTGATTTCCGGTACACAGGGGACGTCTTCGGCCAGCCGCACCCGCATCATGTGGGCGGATTTGCCGCCGAGCATCTGCTGGTAGGTGCCGAGCGCTGCGCTCGCGGTCTGCGGCTTGCCCGATTCGCGCAGGATACGCAGGATGATGGCGGTGCCGTCACGCAGCGGGTGCAGCGGCCCAGTCCAGTCGGCAAGCTGATCCATGCGCTCTTCGGCGGGTCGGTGCAGCCAATAGTGGAAGGACGGCAGATCGAATTCGCAGGCCCCGCCCGGAATCCCCGTGCGCTGCTTGATCGACATCAACCACTCGTTTTCGCGCAGGTACTGGCCGATCTTTCCGGTCATCGCCAGAATCGCGCTGGACGCTTGTTCGATATCGCGCAGCACGCTGTCGAGCGCCTCCTCCGAGATCTCCGGATTGTTGCGGAACGAAAGCAGAACCTGTTTTTGACGCTCGAGTTCTTGCAACAAATCCGACTTGAGGTCCGCGCGACCCGCGACCTCGAGTATCTCGAACAGCGTGATCAGCGCCATGTGGTGGTCATGCGCGCCCGCGCGCGCGATGAAGTAGCGCGAGCGTTCGAACAAGTCCTCCAGGCGCAACAACGTCCGGATGCGTTCGTTGAGAGGGTACTCGTAGGTGATCACGGACCCGTCCCGGTCAGTCGGCGGTCGGAAACTCGTTGAATTCTGAAGGATTTGCGTTGACATGACAACCGAATAGCGCGGGTCCCACTAGGCGCCAGCGACGTTGCCCGGCCCGGTTTGACACGCAGCGGCGTAGCCGAGGTATTGCGCATGGTGGCGCCGCACCTGGTCGCGCAGGGCATCGAGCGTGTCGCTGTTGTCGATCACGTCATCGGCCGCTGCCAATCGCGCCTCGCGGCTCACTTGGGTCGTGATAATCCGGCGCGCCTCCTCCTCGGAGAGGCCGCTGCGCGTACGCACGCGTGCGAGCTGCACATCGACCGGACAGTCGACGACAAGCACGCGATCGACGCGCTCGCGATAATTGGCCGATTCGACGAGCAGCGGTACCACGAGTACCGCGTAGGGGCCGCTCGCGGCGGCGAGGCGCGCCGCGGATTCCTTGCGGATCATGGGATGCAGCAGCGCCTCCAGCCGCTTTCTCGCCGACGGTTCGGAAAACACCCGCGCCCGCACTTTCGCCCGATCCATGGCGCCCGAGGCGTCGATACAGTCGGCGCCGAACAACGCGCGCACGCCTTCGATTCCGGCACCGCCGGCACCCGTCAAGGCATGCGCGATCGCGTCGGTATCGACGACCGTCGCCCCGAGGCGGGAAAACTCGTCCGCGGCAGCACTCTTGCCGCTGCCGATCCCGCCGGTCAGCCCGATCACGTAGGGCATGCCCCCGACCGGTCGGCGCCCCATCAACCGGCCAGCGGTAGCCAGCGGCGCCCGATCTCGGGTCCCCAGAATAGCGCGATCACGCCGGCCGCAGCCAGATAGGGACCGAAGGGAATCGGCTTTTCGCGTCCGTGGCGCGCCAACACCATCAGCCCGATGCCCGTGATTGCGCCGACGAGGGACGACAGCAAAATGACCAGCAGCAGGGCCTGCCAGCCGAGCCACGCCCCCAGAGCGCCAAGCAGCTTGAAGTCGCCGTAGCCCATGCCTTCCTTGCCGGTCGCGAGCTTGAACGCCCAGTAGATCAGCCACAGCGCGAGGTAGCCGATGATCGCACCGAGGACGGCGCTTTTCAGCGTCACGAAGGCGCCGAACAGGTTGAACAGCAGCCCGGCCCACAGCAGTGGAAGCGTGAGATCGTCGGGCAGCAATTGCGTATCGAGGTCGATCGCGCCGGCGGCGAGCAAGGTCCAGCAGAGCAGCATCGCGCCGAAGGCGGCGGGGGTAAATCCGAAGCGCCAGGCGGCAGTGGCCGCGAGCAGTCCCGCGGCGAGCTCGACGATCGGATAGCGCAGGCTGATGCGCGCCCCGCAGCCGGTGCATTTCCCGCGCAGCACCGCCCAGCTGATGAGCGGTATGTTTTCCAGCGCGGTAATTAACTTGTTGCAGCTCGGGCAACGTGAGCGGGGCACGATCAGGTTGTAGCGCGGGTCCTGGGTCGGCTCGCGGCCTTCGAGCTCGGCGCACTGCGCGCGCCAGTCGCGCTCCAGCATTTTGGGCAGGCGGTGGATGACGACGTTCAGGAACGAGCCAATGCACAGCCCGAACACGAGCGCGATCCAGGGAAAGATGGAGGGCTGGGCGACCCAGCCGAGCGCGGTCATCCCGCGCGACGCAGCAACCGCGCGTTCAGATCGCCTGGCCCAGCTTGAAGATCGGCAAGTACATGGCGACCACCATGCCACCGATCAGCGTACCGAGCACAACCATGATCATCGGCTCCATCAGCGATGAGAGCGCGTCAACCGCGTCGTCGACCTCGGCCTCGTAAAAATCGGCAACCTTGCTCAGCATCGAGTCGAGCGCACCCGTCTCCTCGCCGATCGAGACCATCTGAATGACCATCGAAGGAAATACGTTTGCGTTCTGCATCGCGACGGTGAGCGACGTACCGGTCGAGATTTCGTTTTGAATCTGCTTTGTCGCCACCATGTAGACGTAATTGCCCGAGGCGCCGCCCACCGATTCGAGCGCCTCCACCAACGGTACCCCGGCAGCGAACATCGTCGATAGCGTGCGTGTCCAGCGCGCGATCGTCGACTTGCGCATGATTTCGCCGAACACCGGCACGCGCAGCGCCAGCCGATCCATGAAGATCTGCACCACGAGCGATCGTGCCCACGCATAGAAGAATGCGTAGAGGCCGCCACCCAGCACGCCGAAGATGAGGTACCAGTACTCGACAAAGTAGTCCGAGACCGTCATGACGAAGACCGTCGGTCCCGGCAAGTCCGCGCCGAAGCTTTCGAACACCTGCTTGAACGCCGGGATCACGAAGATCATGATCACCGCGGTAATGATGAACGCGACGACGACGATCGAGATCGGATAGAACAGCGCGGCCTTGATCTTGGATTTGATCGCGAGGATCTTTTCCTTGTAGGTCGCCAGACGATCGAGGAGGCTCTCCAGGATACCGGCCTGCTCGCCCGCGGCCACGAGGTTGCAAAACAGTGCATCGAAATGCAGCGGGTACTTGCGAAATGCCGCGGCCAGGGTGGAGCCCGTTTCGACCTCGGTCTTTACGTCCATCAGGAGTTTGCCGACCGCGGGATTGGACGCGCCCTTGCCGACGATGTCGAACGACTGCAGTAGCGGCACGCCGGCCTTCATCATGGTGGCCATCTGCCGCGTGAACAGGGTGATGTCCTTGGCGGACACCCTGCCGCCGCCGCGTATGCGCTGCTTGCGGATCTTCTGCACCAGGATGCCTTGACGCCGCAGCGTGGCCTGCACGACGTTTTCGCCCGGCGCGCGCAATTCGCCGCGCAACATCTTGCCAGCGCGATCCTTGCCTTCCCAGTTGAAGACAAACTCCTTGGGTCTCGCTACCGCCGCCGCCCTCGTTGCCATGCTGCTCCTCTGGTGTACTCACACCTTGAGACAGTGTCCGATGATGCCTCGCAGGAGAGGTTTTGTAAAGCCTCAGGTTTCAGCTGTAAAGGACTGAGTTTGTGCGTTTTTCCATGTTTTTGGAGCCCCTACGGAAGGGCCCTGGCGTTACTCCGGCTCCGCAGGGCTGGCGGATGCTTGGGGGCGGAACAGGCGGACGGTCTTCACCACCCGCCCGAGGGCGGCGACGATCTCCATCGGCACGCCGTCAATTTTCAGCGAGACATTGGCTTCTGGAATGTCCTGTAGGTGCTCGAGCACCAGTCCGCTCAGCGTTTTCGGGCCGTCGGTCGGCAGCCCGAGTCCGAGCGCGCGGTTGATCTCGCGCACCGTCATCCCGCCTTCTGCGAGCACGCTGCCCTGATCGTTCCACGCCAGCGCTGGGGCCGCCGACGGCAATGAGGTCGTGAATTTGCCGATGATCTCCTCGATGATGTCCTCGAGCGTGACCAGTCCCAGCACCTCGCCGTACTCATCGACGACGAGTGCCAGGCGCTCGCGGTTTTCCTGGAAATACTGCAACTGGGCAAAGACGGGGGTGGAGGCGGGCACGAAGTACGGCTCGTTTAGCCTCTGCTCGAGTGCTCCGCGGTCGAGTTCGCCGGCATGCAGTAGGCCGAGCACCTTGCGCAGGTGGAGGATGCCCGCCACTTCGCCCATGCTCGAGCGGTAGACCGGAAGCCGCATGTGGTAGCTGGTGGCGAGTTGACGTGCGATGGTCGCCATATCGTCGTCGAGCTTAATGGACTCGATCTTCGCTCGCGGCGCCATGATGTCCTGGACCGTGATATTGCCGAGGTCGAACAGGTTCAGCAGGATCGAGACGTGCTTCTTGGGCATGAAGCGCGAGGACTCGAGAACCAGCGTGCGGATTTCCGGTGGCGTGAGCCGCTGCGCCTCCTGGTTCGCTTCCGAGCGCACGCCGGCGAGATGGAGCAGCGGCCGCGCGAACAGATACATGAACCACACCACGGGTGCCAACATGCGCTGCAGCGGGCCGAGCACATAGGCGAGCGGCAGCGCGACACGTTCGGGGTAGGTGGCGCCGATGACCTTCGGCACGATTTCGGCGAACACGACGAGGACAAACGTCGTTGCGACCGTGCTCACTGCGTACGCAACCTTTCCCTGGCCGAGGAGATCGATCGCAATCAGACTCGCGAGCGTCGCCGCAGCGATGTTGACGAAGTTGTTGCCGATCAGGATGGCAGCGAGCAGTCGGTCGGTGCGCCGGAGTAGCGCGGCAGCGCGCGTCGCACCGCCGTGGCCTTCGCTCACCAGATGGCGCAGGCGGTACCGATTGAGTGCCATCATGCTGGTCTCGGAAATCGAGAAAAACCCCGACATGACGAGCAGCACGAGCAGGCCGACGACCTCGATCGTCAGTTCGTAGTCATCCAGCCAGTCCATACGGCGCGGCGCGCTTCAGCCGCGCCCGAGGACGACTTCGAGCACGAATCGGCTTCCCACGTAGGCGAGCAGCAGCAGCACGAAGCCGCCAAGCGTCCAGCGCAACGCCGTCCGACCACGCCAGCCGTAAAAATGGCGCCCGACGAGAAGCGCCGCGAACGCGACCCACGACAGCAGCGCGAACAGCGTCTTGTGGTCGAAGCGCAGCGCGCGCCCGAACAACGTCTCGGAGAAGATGAACCCGGTGGCGAGGGTCAGGGTGAGAAATCCAAACGCCAGCGCAATGATCCTGAACAGCAGCCGTTCCAGCGTGAGTAACGGCGGCAGGCGCGACAGCGGGCCCTCGAGCGGCCCGCCGCTTTCGTGGTCCGCCACGCCGTGTCGCAGACGATGCAGGCGCCGCTCGACGAGCGCCATCAGGGTCGCGTGCAACACGGCGATGATGAACAGGCTATAGGCGATCATCGCCAGCACGAGGTGCATGCGGAATTCGATCGACTGGACGCGCGCATCGCTTAGCACGAGCCCCGGAAACAGCGCCGGCAATGGCACCATCAACGCGGCGGCGCCGAGCACCAGCGGCTCGACGCCGTCGAGGCGATACAACAGGTTCTCTACCCAGTAGACGAGTACGCCCAGCCAAAGCATGACCGACAACGCCTGCGCGAAGCCGAAGCGCAGCTCGGTCGAGAGGAGTAATGCGCGCGCCAGCAGCCAGCCATGCAACGCGAGCGGAACGACGATCGCAGCGCGTTCCCAGGGCAACAGGCCAGTCGCCGGTTGCGTGGGTGGTTGCGTCGGATGAGGCGCGCGCCAGCGCGTATTCCAGAAGTGCAGTGCGAGCCCGGCGTACGCAGCGCTTGCCGCGCCGTGCATTAAAATATCGGGCATCAAATCAGTGTATCACCGCGTCGCCGCGTTCATTGGCGGCGCCCCATAAGCCACGACCCATGCTCGACACGCTGACCGGCCGGCTCGCACGCATCGTCAAGACGATTCGCGGCGAGGCGCGGCTCACCGAAGCCAACGTTCAGGACGCCCTGCGCGAGGTGCGCATCGCGTTACTGGAAGCCGACTGCGCGCTGCCCGTGGTCAAGGACTTCATCGCTGCGGTGCGCGAGAAAGCGCTTGGCGCGGAGGTGGTCGGCAGCCTGACGCCCGGTCAGGCGCTGGTCGGCGTCGTGCACCGGGAGCTCACGCGTCTGATGGGCGAGGCAAACGTCGCGCTGGACCTTGCGACGCAGCCGCCCGCCGTCATTTTCATGGTCGGACTCCAAGGTTCGGGCAAGACGACGACGACCGGCAAGCTCGCGCGCTGGCTGATCGAGAATCGCAAGCGCGTGCTGCTGGTTTCCTGCGACGTGTACCGACCGGCAGCGATCGAGCAGCTGAAGACGGTGGCGGCACAGGCGGAGGCCGACTTCCTGCCCTCGGCGCCCGACGAAGCCCCGCTGGCGATCGCGCAGCGGGCGCTCGAGTACGCGAAGACGCGCTACTTCGATGTGCTGATCGTCGATACGGCGGGACGGCTGGCGATCGACGCGGCAATGATGCGCGAGGTGGCCGAACTCCATACGTGCCTGCAGCCGGTCGAGACACTCTTCGTCGTCGATTCGATGCAGGGGCAGGACGCGGTCAATGTGGCCAAGGTGTTCGGCGAGTCGTTGCCGCTCACCGGGGTCGTGCTCACCAAACTCGACGGCGACGCGCGGGGCGGCGCTGCGCTTTCTGTGCGACAGGTCACCGGCACGCCGATCAAGTTCGTCGGCACGGGCGAGAAGCTGAACGCACTCGAGCCCTTTTACCCGGAGCGCATGGCCTCGCGCATCCTCGGCATGGGCGACATCATCACGCTCGTCGAGGAGGCCCACAAGCAGGTCGACGTCGAACAAGCGCAGCGCGTCGCCGACAAGCTCAACAAGGGCAAGGGCTTCGATCTCGAGGATTTCAAGGCCCAGATCCAGCAGATGCGCAAGATGGGTGGCTTGGCCTCGCTGATCGACAAGCTCCCCGCCCAGCTCGCGGGGCAAATCAACCCGGCGCAGCTGCAAGACGACCGGCAGATTCGGCGCATCGAGGGCATCGTCAACTCGATGACGCGGACCGAGCGCACGCGGCCGGAAATCATCAAGGCCTCGCGTAAGCGCCGCATCGCGACGGGCGCGGGCGTTCCCGTGCAGGAGGTCAATCGATTGCTCAAGCAGTTCGAGCAGATGCAGAAGATGATGAAGACGATGAAGGGCGGCGGACTGTCGCGGATGCTGCGCGGCGTGCGCGGGCCGACGCCGCGGATGCGCTGAGCGCCGCATCGGCGTCTGCCACCGTGTCGAAGGCTTACCAATACCCTGATTTTTCCCGTATAATCCGCGCCTTTTCGCGGTAAGGCGGGGTTTCGAAGATGGTGGTCATTCGACTGGCGCGCGGCGGCGCCAACAAGCGGCCGTTCTACCATATGGTCGTTGCTGATTCGCGGCGCGCTCGCGATGGTCGGTTCATCGAGCGCGTCGGGTTCTACGATCCGAAGGCGCCCGAAGGGCGCGAGGCGCTGCGCGTGAATCTGGAGCGCGTGGATCACTGGAAGGCCAAGGGCGCGCAGCTGTCACCGACCGTGGTGCGACTCGTCAAGCAGCTTGGCAAGAAGGCCGCCTGACACGCGCGTAACCATGGGACGCGTCGCGGGCGCCTACGGCGTGCGCGGCTGGATCCGGGTGGCGGTGGACGACCCGGCCGACCTGCAAGCGCAGCTGCAGTGGTGGGTGGGCGGCGCCGAATGCGCAATCGAACAGACCAAGCTGCATTCGGGTACGCTGCTCGCGAAGCTGCAAGGGATCGACGACCGTACGCGGGCCGAGGCGCTGAACGGTGCGGCGGTGGAGTTGTCGCACAGTGCGCTCCCGGCGCCGGAACCCGGGCGATATTATTGGGCTGACCTTGTTGGCCTGGAGGTGGTGAACGAGTCGGGCGTTACGCTCGGCCGGGTGAAGCTGCTGTTTTCGAACGGCGCGCATGACGTGATGGAACTCGAGGGCGAGGGCAAGGGTGACAAGGCTGACGTCACGCGTTTGCTTCCCTGGGTGCCGACGGTGGTTACGCGAGTCGACCTCGAGCGCGGAAGGATCGAGGTGCAGTGGGACGCAGACTGGTGAGTCTGATCGGTTGTGGGCCGGGGCGCGGCAGGTGATTCGCTTCGATGTGGTGAGCTTGTTTCCGGAGACCTTCGCCGCGGTGGCTGACAGCGGAATCAGCAGCCGGTCGCTGGCGCGGGGGCTCTGGCAGTTGGGGTTGTGGAATCCTCGCGATTTCACGCAGGACACGTACCGGACGGTCGACGATCGTCCCTACGGGGGTGGGCCCGGCATGGTGCTGTTGGCCGAGCCGCTGGCGCGGGCGCTTGACGCCGCGGCGGCGGCGCAGTCGGCAGCCCGCGGGACGGTGGGAAAGGTGATTTACCTCTCGCCGCAGGGTCGGCGGCTGGACCATGCAACGGTGGTCGAGCTTGCCGGGCGAGAGGCGGTGACGCTGCTATGCGGTCGCTACGAAGGCGTCGACGAGCGATTGCTCTTGCAGCGCGTGGACGAAGAGCTGTCGATCGGGGACTTCGTGCTCTCGGGTGGCGAAATTGCCGCGATGGCGCTGATCGACGCGGTGGTACGCCAGCTGCCCGGCGCGCTAGGCGACGCGGAATCGGCAGCCGAGGAATCGTTCGTGAACGGTTTACTCGACTGCCCGCAGTACACGCGGCCGGAGGTCGTGGGCGGCGAGCGGGTACCCGAGGCACTGCTGTCGGGGCATCACGAGAACATCCGGCGCTGGCGCCTGAAGCAGGCGCTGGGTAGGACCTGGCTGCGGCGGCCCGAGTTGCTTGCAGCGAGGCGGTTAAGTGGGATGAGCGAAGAGGAACGCGCGTTGCTGGAAGAATTCCGGCGCGAACACGAAGACGGAGCTAAACAATGAATCTGATCCAGCAAATCGAGCAGGAAGAAATCAAGCGGCTCGGCAAGACGATCCCCGACTTTTCGCCGGGGGACACCGTGGTGGTCAACGTCACCGTGGTCGAAGGCAGCCGCAAGCGCGCGCAGGCATTCGAGGGCGTGGTGATCGCGAAACGCAACCGGGGGCTCAATTCGTCGTTCACGGTGCGTAAGATGTCCTCGGGCGAAGGGGTCGAGCGCACCTTCCAGGCGTACTCGCCACTGATCGCGGGAATCGAAGTCAAGCGCCGCGGCAACGTACGCCGCGCCAAGCTCTATTACCTACGCGGACGAACCGGCAAGTCGGCGCGGATCCGCGAACGCATCGGCGCCTCGCGCGCGGCGACCCGCAAGGCGCCGGCCGCGAAAGGCCAACCGGCCGCGGCGCCGGAGTAAGCGCGGGCCGGCACTGAACCGACGGGGCGCGCTGCGCCCCGTTTTTGGGCGCGTGCGGTGCACGGCGCATCGCTATAATCGCAACATGCGTCGCGACGCCACCACCGTGAGCCCGATTGTCGAAATCGTTGCAGAGCTTCGGGCGGGCAACATCGTCGTGCTCGTCGACGACGAAGATCGCGAGAATGAAGGCGATCTGGTGTTTGCCGCGGACTTCGTGACGCCGGAGAAGATCAACTTTCTCGCCACCCATGGCCGCGGCCTGATCTGCATGCCGATCACCGCCGATCATGCGCAGCGCCTTGGCCTGGCCCCCATGGTGGCGCGCAATCAGTCGCGCCATGGCACGAACTTTACGGCATCGATCGAGGCGGCCGAGGGCATCTCGACCGGCATCTCCGCGCAGGATCGGGCGCTGACAATCAAGGTCGCAGGATCGCCGCAGGCGCGGCCCGAGGACATCGTGCAGCCGGGCCATGTCTTTCCCCTCATCGCCGAGCCGGGCGGGGTGCTGATGCGTGCCGGGCATACCGAGGCCTGCTGCGACCTCGCCCGCCTCGCGGGGCTGACCCCAAACGCCGTGTTGTGCGAAATCATGAACGACGACGGGTCGATGGCGCGGTTGCCCGATCTCATCGAATTCGCCGGGCGCCACGGACTCAAGATCGGCACCATCGCCGATCTGATCGAGTACCGCAGCGCGAACGAATCGATCGTCCGACGCCTGACCGAGCGCGACATCGAGACCCTGAGCGGCGGCTTCCGGATGGTCGTGTACCGTGATCTCCCGTCGGGCGGGACCCACATTGCACTGGTGTGCGGGGCGCCGCGGCCCGAGGACGACGCGATGGTGCGCGTTCATGAGCCGCTCTCGGTGGTTGATCTGCTCGAGCCCGGCGCGGGTACGCACAGCTGGGGCGTTCACGAGGCACTGCGTGCCATCGCGAAGCATGGCAAGGGTGTCATGGTGATGCTGAACTGCGCGCAGACCGACGCCATGCTGGACGCGCGGCTGAGCGGGCCGCCGCGCGCGGCGCGCGATGCGGCCGAAGTGCGGACGGCGGCCTTGCGGACCTACGGCATCGGCGCGCAGATCCTGCGCGACCTCGGCGTCGGGCGCATGGTGTTGATGGCCGCGCCGCGCAAGATGCCGAGCATGGCGGGGTTCGGCCTCGAGGTGGTGCGCTACGCCGAACGTGGCGCGCCGGCCGGAAGGCAATAAGCGATGGGCACAAACGCTCAGCAGGCCGGTCAACTCGTCGCGGGCGCGCGGCGTGGGCGACTGGATGGCGCGGGACTGCGCATCGGGATTGTGGCGAGCCGCTTCAACGATGTGATCGTGTCAAAGCTTCTGGTGGGGGCCGCCGACCAACTCGAGCGGCTCGGCGTCAAGAGTGCCGATGTCGTCCATGCCAGCGTTCCGGGCGCGCTCGAGATCCCGCTCGCCCTGCAATGGATGGCGCAGACCGAGCGGTTCGACGCGCTGGTCGCGATCGGTGCCGTGGTCCGCGGGGAGACGCACCACTTCGAGATCGTGGCGAACGAGTCGGCGCGCGGTGTGATGGACATCGCACTGGAATTTGGCCTGCCGGTGGGCAACGCGATTCTGACGACAGAAGATGAGGCGCAGGCGCTGGCGCGTCTCGACAAGGGCGCCGAGGCCGTGCGCGTCGTGGTCGAGATGGCGCGGCTGCGCATCGATCTTGCGGAGCACGGAAAGTAAAAACGGTGAAAACGGTGAAAACGTGAACGCGGTGAAATCGACATGAAGACGGCACGGCGGCGTGCGCGCGAAATTGCGCTGCAGGCGCTCTACGCCTGGCAGCTCGCCGGCGGCGCCCTGCCTGACGTGCTGGCCCAGGCCTGCAGCTTCGAGGGCTACGCCTACGCCGACGCGGCGCTCGCGGAAACGCTGATTCGGGGGAGCATCGAGCGCGCAGATGAACTCGATGCATTGATTGCACCGCACCTCATCGATCGCCGCGTTGACAGCTTGTCTCCCGTCGAGCGCGCGATTCTACGCATCGCCACGCTCGAGCTCGCCGAGCAGCCCGAGACGCCGGTGAAAGTCGTGCTGAACGAAGCGGTCGATCTTGGCAAGGCGTTCGGCGCCGAGCAGGGACACCGGTTCGTGAACGGGGTCCTCGAGCGCGTCGCACAGGCGGTGCGACCGGTGGAATTCGCGCGGCTGCGTCAGCCGGCCTGAGGGTGCGCCCGCGCACGGCGCGATGGCGAGCGAATTCGATCTGATCCGGCAGTACTTCGAGCGACCGGCGCGCGTCGGTGCGCGTACGCTGCTGGGCATCGGTGACGACGCCGCGCTGCTGCGCGTGGACCCGGGCATGGTGCTCGCCGTATCGACCGACATGCTCCTTGTCGGTCGGCATTTCCTGCAGGATGCCGCGCCACAGGCGCTCGGTCACAAGGCGCTTGCAGTCAACCTGTCGGATCTCGCCGCCGTCGGGGCGACGCCGCGCTGGGCGACGCTTTCAATTGCGCTGCCCACCGCGGACGAAGCTTGGCTCGCTGCCTTCGCCGAGGGACTGTTTGCGCTCGCCGGACGCTTTGAGGTCGATCTGGTCGGCGGAGACACCACGCGCGGCCCGCTGGCGATTTCGGTCACGGTACTGGGTGAGGTGCCCGCGGCGCATGCGCTGCTGCGGGGAGGCGCGCGGCCCGGTGACGATATCTGGGTTTCCGGCGTGCTGGGACTGGCGGCGCTTGGCCTCGCGAGTCTGCAGGGGCAGCTGCGCCTCGATGCCGAGTTGGCGCAGCGCGCGCGTACGCGGCTCGAGATGCCCGAGCCACGCGTCGAGTTGGGCGAGCGCCTGCGCGGCGTCGCGAGCGCGGCGATCGACGTCTCGGACGGGTTTGCGGCGGACCTGGGCCACGTGCTCGAGCGCTCGGGTGTCGGTGCGCTCGTGCACTACGACCAGTTGCCGCGGGAACGCACCGGCGACGCCGCGCTCGATGCGCGCTGTGCGCTTTCGGGTGGCGACGACTACGAACTGGTGTTCACGGCGGGGCAAAGCGAGCGTACAGCCGTCGCCGCGCTGGCGCCGGAACTCGGGATCGCGCTCAGCCGGGTCGGCGCGGTCCAGGCCACGCCGCCGCGGCTGGTCGTGCTTGACGCTGCCGGACAGTCGATGGCGGTCCCTGCGGGATTTGATCACTTCGCATGACGGTACAGCATCCGCCTCCGGCCTTCGCGCTGGCGCACCCGGCGCACTTCATCGCGCTGGGATTCGGCGTCGGCCTGGTGCCCGTGCTTCCCGGTACGTTCGGCACGCTGCTCGCGGTCCCGATCTGGTGGCTGCTCGCGACGGCGGTCGGGCCAGTCGCGTTGTTCGGAATTATTGTCATGTTGTTCGCAATCGGCGTGTGGGCCTGCGCGGTCACGGGCCGCGCGCTCGGTGCGGCCGATCACGGCGCCATGGTCTGGGATGAGGTGGTCGCTTTTCTGCTCGTGCTGTGGATCGTGCCGAACGTCTGGACCTGGCAACTCGCCGCATTCGTCCTGTTTCGCGCCTTCGACATGCTGAAACCCGCGCCGATCCGCCACCTCGAGCGACGCTTCAAAGGCGGCTTCGGCGTCATGTTCGACGACCTGCTGGCAGCGGGCTATACACTCCTTGTTCTCGCCGTCGCCTGGCGCGTTTCGTTCTGGTTGATCTGATCGTTTGTCTGCTTCGATGGCCGCTGACGCCCTGACGACCCTCGCGACGCTCGCCGGCACGCGGCTGAAAACCAAGCACCTTAAGCTTGCGACGGCGGAGTCGTGTACCGGCGGCTGGGTTGCGCAGGCCGTTACGGCGATCGCGGGCAGTTCGGACTGGTTCGAGCGTGGTTACGTCACCTACTCGAACGAATCGAAGCAGGAATTGCTCGGCGTCAAAGATGAAACCCTGGCGCGCCACGGCGCGGTGAGCGAGGAAACGGCGTGCGAGATGGCCCTCGGAGCCTTGCGCGGTCAATCCGGCGCCCGGATGCTGGCGGTTGCAATTACCGGCGTCGCCGGGCCGAGCGGCGGGACGGTGGAAAAACCGGTGGGTATGGTGTGCTTTGCGTGGCGCCGAACGAGCGGTGCGGTGCGCAGTGAAACGCGTCGATTCAAAGGCGATCGCGAGGCGGTGCGCCGCCAGTCGGTGATTCGTGCACTGCAGGGCATCATTGAATCGCTTGACGAGGCTGAACCGCAGGGCTAGAAAGTGTCTCAGCGGGGCCTTTTGCGTGTGAACTTCGGCCCCAACTTAGAATGATGAGCGCCCTACGTCCTGCCGCCGTCGCCGGTACCTTCTATCCGGCCAATGCGCGCGACCTCGCCGCCGACGTTGGCGAGTTGCTCGACGGCGTCGACGTGCTCGAGCCGCGGTTCGCGTTCCCGAAGGCAGTGATCGCGCCGCACGCGGGCTACATCTATTCGGGACCGATCGCGGCGCACGCCTACGATGCGTTAGCGCCGGCACGTGGCATCGTCACGCGGGTCGTTCTGCTCGGTCCGGTGCATCGCGTTGCGGTCCGCGGACTGGCGCTCTCCGACGCGGAGGCGTTTGAAACGCCGCTCGGCCGGATTCCCATCGATCGAGCCGCCGTACAGGCGCTCGCCGACCTGCCACAGGTGGTCATCAACCACCGCGCGCATGCGCTCGAGCATTCGCTCGAAGTTCAATTGCCGTTTCTGCAGCGCGTCCTGGGCGCGTTCGCGCTGGTTCCACTCGCGGTCGGTGACGCCAGCGTGGACGAGGTGGCAGAAGTCATTCAGCGCCTGTGGGGCGGCGCCGAGACGCTCGTCGTCGTCAGCACGGATCTGTCGCATTACCATCCGTACCGGGAGGCGACGCGCATCGATGGCGAAACGGTTGCGCGCATCGAAACCCTGGCCACCGACATCCGTCACGAGCAAGCCTGTGGCGCGACGCCGTTGAACGGCTTGCTCGAGGTCGCACGTCAGCGCGGATTGGCTATCCGGCTCCTGTCGGCCTGCAATTCGGGCGACACCGCGGGCGGGCGCGATCAGGTGGTCGGCTACTCCGCGTTTGCCCTCTACGAGGGCGCCCCGGTGTCGGCGGTGGACGCCGGCAGGACGCTCATCGCGCTGACGCGCGCCGCGATTGCACATCGTCTTGGCGACGGGGCTGGCAGCGCGGCTGAGCCGCCGCGGACCGACACGCCGTCCTGGTTGCGCCAGGCCGGCGCGACCTTCGTCACCCTGATGCGCCGCGGCAGCCTGCGAGGCTGCATCGGCAGCCTCGAGGCGCGGCGTGGCCTCGGTGACGACGTCATTGCCAATGCAATCGGCGCCGCGTTCGCCGATCCCCGCTTTGCGCCGCTTAGCGCCGACGAGTGGGCCGATACGCAGGTCGAAGTTTCGCTGCTCTCAACGCCCAAGCCGATTGCCTTCGCGGACGAGGCCGAACTGCTGGATGCCATCCGCGCCGGTGAGGACGGGCTGATCGTGGAATTGGACGGCAAGCGTGCGACCTTCCTGCCGCAGGTCTGGGACACGCTCCCGGACAAACGGCGATTCCTCGCCGAACTCGTTGCCAAGGCGGGGCTGCCTGCCGACACGCGCCTCGCACGTTGCAAGGTCTCGCGCTATCGCGTCATGAAATGGCGCGAAGCGGATTTCGCGTCGCACTGACATGGTCCCCGAATCCAAACACCCGGGTCGTTGGTGGCACGCACTGGACGATGGTCGCGTGCAGTGCGATCTTTGCCCGCGCGACTGCCGCTTGCACGAGGGCCAGCGCGGGCTGTGTTTCGTGCGCCGGATGGAAGGCGGGCAGATGCTGCTCACCACCTACGGGCGCTCCTCGGGATTTTGCGTCGATCCGATCGAGAAGAAGCCGCTCAACCAGTTCTACCCGGGCTCGAGCGTGCTCTCGTTCGGCACCGCGGGCTGCAACCTCGCCTGCAAGTTCTGTCAGAACTGGGACATTTCCAAGTCGCGCGAGATGAACACGCTGATGGATGCGGCGACGCCCGAGGCCATCGCGGCGGCGGCGGAGAAACTCGGCTGCAAGAGCGTCGCCTTCACCTACAACGACCCGGTGATCTTCGCCGAATACGCGCTCGATACCGCGGATGCCTGTCATGCGAAGGGCATCAAGACCGTAGCGGTGACCGCGGGTTATATCCATCCGGTGCCGCGGCGTGAGTTCTTTTCGCGCATTGACGCGGCGAACGTCGATCTCAAGGCCTTCACCGAGGAGTTCTACTTCAAGCTCACCGGTGCGCACCTGCAACCGGTGCTCGACACGCTCGAGTACCTGGTCAAGGAGACCGCGGTCTGGACCGAGATCACGACGCTCCTGATTCCGGGCAAGAACGACTCGGACGCCGAGCTCGAGGCCGAGTGCAGGTGGATCCGCGGCCATCTCGGCATGGATGTGCCGCTGCATTTCAGCGCCTTTCATCCCGATTGGAAGATGACGGACGTGCCGGCGACGCCGCCCGCGACGCTCGCCCGCGCGCGCGCGATCGCGCTGCGCGCCGGTCTGCGCTACGTCTACACCGGCAACGTGCATGACGAGGCAGGCGGTTCAACCTATTGTCCGTCGTGCGAGAAAGTGGTGATCGTGCGCGACTGGTACGACATACGCGCCTATCACCTCGATGCAGAGGGTGCCTGCAACGCCTGCGGCACCCGGCTCGCCGGACGTTATGCGAAGTTCGGCAAACCCTTCGGGCGCAAGCGCATTCCGCTAAGACTCGAGGCCCACGCTTGACCGAACGCGCGGGCCTCGCGCCGGGCTCCGGCGCCTGGCTCGCCGGCGTCTGCGCGAGCCGGATGCTCTCGGCGACCTGGTTCGTCGCCTATTCGGCGATCCTCCCGCTCGTGCGCGAGGACTGGGGCCTGTCTGCCCGCGATGCCGGCCTCATCCAGGCGTCTTTCCATCTCGGTTTCCTGACCTCGCTCTTCATCGTCGGCTTCATCGCCGATCGCTACGGCGCCAAGCGCGCCTGGCTCGCGACGGGCGTTGCCGCCTGGGTGAGCCCGTTCTTTTTCGTCGCCTTCGCCGACGGGTTGTCTTCGGCGCTGTGGCTGCACGCGCTCACCGGCCTGTGCCAGGGCGGCACCTATACCCCCGTGCTCGCGCTGATCAACGACAACGTAACGCCTGAGCGGCGCGGGCGCGCGATGGGATTGCTCATCGCTGCCTCGAGCGCCGGGTATGCGGTCGCGCTCGGGGTCGCCGGGCTGGTGTTGACGTTTGCCGGCTGGCGCGCCGCACTCGCGGCGATCGCCGCGCTGCCGCTCGCCGCGTGGCTGCTGTCGCTGCGCGTCACGCGCGCGACGCCGAATCGCGTCCACCCCCGCCCGGCGGGCGAATCGATGGTTGCCGCGCTGCCCGCGGTGTGGAGGAACCGTAAGGGGATGCTCTCGATCTGGGGCTACACCGCGCACAACTGGGAGCTGCTCGGGATGTGGGCCTGGCTGCCTGCGTTTCTGACGGCCGCGTTCATGGCGGGTGGCGATTCGGCGAAGACCGCAGCCGCGGCGGCGCTTTCGCTCGCCGCGCTGACCTACGTCGCGAACATCGGGGGCAGCATCGTCGGCGGCACCATGGCCGACCGCTGGGGACGCACTCGAACGATTCTGCTCTGGTCGAGCGTAAGCCTTGGATTGTCGTTTTCGATTGGCTGGCTGATGCTTGCGCCGGCGATCTTGCTCGTCGCGCTCGCCTGCCTGTACAACTTCGCCGGTATCGCCGATTCATCGACCCATTCGACCGTGCTCGCCGAAAGCGTACCGCCGCATTATCTGGGTGTTGCCTATGCGATGCGCTCGGTGGTGGGATTTGGCGCCGGCGTGGTGAGTCCGGTCGTGTTTGGCTGGACGCTCGATCTCGCGGGTGGCGGAAAGGGTTCGGCGGATGTGTTTGCCTGGGGTCTCGCGTGGGCGACACTCGGGCTCGGCGGGTTGCTCGGGCCGCTGGCGACCTTGAAACTGCATCGGATGCGATGAGCCGGCTGTCTTCTTCCGCAGCGCAAAGGAACCGTGCGCCGATTCTGGAGGTGCTGAAGCGCGTGCTGCCTTCCGAAGCCCGCGTGCTGGAGGTCGCGAGCGGCTCGGGCGAGCATGCGATGTTCATTGCGCGCGCGCTGCCGGGGTTGACCTGGCAGCCGAGCGATCTCGATCCGGATGCACGCGCTTCGATTGCGGCGTGGACCGCGCACGAAGGATTGCCTAACGTGGCGACGCCACTCGAGGTGGATGTGATGCGCGCGGGCTGGGCCTCTGCCGTAGGCGCGGTCGATGCGGTGTACTGCGCCAACATGATCCATATCGCGCCCTGGGAGGCGTGCCTGGGTTTGCTCTACGGGGCGGAGGCGCTGCTTGCTCCAGACGCGCCGCTGGTCCTGTACGGGCCGTTCATGCGCGGTGGCGCGCATTCCGCGCCATCGAACGCGGCCTTCGACGAGGATCTACGTCGGCGCGATCCGCGCTGGGGGATCCGCGATCTGGATGTCGTCGCGCGCGAGGCGGGGTTGCGGGGTTCGAGCTTGCGGAGGTGGTCGAGATGCCGGCGAACAATCTCACTGTCGTGTTTCGGAAGGCGCGATGAGGGTTTGGCTGTCGTGAACAAGCGCTACCTGGTCATGGCCACCGAGAACGCCCACTACCAGGACGCGAGCGAAAACGATCTGCAAGGGTCGTTCGACCGCAGCACGGAGGCGGTGGCGGCGTGCTGCTATCTATGCGCCCGGCCGCGCAAGGCCGCGACGAAGACCCAGACGATCAACAGCGGGATCAGCAGCGGCAGCAGGAACGGGAATGCGAGCCACACCGCCAACAGGGCGGCCAGCACCAGCGCGCCAAGCACCATCAGCCCGATTCCGGCGAACACGAACGTGAGCAGGATCGCTGCGCAAAAGAGCACCACGACCGCCACCAGCAGGCCCCAGCCTTCGGCGGCGAGTTTCGCCGGGCCGGTGAGCTTCTGCCCGTTGACGATGATAGAAATGTCGCTCGATTGAAACGCCACCCAGCCGATCAGCGCGAGCAGCAGGATCACAAGCGCGATCGCGATGCGCTTTGTCATGGGTTGCTCCGGCACGCTCGGCCAGAAGATTGCCGCAACGATCGCACCAAGCCCGATCAGGGTGAAGGCGTGATCTTCGCGCCCATCTACATCCTCAATCTTTGATCAGTAGCTGCATCAGGCTGCAGGTATCCCAGCGCTTGCCCCCGCGCGCCTGCACCTGGGCGTAGAACTGGTCGATCAAGGCCGTGGTCGGCAAGCGCGCGCCGTTCTGGTTCGCCTCGGCCAAACAAATCGCCAAGTCCTTTCTCATCCAGTCGACGGCGAAGCCGAAGCCGTCGAACTTGCCTTCGCTCATCGGCTTCCAGCGGTTTTCCATCTGCCAGGACTGCGCCGCGCCCTTGGAGATGACCGCGATCACCTTTTCGATGTCGAGGCCGGCGCGCTGGCCGAAGTTAAGGCCTTCCGCGAGCCCCTGCACGACGCCGGCGACGACGATCTGGTTGACCATCTTGGTGAGTTGTCCCGCGCCGGGCGCGCCGATAAGGACGCAGCTCTTGGCGTAATGGTCGAGGACGGGCTTGGCCTTATCGAAGACCGCCGCTTCGCCGCCGCACATGATGCCGAGCTGGCCGTTTTCCGCTCCGGCCTGGCCGCCCGAGACCGGCGCGTCGATGAAGCCGATGCCTTTTTCCTTCGCGCGTGCGTGCACTTCGCGCGCAACGATCGCCGACGCGGTCGTATGGTCGACGAGGATCGCGCCTTTCTTCATGCCC
>JAQBBQ010000176.1:0-3954 GCA_032125995.1 Betaproteobacteria bacterium | reverse complement strand
GACGCGAACGGCGCGTTGAAGTTCGACAACGAGCGCACCAACTGGGGCCTGGTCGAAGTGCTGATGAGCGACAAGATCTCGCGCGAAGTCGCGCTTGGCTGGCTCGATCCCAAGCGCATGGCGAGCGACTACGACCTGGTGAAGACCTACGTCGGGATCGAGAAGCCCTTCGACGTCAAGACGATCTACACCAACGGGTTTCTCGACAAATCGATCAAGATGACGAAGTAGGTCCGAACGGAGCGGATCGCGGACCGACTCAGGCCGCGATCCGATAGATCCGCGCCGCGTTGTCGTGAAACAGCAGGCGCTGGTCGGCGCGCGGCAGGTCGGCGACGATGCGCTTGAAACCGCCCATGATCGTGTCGTAGGACGCGACCAGGCCGTCGACCGGGTAGTTGCTCGCGAACAGGCAGCGCTCGACGCCGAAGGTCGCAATCACCTCGTGCACGATCGGACCGTTGTCTTCGATGCGCCAGGGCTGACCGGGAAGCCCCAGCCCGGAGATCTTCACCGCGACATTGCTGCACGCGGCAAAAGCCCGCATTGCCGCACGCCATCCCGCAAGGCCTCCCGCGCTTCGATCGGCAGGCAGCCCGGTGTGGTTTAGCACGATCAGGGTGCGCGGGAAGCTGCGCGCAAGATCGACCGCCTCTGCGAGATGCCACCACGGCGTCTGCAACTCGAAATGCAGGCCGTGGACTTCCAACAGCGCATAACCGATGCGCCAGCGCGCATCGCCCATTGATCCCGGCACCCCCGGCACGACCGCGGCGGGCGCGGCCGCGGCGCGTGGCTTGTGGCGCACGCCACGCACCAGTGGAAATGCAGCCTGCGCCGCGAGCACTGCGGCCACATCCAGCCGGTCGAGCCAGGCCTGCGCGACGATCGCATTCGGTATGCCATGCGCTGCGGCGAGCGCGCTTACCCAGCGCGTCTCGCCGACCGGGTCCTGCGGATCCCATTCGGCTTCGACATATACCGTTTTCAACACCCGATGACCCGCGCAGTCGGCACGGAAATCCGCCGGTAGGTAGTTGCGCCGCAACGCCGTATAGTCGCCGTAGCGAAACGGGATTAGCGGCGCGTCCTGCAACCAGGGATGGCGGTTGCGATCGAGGTCCCAGAAATGCTGGTGCGCGTCGATGATCGGAAGGTCGTCGGGCGTCATGGCCACTCGGCAAGGGGTTTAAGCAATGTCTGACGCATCGATGATAGGCGAGCGCGCGCAGCGCCCGCGCATCGGATTGGTGCTTGGCGATCCGGCCGGGATCGGCGCCGAGCTCGCAGCAAAACTGCTCGCCGACGCGCACCTAACGCAGTCGGCGGTCGTCACGGTAATCGGGGATGCGCGTCAACTCGCAGCCGGCGCGAAGATCGCGAAGGTCACGTTACCTGATGTGACGATCGACGATCGCGCCAACGCGGACCCCGCCGCGATCCCCCTGGGCCGGGTCTCGGCCGAGGGCGGGCGTGCCGCGCTCGATAACTTCAGCCATGCACTCGCTCAGGCGCGCGACGGCACGCTCGACGCAATCGTATTCACCCCGTTCAACAAGCAGGCGCTGCGCCTCGCGGGCATGCGATTCGAGGACGAACTGCGCTTCGCGGCGGATTTCCTCGGCCATCAAGGCCCGCACGGCGAATTCAACGTCCTCGACCGACTGTGGAACGCGCGCGTCACTTCGCACGTGCCACTCGCGCAGGTGGCATCGCTTCTAAGCGTGCCGCGCATCGTCGAGGCGATCGCACTCACCGACCGCGCACTGCGCGCAGCCGGCACCCCGTCCCCCCGCATCGCCGTCGCGGCGCTCAATCCGCATGCGGGCGACGGCGGCGCCTACGGGCGCGAGGAGATCGAGGTCATCGCGCCCGCGGTCGAGGCCGCGCGCGCGCAGGGCCTGGACGCAAGCGGCCCGTTTCCCGCCGACACGGTGTTCCTGCGCGCACGCGACGGGCAGTTCGATGCGGTCGTGACGATGTATCACGACCAGGGCCAGATCGCGATCAAGCTGCTCGGTTTCGAGCGCGGCGTCACCGTGCTCGGCGGACTGCCCATTCCGATCACCACCCCCGCGCACGGCACCGCCTATGACATCGCCGGACGGGGCATCGCGAACGACCTGGCAGTCAAACGGGCGTTTGAGATCGCGCTGGGCATGGGACTTGCCCGGCGCTCTGCCGCACTGCGCAATTAATAGGATTGTCTTATTCCGTGGGGGTGAATTACTATGGCCCCCCGATCCGCAGCCCAGACGCGGACCGCGTAAGTCAACAGGCCCGGTCGGCTGCATCGCTGGCGCCGAATTTATCTTGCAATGGAGAGGAGGGAATCATGAAAGCAAATACATCGCTTAAGCTCGTCGCCGCGGGTGTGGCCCTGGCCATGGCCGCCGTGTCGGGCAGCGCGCTAGCGCAAAAGAAGGTGAAGTGGAAGATGCAAAGCGCCTTCGGCAGCACCCTGCCCCACCTGGGGACTTCGGGCGTGCGGTTCGCGAAGAACATCAAAGAAGCGAGCGACGGCAAGTTCGACATCAAATTCTACGAACCAGGCGCGCTCGTACCGGCACTCGAATGCTTCGACGCCGCCTCCAAGGGCTCGGTCGATTCGTGCTGGACCACCCCGGGCTACCACGCCGGCAAGCTTGGGCCAGGCGTGTCCTTCTTCACCGCGGTGCCCTTCGGTCCGAGCTTCGGCGAATACATGGCGTGGAAGATGTTCGGCGGCGGCGACGAGATCCGCAACGAGATGTACGGCAAGCACGGCCTGATCGCGTTTAACTGCTTCGCGATCGGCCCCGAGACCTCGGGCTGGTTCAAGCAAGAGGTGACGTCGCTCGACCAGCTGAAGGGCATGAAGATGCGCTTCTTCGGCCTCGGCGCGCAGGTGATGCAGAAGCTGGGCGTATCGACCCAGTTGCTCGCCGCCGCCGACATCTATCCGGCCCTCGAGCGCGGCGTGATCGACGCGACCGAGTTCTCGATGCCCTCGATCGACCAGAAACTCGGCTTCTACCAGATCGCGAAGAACAACTACTTCCCGGGCTGGCATCAGCAGGTTTCGGTCTCCGAGCTGCTGATGAACAAAAAGGCCTACGACTCACTGCCGAAGTACTACAAGAAGCTGCTCGAGCTGGGCCTGGGCGAAGCGGTGCTGCACACCTACGCCGAGACCGAGTGGCGCAACCCGGTGGCGATGAACGAGAACGTCAGCAAGCACGGCGTCACCAACCGGCGCTGGACCGACGAGCAGCTCGCTGCGTTCGAAAAGGCGTGGGTCGAAGTGTCGGCCGAGCTCTCGGCCAAGGACGCGACCTACAAGAAGATCAACGACAGCTACACGGCATTCCGCAAGAGCTTCAAGGTCTGGGGCGAGGCGCAGGCGCTCAAGCCGACCTATCTGAAGTAATCATCTGAGAGCGGGCGCGCCGTTCGCGGCGCACCGCAATGAAGAAGGCCCGTGCCGGGGCGCGTCGCGCGCCCCGGCCATTTTTTCGGGCTGTAGTACGCAAACCATTCGGCATCGAATACTGGAATTCTGAATACCGGGTCGCGCGATGGAGTTATTGCTAAAAATCGGTAGCCGGCTGCTCAATCGCTACGTCATCGCGATCGTGCTGCTGGTCGTGCTCGGCGCGGGCTATGCCTATGTCGCGGGGCTGAACGCCGAAGGTCGCGAGGAATTGCTCGGCGTGGCGCAGGAATACCTGTCGCTGTTGATGTTCGTCACCCTCGCCACCCTGCTGTTCTCGGGATTTCCGGTTGCCTTCATCCTCGGCGGCTTGGCGATGTTGTTCGGCCTGCTCGGCTACTTCATCGGCACGTTCAAGCTGATCGAATTTTTCAATTTCCTGCCGCGCATCTGGGGCCAGGCGGCGGAAAACCTGGTGCTGGTGGCGGTACCGGCCTTCATCTTCATGGGCGTGATGATGGAGCGCAGTGGCATCGCCAACG
>JAQBBQ010000175.1:0-12670 GCA_032125995.1 Betaproteobacteria bacterium | reverse complement strand
GGTTTGCCGCGCATGCGCTTAACCGCATCCGAAAGCGTCATGCCCTTGACCGGGGTGTCGTCGATTTTGACGATGAGATCGCCGGGCTTGACGCCGGCCCGGTAGGCGGGCGTGTCTTCGATCGGGGATACGACCTTGACGAAACCGTCCTCCATGCTGACTTCGATGCCGAGGCCACCGAACTGCCCTTGCGTGCCGACCTGAAGTTCCCGGAACGCCTCAGCGTCGAGATAAGCCGAGTGCGGATCGAGGCCGGTCAACATGCCGTTGATCGCCTCGGTGATGAGCTTCTTGTCGCCGACCGACTCGACGTAGTTCTGCTTGATCGCGCCGAACACTTCGGTGAAGGCGCGCAGCTCCTCGACCGGCAATGGCGCACGCGCGGCCCGGTCGGCGATTGCCTGGAAGTTGAGACTCACCAGCACGCCCGCCAAGGCGCCCGCCAGAACCAGTCCAATGTTGCGAAGCTTGAGTCCCATGATGCCTTTCCTCGACGGCGAGCCGCGCGCCGCGGTCAGCGGTCAGTTCGCGTCGACCCATTGCATGGGGTCGAATGTCTTACCCATGTGGCGCACTTCAAAGTATAAACCCGATTGATCATTGCCCCCGGTCGACCCGACCATCGCGACCCGCTCTCCCATCGCGACCGGGTCGCCCACCTGCTTTAGCAGCGCCTCGTTGTATGCATAAATCGACAGGTAGGCGTCGCCATGATCAATGATTAGCAGGTTGCCAAAGCCCCGCATCCAGTCCGCGAACACCACCTGGCCATGCGCAATGGCACGCACCGCCGCGCCCTCGGTGGCGCGGATGAACAGGCCCTTCGAACTCGCGCCCGAAGCCCCTCTTGGAGCGCCGTAGCGCCCGACAAGTTCCCCGCGCACAGGCAAACGCAGTCGGCCGCGCTGCGCGGCGAAAGGGCCATCCACGGCGCCCGGCTCGGGCACCTTGACGATTTGCACGCCACGGCTCGCGTCGCGCCCGGCGAGCACGCGGCCGATTTCCTCGACCAGCTTGGCGAGGCCCGCCGCGTCCGCACGCAGCACGCCGATCTCGCGGCGGCTGCGCCGGATCTCGACGGCGACCTTCTCGAGCACGCGGCGGCGCGCGCGCTGCTCGGCGAACAGGCGGGTGCGATCGGCACGCTGCGTGCGCCGGATTTCGCCCAACCGTTCGGCCTTCGTACTTGCCTCGCCGCGCAGCGCCTCGAGCTCGATGACGCTCGCCCGGTACGACGCGATGATCGTGGCGCCGGCGCGCGACAGCTGCGACAGGTAATAGAGCTTGCGTGCGACCTCCCCCGGATCGTCGCCCGAGAGTGCGAGGCGCAACGCATCGGGTGCGCCTGCCGCATGACGCGTCGCGAGCAGGCGGCCAATTGCCGCCTGCTGGTGGGCAATCTCGTCCTCTAGCGCGCGCCGTCGCACATCGACGGTCGCCGTCGCTGCGCGCAGGGCCTTGGCCTCGTCATCGAGGGACGCGAGCGCGCGATTGACCTCCGAGATGGCCTGCTCCGATTCGCGCAGCGCATCGCGTGCCTCCTGCCGCGAGGCTTGCTTTTTCTCGAGCGCGGCGGTGAGTTCGGCGATGCGTTCGCGCAGATCGGCGAGATCGCGCGCCCGCGCTGCACGCTGCGCACTTTGCGTACGTTGCGTCTTTTCCTTCGGTGACGCCGCGTCGGCGCCGCCGCCGGCGATTGCCGCCGCGACGAAAAGCGCGCCAAGCACGGTGAACGGGATGGACGCGCGCCTCAGGCCTTCGCCTTGCCTTGTGTCGACACGGTCGCGATGCGCTGCGCCACGTCGTCGGCGTTGCCGAGATATCGGTGACCCAGCGGCTTGAGCGCGGCGTCCAACTCGTAGACCAGCGGTACCCCGGTCGGAATGTTGAGGCCGACAATCTCCGCGTCGCTGATGCCGTCCAGGTACTTGACCAGCGCGCGCAGCGAATTGCCATGCGCCGCGATGAGGACCCGGCGACCCGCGCGGATCGACGGCGCGATCGTCGATTCCCAGTACGGCATGACGCGTGCAACGGTGTCCTTGAGACACTCGGTGAACGGCAACTCATCCGCCGAGAGCAGCGCATAGCGTGGATCGCCCGCGGGATGGCGCGGATCGCCCGCGTCGAGCGCAGGGGGCGGCGTGTCGTAGCTGCGCCGCCACGCGAGCACCTGCGCCTCGCCGAACTTCGCCGCCGTTTCGGCCTTGTTCAATCCCTGCAGCGCTCCGTAATGGCGCTCGTTCAGACGCCAGCTCCGTTCGACCTGAATCCACATCAGGTCCATCGCATCGAGCGCGAGCCAGAGCGTACGGATGGCACGCTTGAGGACCGAGGTGTAGGCAAGATCGAAGCGGAATCCGTCGGCCCGCAGAAGGTCCCCCGCGGCGCGCGCTTCGATCACGCCGCGCGGCGAGAGGTCGACATCGGTCCAGCCGGTGAATCGGTTTTCGCGGTTCCAGTCCGACTCGCCGTGGCGCAGCAGGACGAGGGGGTAGACGGGTGCAGTCATACGGGGGCGTCCGACGCGACGCCGTATTCTATAATGCGCGCTTTGATGGCGGCGAACCCATGAAGCGCGAAGCATTCGAGCTGATCGAGAAGGCAGAGCACATTGAGTTGGCGGCGCGGGTCATGAAGGCGATGTCGCATCCCCTGCGCCTGAAGATTCTGTGCGTGCTCGGCGCGAACGAGGTCAGCGTTCAGGACATTGTCGAAGCTGTCGGCACCTCGCAATCCAATATTTCCCAGCACCTGGCGATCTTGCGCGACAAGGGCGTGTTGCGTGCGCGCAAGGACGCGAACCGGGTGTATTACCGCGTTGGCGACGCGCGCACGCTGCAGTTGCTCGGCATGATGCGCGAAGTGTACTGCGGTGAAGCGCTGCCATGAGCGCGGGCCGAGCCGCAGCCTGAATGTTCGAGTTCGCCAAAGACAACCTGCTCCTCATTGCGGTGGCTGTCGTTTCGGGGGTGATGTTGATGTTGCCTTTGGTACGCCGCGGCATGGGCGGTGGGGGGGTCGATACCTTGCGCGTCACGCAGCTCATCAATCGCGAGGACGCGCTCGTGGTCGACCTGCGCGAGGCGGCCGAGGTGGCGCAGGGCAAGATTATCGGCGCGCGGCACGTGCCCATCGCACAGCTCGAGGCCCGGGCGGGCGAATTGCGCAAAAACAAGCAGAAGCCGGTCATCGCGTACTGCGCACGGGGCAACCAGTCCGCGCAGGCAGTGGCCATTCTGCGCAAGCACGGCTATGCAAACGTGTTCAACCTCTCGGGTGGTTTCGCCGCGTGGCAGGAAGCGGGCCTGCCGGTCGAGAAGTAGCATGGCGCGGGTCGTGATGTACTGCACGGGCCGCTGTCCCTATTGCCACAGAGCGGAGCGGCTGCTCGCGGCAAAGGGCGTGCACGACCTCGAGAAGATCCGCGTCGACATGGAGCCGACGCGGCGCCAGGAGATGGTGCAGCGATGCGGACGGCGCACGGTGCCACAGATCTGGATTGGCGCGCACCACGTCGGTGGTTGCGACGAGCTCACCGAGCTGGAAGCCGACGGCGAGCTGGACGCGCTGCTGGCGGCGTGAACGCGACGCGGACCGCCGCCGCACCGGCAGTCCGCGCCAAACTGACCGACAACACCGGGCAAGGAACACATCATGAGCGACAGCGAACCCACCTTTCAGATCGAGAAGATTTACGTCAAGGACCTTTCCCTCGAGCTGCCGAATGCGCCGCAGGTGTTCATGCAGGCCGAGCAACCGCAGCTCGAGGTCCAGATCGCGAACGCATCCACGGCGATCAGCGAGGGCTTTTTCGAGGTCACCGTCAGTGTGACGGTGACTGCACGGGCGGGCGAAAGCACGCTGTTCCTGGTCGAGGTGGTGCAAGCGGGAATCTTCCAGGTGGTCGGCGTGCCTGCCGAAGAGCTCGATCCCCTGCTTGGGATTGGCTGTCCGACCATCCTTTACCCCTATGCGCGTGAGACGGTGTCTGACATGGTGACGCGCGCTGGCTTCCCGCAGGTGCTGCTGTCGCCGGTGTCGTTCGAGGCGATCTACGCGCAGCGCACCCAGCAGGGTGGCGCCGACCCGCGCATCGAGCTTGCGAGCTGACGCCGTGCGCACGCTGCTTGGCGGGGTTGTCGTGCTCGGCGCGCTCTGGGGGAGTGGTGCGCTGCCGGCCGCGGCGGCCGATTTCCGCAGCGTCGCCGCCGACGCCGTCGTGCTGTACGACGCGCCCTCGCGGGCGGCCACGCCGATGTGGGTGGTCTCGCGCCACTACCCGCTCGAGGTGATCGTCGATCTCGAGGCTTGGGCCAAGGTGCGCGACCACAGCGGCACGCTTAGCTGGGTGGAAAAGCGCCAGCTCTCGAACAAGCGCATGGTGGTGGTCGTTGCAGCATCGGTGCAGGTGCGTCGGCGGCCCGAGGACCAGGCGCCGGTCGCCTTCGTCGTCGCGCAGAACGTCGCGCTGGAACTCGTCAATGTCGCGCCCGGCGGGTGGCTGCGCGTGCGCCATGCCGATGGCGCGAACGGGTACCTGCGCGCGACCGAGGTGTGGGGAGGCTGAGCCGCGAGGACGATGGCTGAGGCGGGCAAGCGGGTCGCGGTGCTCGGCGCCGGTGCCTGGGGAACGGCCCTTGCCTGCGTGCTCGGTACGCGTGACGGCGCCACGCTCTGGGCGCGCGATGGCGCGCAGGCCGACACCATGGCCCGCGCGCGGTGCAACGCGCGCTACCTGCCGGAGATCGAATTTCCGGGCGGGCTCGTCGTCAGTGCTGACCTTGTCGCTGCGACCACCGGCGCCGATCTGCTGTTACTTGCGACACCGGTCGCGGGCATGCGTGAACTCCTGACGCAAATCGCGGGGCTTAAGCTGGATCCGATGCCCGGGTTGGTATGGCTGTGCAAGGGCTTCGAGCAGGAGAGCGGCCGCTTGCCGCACCAGATTCTCGATGAGGTCCTGGGCGCGACCACGCGCTGCGGCGCCCTCTCGGGCCCTTCGTTCGCGCTCGAAGTCGCGCAGGGCCTACCCTGTGCGCTGACACTCGCCGCGCGCGACGAAGCGTTCGCGCGCGGCGCGGCGGCACAGCTGCACGGCGGCCGGCTGCGGGTGTACACCAGCGACGACCTCGTCGGCGTCGAGATTGGCGGCGCGGTGAAGAACGTCATTGCGATTGCGGTCGGCCTGTGCGACGGGTTGACGCTGGGCCAGAACGCGCGCGCGGCGCTCATTACGCGCGGCCTGGCCGAGATCACGCGGCTCGGCATCGCGCTCGGCGGTCGGGCCGAAACATTTCAAGGGCTCGCAGCGGCAGGCGATCTGATCCTGACCGCGACGGGCGACCTGTCGCGCAACCGTCGGGTCGGCCTGGAGCTTGCGCGCGGGCACAGCCTGGATTCGGTGCTCGCCGGCCTGGGTCATGTCGCCGAAGGCGTGCGCAGCGCGCGCGAAACCGCGCGCCTCGCATCCGCGCAAGGAATCGAGATGCCGATCACCGCAGCGGTGCTCGACGTACTCGAGGGACGCCTCGCGCCGAAAGGCGCCGTCGAACGACTGCTCGCGCGCGATCCGCGCAGCGAGCGACCGGGCAGCTAGCCGGCGCGTATCCGCAGGCGCAACCGCGCCCGCGCCGATCTCACCGACGCGCGCGTCAACCGTCAACTACCCGCAACGTCCGCAACCACGCGGTTCCGCCCGCTTTGCTTGGCGCGGAACAAACAGGCATCGGCCCTCGCAAGAATCGCGTCGCCGTCTTCGAAGTTCGTCTCCGGCGTAAACGTGGCGAGGCCGATGCTCACGGTCACCCCAATCGAGCGCCCCTCCCAGGGCACCCGCATTTTCTCGATTTGCGCCCGGATCCGTTCGGCGGCGATCTGCGTGCCGGCCGCGTCCTCGTCGCGCAGAAGGAGGACGAATTCCTCGCCGCCGAAGCGCGCCGCCACGTCTTCGGTGCGCAGCGTTGAAGTCAGGCACGCGCCGACGGCCCGCAGGACGGCGTCGCCCGCGATGTGGCCCCAGGTATCGTTTACGCGCTTGAAGTTGTCAATATCCAGAACCAGCATCGACAGTGGGCGCTGGTGGCGCTTGGCGAAGGCGTACTCGGATCGAATGCGCTGCTCGAGATAGCGTCGGTTGTTCAGGCCAGTGAGCGGGTCAGCGGTGGCGGATTCCCATAGCATCTGCGCCGCGGCGAGCTCCCTGGGGCCCATCCGCTGCATCCTCACCAGCGTGTTCAAGCCAAGCCAGATGCGCTCATTGCCCTTCAGTTTGTGCTCACCCGTGACCCGGTTGCCATCGACGTAGGTGCCGTTGGTGCTGCCTAAGTCGCGCACCGAAAGCACGCCTTCGCTCAGAACGAACGCCGCGTGCGCGCGCGAAAGGCTCTCGTCATGTACCTGGAGTTGCGTATCGGGGGCGCGGCCGAGCACGGTTTCGCCTTCTTCGAGCGGCAGCACGAACCCCACCGCCGAGCCTGACTGCAGGGTAAGAACCCAGCGCACGTCGCGCAGCTGCGACTGCAGATCGTCGCTCGCCAGGGCTTCGGTGACTTCGTTGTCGCCGTACACGGGCTTTTGTACGCCAGCGCCCGTGGTAGGCCGCTTGCCCTTTTTACCTGGCGCGTCGCTCACCGGGCGCCGCCTCTGCGCCAGCTGCCGGAGCCGAACCCGCCCCCGCGTTGCCGCCTGGGCCCGACAGTTTGACCAATCCACATCGCATTCCCCTGGTCGATTCCGCGTGCGGCGCGGCCGCTACGCGCGCCTGCGCAGTTTGCATGCGACCGTGGAAAGGTCAAGCCCGGCCCGCGCTAGGTGTTTTCACCTGCGCCGGCGAATCCAAGCTGGCGCCAGGCCTCGAAGACGACAACCGCAACTGCGTTCGACAGATTGAGGCTCCGGTTCTCGGCACGCATCGGCAGGCGCAGCCGCCGCGCCGCATCGAACGCGCCCAACATTTCATCGGGCAGCCCGCGCGTCTCCGAACCGAACACGAACACATCGTCCGCGGCGTAGGCGACATCCGTGTAGCGGCGCGCACCGCGCGTCGAGAACGCGAACAACCGCCGGCCGGCGAGCGCCGCGCGGCACGCCGGCCACGACCCATGCACGCGCACTTCCGCGAGGTCGTGGTAGTCGAGCCCTGCACGCTTGAGCTGGCGGTCATCGAGCGAGAAACCGAGCGGCTCGACGAGATGCAGCCGCGCACCGGTATTCGCCGCCAGACGAATGACGTTTCCCGCGTTTGGCGGAATCTCGGGCGTCACCAGAACGATGTCGAACATCGGCGCGTTCAAGCCGTTCAGGCGTCCGTCGGCGGCAGCGTGCGCGCGACGACCCAGTTGACGACCCGCTCGGCGCCCGCGCGCTTGAGCGCCGCCGCCACCGCGTCGAGCGTCGCGCCCGTCGTCATCACGTCGTCGATCACCGCCACGGTCACGCCATCGAGCACGCGCTCGCAGCGGAACGCATTGCGCACGTTACGCGCGCGCTCGGCCCAAGGCAGCTCGGTCTGCGCCGGGGTGTCGCGCACACGGCTGCACAGGGCCGGCTCGAGGCTGAGCCGACCCCGTGGGCGCAGGAAGCGGGCGATCTCCATCGACTGGTTGTAGCCGCGTTCGCGCATGCGCGCAGACGAAAGCGGCACCGGCATGGCGAGATCGACCCATTCGCCGGCAGGAATTTCGGCGGCAAGGCGCCCGGCGAGGAACGGCGCGAGCGCCAGCTCGCCGCGGTACTTCAGCGCATGGATCAGGGCGTCGGCCGGGAACCGGTACTCGAGCGCGGCGACGGTCGCATCGTACTGCGGTGGGTGCGCAATGCAGCGGCCGCAAAGCGCGCCGGCCTCGGCAGGCAGCGCGCAGCGCGGACAACGCAGCGCCGCGAGGCTTGGCAGATCGGCCTGACAGGGTGCGCAGAGCACAGCGCCACGCGCAGCCGCGCCGCGGCACAGAAAACAGCTTCCGCCGAAGAACATCGACGCGATTTGTCGGGCGGCATCGGCCAGCATTGGAGACCGGGGGCGTGCGTGGGATGGTCGATTATGCGCCGCAGCGTTTTCCATCTCGCGGCAAGCCGATTCGCCTTGACGTTGGCGCGAAGCGCCCGCGAGAATCGCCGAACACGTCACACCACGCCGTGCGCGCGTAGCGCCGAGGGAACCACCGAATGTGGACTGTTTCGCAACTCGGCGCCGATCTGGCGTCTGGCAGGACATCGAGCCGTGCCTTGATCGAAGAGGCGCTCGCGCGCATCGCCGACCCGGCCGGCGAGGGGGCACGCGCGTTTCTGAAGGTGTACGCCGAGACGGCGCGCGCGGAGGCCGAACTCGCCGACCGGCTGCGCGCGGCGGGTGTGGTGCGTTCGCCCGTCGACGGCCTCCCGGTGTCGGTGAAGGACCTGTTCGACGTCGGCGGCGATGTCACGCGTGCGGGCTCGAAGATCCTTGCCGATGCGGCGCCGGCGCAGGCGGACGCGCCGGTCGTCGCGCGCCTGCGGGCGGCGGGTGCGGTGATCGTTGGGCGCACCAACATGGTCGAATTCGCGTTCGGGCCGCTCGGTTTCAACCCGCACTACGGTACGCCGCGCAATCCCTGGGACCGCGCGACGGGACGGGTCCCCGGCGGTTCCTCGGCGGGCGCGGCGGTGGCGCAGGCCGATGGCATGTGCGTGATGGCGCTCGGCAGCGATACACGCGGCTCGGTGCGCGTGCCTGCTGCGCTCTGCGGGCTCGCCGGATTCAAGCCGACCGCGGCACGAATCCCACTCGACGGTGCGTTCCCACTTTCGTTCACCCTCGATTCGATCGGCCCACTCGCAAACAGCGTCAGCTGCTGCGCAACCTACGACGCGATCCTCGCCGGCGCGGCGCCCGCGCCGCTGGTGGACCTGCCGGCGAAGGGCCTGCGGCTGCTCCTGCCGCGTTCGAGCGCGCTCGACGATCTCGACGCCAAAGTCGGCGCCGACTTCGACGCCGCGCTGAAGCGGCTTTCCGCCGCGGGCGTGGTGCTCACCGAAGTCCCGGTGCCAGCCTTCGACCGGCAGGACGAGTACTTCAAGGGCGGTGGCTTTGCCGGCGCCGAAGCCTACGCGATACACCGCGCACGCCTCGACCGCATCGACCAGTTCGATCCGCGCGTCGGCAAGCGCGTGGTCTTGTTCAAGGACTACTCGGCGGCCGACTACGTCGAGCTCGGCCTGCTGCGCAAGGCCTACATGCGCGAGGTCGGCGAAATCGCCGCGCCGTACGACGCAATCCTGATGCCGACCGTGCCCAGCATCGCGCCGACCCTCGAAGAGGCGGGCGCGCGCGACGAGGACTATTTCCGCTGGATCCTGCGCGTGATGCGCAACGTTGGCCTGATCAACTTTCTCGACGGCTGCGCCGCGACGCTGCCCTGCCATGCACCGGGCACCGCCCCGGTCGGGCTCATGGTGTCGGGCACGGCGCTCACTGACCGGCACGTGCTCGCGGTCGCGGCGACGATCGAGCGCGTACTTGGCCACGGTGGCTGAGCCTTCGTACGCGATCGATGCGCGGACCGCGCGCCGCCATTTCGACCGGGCCGCGACGACCTATGCGGCCGCCTCGCCTCTCGAGGCCGAGGTCGGGGCGCGGATGCTCGCGCGGCTCGACTACATCCGCGCCACGCCGCGTCGGATGTTGGACGCGGGCGCGGGGCCGGCGCGCGAGGCCGACGCGCTCGCCGCCCGCTACCCGGGCGCGGCGCTCCTTTCACTCGACGTATCGCTTGCCATGCTGCGCGCGGGCCGGCGGCCCCGCGGCCTGCGCGCCTGGCTGCACCGCGCGCCGCCAACGTTACGCGTCGTGGCCGATTTTGCGCGCATGCCGTTCGCGAGCGGTTGCGTTGATCTGCTGTGGTCGAACATGGCACTGCACTGGGCACAGGCGCACGAACCGGTGGTGCGCGAGTTTGCACGGGTGCTCGCGCCGAACGGGTTGCTGATGTTCAGCACGCTGGGCCCCGACACGCTGAAGGAGTTGCGCCGTGCTGCCGGGCCCGCGCAGGTGCACCGGTTCATGGACATGCACGACATCGGCGATCTGCTGCTCGGTGCAGGCTTCGCGGCGCCGGTCATGGACGCGGAAATCGTCACGCTCACCTACCCGGATCCCGTGAGCCTGTTTGCCGATCTGCGTCGCAGCGGTCAGACCTCGGCGCGCGCGGATCGAGCGCGCGGCCTGCGCGGGCGGCGCTTTCTCGAGCAGCTGCGCGCGGCGATTGTCGAGCAGGCTGGCGGCGAGCGCATCTCGGCGACCTTCGAGGTGGTGTACGGACACGCCTGGAAGGGTGAAAAACGCCAAACCGAGGACGGTCGGGCGGTGATCCAGACCGACCGTCTGCGCCATAAAATTTCCTGAGCGGTGGATTGCGATTTCTAAACGTTGCTTTCGGTCAAGTTTCTTGAGGCAGACGATTGACTGTGGTAACTTCGCGCCCCTAATGGGCGGCCCGCGGCCGCTCGCTGTGGCGCTTGGCATCGGATTCGGAATCGCCGTCGCGCGAACTCAGGAAAACATTGAGCCTGTGATGCAGGAGACGGCAAGGAAAACAAGCACGTGGCTGCGGGTTCTCGTGGCGTGCGCAGCGGGCATCGCCGGTCACGCCGTGGCCGGGCGCGCGGCCGCGGTGCCCGGGAATCTGCAGGCGCCGGTGACGAACATCACCGCGGACGTCTACGGGCTGCATGAATACGTGATGATCCTCGTGGTGTTGATCTTCGTCGGCGTGTTCGGCGCGATGTTCTATTCGGTCTACGCGCACCGCAAGGACAAGGGCCGCAAGGCGGCGCCGTTTCACAAGAGCACCGCGGTCGAGATCGTCTGGACCGCCATCCCGCTCGTTATTCTGGTCATGCTCGCCTGGCCTGCGACCAAGGTGGTCATCGCGCAGTCGGACGCCGCCAGGCTTGGCGTCACCGTTGACGACGGCGCGGCCCATTCGCTCCACCAGCGCAAGACGGGCGAGATCATCCTGACCGCCGAGATCAAGGCGCGGAGAAATTAGCGATGCGCACCCGCCACATGGACTTCAGCCTGACGATGTTCTTCGTCGGCTTTGCCAACATCGCCGGCGAAATTCTGCTCAGTCAACCGGGGTCACCGCTATGGTCATAGCAATCGTATTGGTTTTGTTGGTTGTTGGCTCCGTCCTGTTTCACCTTCTGAGCCCGTGGTATTTCACGCCGATCGCGTCCAACTGGACGGCGATGGACGACACGATCAGCCTGACGTTCTGGGTCACCGGGGCTGTTTTTGTCGCCGTCAATTTGTTTATGGCCTATTGCGTGGTCCGCTTCCGTCAGCGCAAGGGGAGCCGCGCGGCGTATGAACCCGAGAGCAAAAAGCTGGAGGCCTGGCTGGTCGGATTGACCACGGTGGGCGTCGCCGCCATGTTGGCCCCCGGCCTGTCGGTATGGGCGGATTTCGTCAACGTCCCCGAAGATGCTGCGATTGTCGAGGCCGTCGGCCAGCAGTGGCACTGGACCTATCGCTTCCCGGGCAAGGACGGCAAGCTGGGTACTATCGATTCGCGCCACGTCAGCGATAAAAATCCGTTTGGCATGAATCCCGACGACCCCGACGGGAAGGATGACGTCCTCGTCGCAAGTCCTGAGTTACATCTGCCTCTCGGCAAGCCGGTCAAGGTGCTCCTGCGCTCTAAAGACGTGCTGCACAACTTCTCGGTGGCTCAGATCCGGGTCAAGATGGATCTGGTGCCGGGTCTGGTCACCTATATATGGTTCACCCCTACCCGGACCGGAAACTTCGACATCCTGTGCGAAGAACTCTGCGGAATTGCGCACTTCACCATGCGTGGCAGAGTCATCGTGGAAGAAGAACGCGCGTATCAGGCGTGGTTAAGCGGGCACCCGACGTACGCGCAAACCCTGGCGCAACCGGCCGGCGACGCTGTGGCCGGCAAGCCGCTGTATGCGGTGTGCGCTGCGTGTCATGGTGCGCAGGCGGAGGGTAACCCTGCGCTGCACGCGCCGAAATTGAGTGGGCAAGGAGACTGGTACCTGCAACGCCAACTGAAATCCTACAAGCAAGGTGCCAGGGGGACTCACGCCAAGGATGTGTTTGGAAAAACAATGGCGCCGATGGCGGCGACGCTGGCGGATGACACCGCGATCTCGAATGTCAGCGCCTATATCAAGACGCTGCCGGATAAACCCGCCCCGACCACGGTGAAGGGCAATGCGAACGCGGGCAAAGGGCGTTACGCGTCGAGCTGCGCAGCCTGTCACGGACTTACTGGACAGGGTATACAGGCGCTTAATGCCCCGGCACTGAAAGGCATGAGCGACTGGTATTTGGTCACCCAATTGAAGAATTTCAAACAAGGTATTCGCGGCGCCCATCCCAAAGACATGTACGGTCCGCAGATGACATTGATGTCCAAAGTTCTGGGCGATGAGAAGGCGATCAATGACCTCGTTACCTACGTCAATACCTTGCCGTGACGGACTCGCGCGAGCGCAATATATTATGATGTTGCAGCGGTTCGAGCGAAAAACGCATGATTAAAGAATTAGCGATGAGGAGATTGTGATGGATCACGTTGCCCATGATGAGTCGGCGTTCGCCCCGCCTGCCGAAGTCGAGGAGATGGAGCTCTATCATCCAAAAACCTTCATCGGCAAATAC
>JAQBBQ010000174.1:0-17735 GCA_032125995.1 Betaproteobacteria bacterium | reverse complement strand
CCCCCGGGGCACGCAAAGGCCGGCATCGCCGCAATCGCCCGCGCGGCGGCCCGGAGCGGCGCGGCGGCCCGGAGCGGAGCGGCGGCCAACCGCAGTAACGTCAGCACGGCTTTGGCCGCGCTCGTAAATCCTGCCGTTTTGTTTGCCTTACGCGGCCATCAGGCCGCGTAAGACGTACGTCAGGATGCCGCCATGGCGGTAGTAATCGACCTCGATCGGCGTGTCGATGCGCGACTTCACGTTGATCTCGCGCCGCTCGCCGTTGCTGCGGGTGATCGCCAGGGTGATGTCCTGCTGCGGGCGCAGGTCGTCCAGGCCAACGATATCGATCGTTTCGTCGCCCTTCAGTCCGAGGCTCGCAACACTGTCCGCGCCGATGAACTGCAGCGGCAGCACGCCCATGCCGACCAGGTTCGAGCGATGAATGCGCTCGAAGCTGCGTGCAATGACCGCCTTGACGCCGAGCAGTTGGGTCCCCTTCGCCGCCCAGTCGCGCGAGCTACCCGTGCCGTACTCCTCGCCGCCGAACACCACGGTGGGCGTGCCCTCGGCGATGTAGGCCATCGCCGCGTCGTAGATCGGCATTTTCTCGCCCTTGTACAGGCTCAACCCGCCCTCGGTGCCCGGGAGCATCAGGTTCTTGATGCGCACGTTGGCGAAGGTCCCGCGCATCATCACGTCGTGGTTGCCGCGACGCGCACCGTAGCTGTTGAAGTTGGCGACCGATACGTCGTTTTCCTGCAGAAAGATGCCGGCCGGCGAGGTGGGCTTGATGGCACCGGCGGGTGAGATATGGTCGGTGGTCACCGAGTCGCCGAAGACGCCGAGTACCTTCGCGCCGCGGATGTCCTCGACCGCGCTGGGCTGCATCGAGAAGTCCTGGAAGAAAGGCGGCTCGGCGATATAGGTGGACTGCGGCCAGCTGTAGACCTGGCCGGCCGGCGCGGAAATCTTCTTCCACAACGGACTCGCTTCGCCGAGGTTGGCGTAGAGTCGGCGAAAGGTCGTCGGGTTCATCGCCAGTTTCCTGAGCGCCTCGATTTCTTCGCGCGTCGGCCAGATGTGGCCGATATAGACGTCCTGGCCATCCTTCGATTTTCCCAGCGGCTCGGTGCGCAGATCCTTCAGCATCGTGCCGGCGATGGCGTAGACGACGACCAGCGGCGGTGCGGCGAGGAAGTTCGCGCGGATGTTGGCGTGGATGCGGGCCTCGAAGTTGCGATTGCCCGACAGCACGGCCGCACAGACGAGGTCGTTCTCGACGATCGCCTCTTCGATCGCCGGGGCGAGCGGCCCCGAGTTGCCGATGCAGGTGGTGCAGCCGTAGCCGGCGAGGTAGAAGCCGAGCTTTTCCAGGTAGGGAAGCAACCCGGCTTTCTCCAAATATTCCGTGACCACGCGCGAGCCGGGCGCTAGCGAGGTCTTGATGTGCGGCTTGACCTTGAGGCCCAGTTCGACCGCCTTCTTGGCGACCAGGCCCGCGGCCAGCAGTACGCCCGGGTTGGAGGTGTTGGTGCAGGAGGTTATTGCGGCGATGAGGACGTCGCCGTTCCTCACCTCGGTGCCGTCGTAGGCCTTGTAGACCTTGCCGAGGTTCTCGGGTTTTCTGGCGAAGCCGTTTTCAGTCGCCGGCTTGGTGAACAATTCCGTAAACGTGCGCTTGACCCTGTCGAGGTCGATGCGGTCTTGCGGGCGTTTGGGCCCGGCGAGTGACGGCATGACGCTCGCGAGGTCAAGCTCGATCACCTGGCTGTAATCGATTGCGCCGGCCTTGGGGATGCCGTACAGACCCTGCGCCTTGAAATAGGCCTCGAAGGCGGCGATCTCGTCGTCGGTTCGGCCCGTCCCGCGGAAGTATTCGATCGTCCGCTCGTCGACCGGGAAGAAACCCATCGTGGCGCCGTATTCGGGTGCCATGTTCGCGACTGTGGCGCGGTCGGGCAGGGCGAGCGACGCCGTGCCTTCGCCGAAGAACTCGACGAACTTGCCGACCACCTTGGCGTTGCGCAGCATTTCGGTGATCGTGAGCACGAGGTCGGTCGCCGTGACCGCGGGGTGCAGCCGCCCCTTGAGATGCACGCCGACCACATCCGGCGTGAGCAGGTAGACCGGCTGCCCGAGCATGCCCGCCTCGGCCTCGATGCCGCCGACGCCCCAGCCAACGACGCCGATGCCGTTGATCATGGTCGTGTGGCTGTCGGTGCCGACCAGCGTGTCCGGGTAGCTGATGCCGTCCTTCGAGCGGTGCACGCCGCGTGCGAGATATTCCAGATTGACCTGATGGACGATGCCGATCCCGGGTGGCACCACCTTGAAGGTGTCGAAGGCCTGCATGCCCCACTTCATGAACTGATAGCGCTCTTCGTTGCGCTTGAATTCCAGCTTCATATTGAGGTCGAGCGCGTTCTTCGAGCCGTAGTGATCGATCTGCACCGAGTGGTCGACGACGAGGTCGACCGGTACCAGCGGTTCGATGCGCTTCGGGTCCTTGCCCATTTTCTGCGCAACACCGCGCATCGCGGCGAGGTCGCAGAGCAGCGGCACGCCGGTGAAGTCCTGCAGCACGATGCGCGCGACGACGAACGGGATTTCCGCCGTGCGGGCTGCATTCGGTTTCCACTGCGCGAGCTGGCGGACGTGCTCCTCAGTCACCTTGATGCCGTCACAGTTGCGCAGCACCGATTCGAGCACGATGCGGATCGACACCGGCAGGCGCGACAGATCGAGTCCGAGCGTTCGCCCGAGCGCAGCCAGCGAGACCATGCGTCCCTTCTTCCCGGGGGCAATGTCGAAGGACTGCTGCGCATTGAACGGGTCGCGTGAGGGTGAAGTCATTTCAGCTTCCTTTCTGGGTCGCCTGCCGGAAGTCCTCGAACGACTGGCGGTTGTAAGCGCCGATCGCCACGAAGCGCCCGAGGAGGAGGAAATCGGCCGGGTCGAACAGGCCGCCGACATGACGGTAGACGCGCGCGCCGTCGAGGGCATAGAAATCGAACGTCGGGGTGCCGCGAATCTTCACCGCACGTCCATAGGCGCGCTCGGACTGGGTCTTGCCGTTCAGGTCGGTGATCGGTTGCGCGCCGCGGATGTCGATCGCGATCGGCCGGAATGTGCGCCGGTACCAGTCCTGCACCTCGGGCCGATTGAGCACCTCGCGGCGCATGCGTTGGCAGGATGGGCACTCCTCGAAGTGGTACATGACGAGCAGCCCCTTGCGGCCGTCGGTGCGCGCCTCGCCGAGCTCGTCGCGCAGGTCGCCGAGGAAGGGCATGAAGAAATGGCTGTCGGGGTCGCGTTCCACGGCGAGCGCGGCGGGCAACAGCGCAATGCCGGCGACCAGCACTACGAGGCGGGCAAGCGTTCGCATCACGCGCGTCACGGTCATCACGCCCGACCGCCGTCGTTCGCCCAGGCATCAGCCGGTCCGCAGCCTCCGGCGCGCGCGCGCCACTGACCGCGGAGGCTGGCGAGTGATTCCGCGAATCGCGCGGCGAATGGTTCGTCGAGATCGCCGGGCACGAGCGCGCTGATGCACGCATCGAGCGCCGCCAGTGTGCTGGCAGCCTCCTCGAGGCTGCCGCCGCCAATGCCTACGCCGAGCGCCTGAATCTGATTGCCTGCCTCGAGCACACGGCTGCGGCGCTCGAGCAGGCCGGTCAATTGATCGTCGCAGCGCGCCATCGGCGTCGGGTAATTCCGCACGGCTTGTGCGAGTTCGCTCACGCGATCGCGCAGCCGCGCTTCGAGTGATGCGCAAAGCGCGGCCACCGAATCGTCGCGGGCGGAGGAGGCGAATGACGCGGTCATGGTTCGGGTTTTACGCGCGGCGCGCGAGCAACTAGATTACCTAGATTACGAAGCGATCGACGAACACCTGCACCGGCGTCGCCTCGAGGCGCTTCGGGTCGAGGCACAGAGCGAGGATCGCTTTACGCTGCTTGTCGGGAAAGCGGCGTGCGAGGTTGGTCTTGAACTTCTCGACCAGCAGCGGCATGCCCTGCTTGCGCCGGCGCTTGTGGCCGATCGGGTATTCGCAGACGAACTCGCCGAGCTTTTTGCCGTCCTTGAATTCGACCGTCAAGGCGTTGGCGATCGAGCGCTTCTCGGGGGCGTGGTAGTCCTTGCTGAACTGCTTGTCCTCGACGCAGACGATGTTCGCGCGCAGCGCGTCGATGCGCGGGTCGTTCGCCACCGCGTCCTCGTAATCTGCCGCGGTCAGGCGACCGAACAGGATCGGCACCGCGACCATGTACTGCACGCAGTGGTCGCGGTCGGCCGGATTGCTGAGCGGCCCCTTCTTGTCGATGATCCGAATACAGGCCTCGTGGGTGCGGATGGTGATCTTCTTGATGTCGTCGGCGCTGCGGCCGACGCGCTTCAGCTCGGCGTGGATGTCCATGGCGCATTCGACCGCGGTCTGCGAGTGGAATTCCGCCGGGTAGGAAATTTTGAACAGCACGTTTTCCATCACGTAGGAACCGAAGTCGCGTTGGAACTTGAACTTCTTGCCCTTGAACGACACATCGTAGAAGCCCCAGGTCTTGGCGCTGAGGACCGAGGGGTAGCCCATTTCGCCGGTCTTGGCGATGAGCGCGAGGCGCACCGCGCGGCTGGTCGCGTCGCCCGCAGCCCAGCTCTTGCGCGAGCCGGTGTTCGGTGTATGGCGGTAGGTGCGCAGGCTTTGCCCATCGACCCAGGCCAGCGAGACCGCGTTGATGACTTCATCGTGACTGCAGCCAATCATCTGCGCGACCACGGCAGTTGATGCGACCTTGACCAGCACCACATGATCCAGGCCCACGCGGTTGAACGAATTCTCGAGTGCGAGCACGCCCTGGATCTCGTGCGCCTTGATCATGCCGGTCAGCACGTCGCGCATGACGAGCGGTCGGCGTCCCGCCGCGACCGCATTGCGCGAGAGCCAGTCGGCTGCGGCGAGGATGCCGCCCAGGTTGTCCGAGGGATGGCCCCATTCCGCAGCGAGCCAGGTGTCGTTGAAATCGAGCCAGCGGATCATCGTGCCGATGTTGAACGCGGCCTGCACCGGGTCGAGCTGGAACTGCGTACCCGGCACCTTGGCGCCGTTCGGCACCACGGTTCCGGGCACGATTGGCCCGAGCAGCTTGGTACAGGCGGGATATTCGAGGGCCTCGAAGCCGCAGCCCAGGGTATCCATCAGGCAGTAGCGGGCGGTGTCGTAGGCCAGCGTGCTCCCAATCTTGGTCTGCGCCACGTAATCGGCGATCCGCACGAGGACCTCGTCGGGCTTCGGCCGGACGTTGGAGATGGCGCTGGACACGGACTTACTCGACCTCCGACAACGGCTCGAAGGTATGCTCGGCGCCGCCGGCGCGCGGTGCATGGCGCTCGGGCAGGGGGGCGGTACGCTCGTCGAGGGTCTTGTCCCACCAGGCCCCGCGTCCTACCTTCTGTGACGCGAGCTCCTCGGGATGCTGCTCAAGGTAGCGGCGCATGAATTTGGTGAGGTCGGATTCGTACAGCGCCATGGCTATTTCCTGTTCTTGAGCGCCACCCACTTCTGGTCCTCGGGACCGACGTAGTTGGCGCTCGGGCGGATGATTTTGCCGTCGATGCGTTGCTCGATGACGTGCGCCGCCCAGCCGGAGGTGCGCGAGATGACGAACAGCGGGGTGAACATCGCCGTCGGCACCCCCATCATGTGATAGCTGGTCGCGCTGTACCAATCGAGATTGGGAAACATCTTTTTCTCGCGCCACATCACTTTCTCGATGCGCGCGGAGATGTCGAAGAGCTTCATGTCGCCGGCGTCCTTCGACAGGCGCCGCGCGACCTCCTTGATGATCTGGTTGCGCGGATCGGCGATGGTGTAGACCGGGTGGCCGAAGCCGATGATGACCTGCCGTTCGGCCACGCGCCGCACGATGTCGGACTCGGCCGCGTCGGGATCGTCGTAGCGGCCGATGACGTCGAACGCGAACTCGTTGGCGCCGCCGTGTTTCGGTCCTTTGAGTGCGCCGATCGCACCGGTGATCGCCGAATGCATGTCGGAGCCGGTACCCGCGATCACGCGTCCAGTGAAGGTCGACGCGTTGTACTCGTGCTCGGCGTAGAGAATGAGCGAGGTGTGCATCGCGCGTACCCAGAGCGCGTTCGGCGCGCGGCCGTGGAGCAAATGCAGGAAGTGCCCGCCGATCGATTCGTCATCGGTCTCGACGTCGATGCGCCGCCCCGAGTGCGCGTAGTGGTACCAGTAGAGCAGCATCGAGCCGAAGCTCGCCATCAGCCGGTCGGCGATATTGCGCGCTTCCGACAGCTTATGGTCCTGGTTTTCCTGCAGCACCGCGCCGAGCGCCGAGCAGGCCGTGCGCATGACGTCCATCGGATGTGCGCCCGCCGGGATGCATTCGAGCACGCGCTGCACTGCCGCGGGGATGCCACGCAAGCCGCGCAGCTTCGCCTTGTAGGCGCCGAGCTCCGCCGCGTTCGGCAGTTTGTCGTGTACCAGCAGGTAGGCGATCTCCTCGAACTCGGCGATATCGGCAAATTCGAGGATGTCGTAGCCGCGGTAGTGGAGGTCGTTGCCCGTGCGCCCGACGGTACACAGCGCGGTATTGCCGGCGGCTACGCCCGACAGGGCGACCGACTTCTTCGGCTTGGGAGCTACAGCAACGTCAGCCTTGCGTGCGCTCATGCGGATTTCTCCTTCGCGAACAGCGCGTCGAGCTTGTCCTCGTACGCGTGATAGTTCAGGTAGTCATAGAGTTCGTCGCGCGTCTGCATGGTATCGACCACCGCCTGCTGCGTGCCGTCCCGGCGCATCGTGGCGTAGACGTTTAGCGCCGCCTTATTCATCGCGCGGAACGCCGACAGCGGGTAAAGCGCCATCGCGATGCCGGCCGAGCGCAACGCGTCCACGCTGAACAGCGGCGTCTGGCCGAATTCGGTGATATTCGCGAGCACCGGTGCGTTTACCGCATCGACGAAGCGCCGGTACATCGAGAGCTCGGTCATGGCTTCGGGAAAGATCATGTCAGCGCCGGCCTCGACGTACTTCACCATGCGCTCGAGCGCGCGCTCGAGGCCCTCGCTGGCGAGCGCATCGGTGCGCGCCATGATGCCGAACGCGGGGTCGGTCCGCGCATCGACCGCGGCGCGGATGCGATCGCACATTTCCTCGGTCGAGACGATTTCCTTGCCGGGGCGGTGGCCGCAGCGTTTGGCGCCGACCTGGTCTTCGATGTGCATCGCCGCGGCGCCCGCTTTGACGAGCGAGCGCACGGTGCGCGCGACGTTGAACGCACTCGCGCCAAACCCGGTGTCGACGTCGACGAGCAGGGGCAGGTCGCAGACGTCGGTGATGCGGCGCACGTCGATCAGCACGTCGTCCAGGTTGGAGATGCCGAGGTCCGGCAGCCCGAGCGAACCCGCGGCCACGCCGCCGCCCGACAGGTAGATCGCGCGATAGCCGCTGCGTTTGGCGAGCAGCGCGTGGTAGGCGCAGATCGTGCCGATGACCTGGAGCGGGGACTCTTCCTTGAGCGCTTGTCTGAACTTCGATCCTGGGGTCATGGCCGGCCCACTCTGAGCAGCTCCCTGATGCCGTCGCGCTCCTCGTGCAGCTCCTGGAGCGTCGCCGACATCTTGCTGCGTGCGAATGCGCCGACCTTGAGACCCTGCACGACCTCGAAGGCGCCGTCCTTGCAGACCACCGGCATGCCGTACAGCACGCCCTCGGGAATACCGTAACTGCCGTCGGCCGGGATCCCCATCGACACCCAGTCGCCGCGTGCTGTGCCATGCACCCAGTCGCGAACATGATCGATCGCCGCGCTCGCCGCGCTCGCCGCAGACGACAGCCCGCGGGCTTCGATGATCGCTGCACCGCGCTTCTGGACGGTGGGTATGAATGTATTCTCGAGCCAGGCCCGGTCCTTGATCTGGCCCCAGGCCTTCTTGCCTTCGCAGGTGGCGTGGAAGATGTCGGGGTACTGGGTCGCCGAATGATTGCCCCAGACGATCGTCTTGCGAATCGAAGCCACGGGCTTGCCGAGCTTGGCGGCGATCTGGCCGCGCGCACGGTTGTGATCGAGCCGCATCATCGCGGTGAATTGCGTCGGCTTGAGGTCGGGGGCGTTTTTCATCGCGATCAGCGCATTGGTATTCGCGGGATTGCCGACGACGAGTACGCGCACGTCGCGCGCCGCGACCTCGTTCAGCGCGCGGCCCTGCGGCTGGAAGATCGACCCGTTGGCGGCGAGCAGGTCCTTGCGCTCCATGCCGGGGCCGCGTGGTCGGGCACCGACGAGGATTGCGATTTGTGCATCCTTGAATGCGACGCTGGCGTCAGACGCGGCCTGCATGCCGTGGAGCAGGGGGAAGGCGGCGTCGTCAAGCTCCATCATGACGCCGGTCAGCGCCTTTTGCGCCTTCTCGTCCGGGATCTCGAGCAGTTGCAGGATCACCGGCTGGTCCTTGCCGAGCATGTCGCCGGCGGCGATGCGAAACAGCAGGGCGTAGCCAATCTGACCGGCGGCACCGGTGACGGCGACGCGAAGGGGGGGTTTGGACATCGCGGGGCTCCGAATAACGCTGCGTGACGGTGGTTCGCGGTGGGCCGCGCGCGCCTGCCTGCTGCGCCAGCCCGGCGCGATGATGGTATGCGGGCGCGTTGGGGAAGTCAATATGTCTTGTGTCTGTTATAAGACATGAAACAGATGATAGACGAGTCCCTAGCGCTATGGTCAAATACGGGCACGATGCCCGCGCCGAGGTTCAGTCCGCTTTACCGTCAGATCAAGGACTTGCTCCTCGATGGCCTGCGCGGGGGCGAATGGGGCCCGGGCGAGGCGATTCCGAGCGAAATGGAGCTCGCCGCGCGCTACCGGGTCAGCCAGGGCACGGTGCGCAAGGCGATCGACGAACTCGCCGCCGAGAACCTGCTGGTGCGCCGTCAGGGCAAGGGCACTTACGTCGCGACGCACGGCGAGCCGCAGGTTCGCTTCCGCTTCCTGCGCCTGACCCCCGACAGCGGCGAGGCGGTGGCTGCCGATCGGCGTGTGCTCGACTTCCGGCGCTCGCGTGCGTCCGCCGAGCTCGCGCGTCTGCTCGAGCTCAAGCCGGGCGAGCCGGTGATCATGTTGAAGCGCCTGCTGGCCTTCGATGGCCGTCCGGTACTGCTCGAGGACGTCTGGTTGCCAGGCAACCGATTCAAAGGGCTGACTGCTGCGGCGATCACTGAGCACCAGGGCGCGCTCTACAACCTGTTCGAATCCGAATACGGCACTCGGATGGTGCGCGCCGAGGAACGCCTGAAGGCCGTATCGGCCGACGCGACCGTCGCGCGCCTGCTCGAGGTGGCGCCGGGACATGCGCTGCTCGAGGTCGAGCGCCTCTCATTTACCTACGGCGACACGCCGGTGGAGTGGCGCAAGGGCGTCTACAAGACCGACCGGCATCATTATCGGAGTGCGCTTGGGTAATCGGGCTGGATCGCAGCAGCCCATGCATGCGGATCGGCACAGGCCTATATAATTTGGGCTGCTGCGCGCCCCGTTGTTGCGGCGCACAGCCGGGTCCCGGAATCGCTAACAACATCGAACAATGACCGACGCGGCGACCACTAAACATAGACCCAAGTACCTAAGTCTTAAGGCAATCCTATTCGAGATTCGATTGCCTCTGGCGGGCTGGATTTCGATACTGCACCGCGTCAGCGGCGTCCTGCTTTTCGTCTCGGTGCCGTGGTTGCTGTTCCTGCTCGATCGCAGCCTGTCATCCGAGGCAGGATTCGCATCGATCCAGCGCTACTTAAGCTTTGCGGTGGTAAAGCTGTCCCTGCTCGTGCTGGTGTGGGCGTATTGCCATCATCTGTGCGCCGGCATCCGTTTTCTCCTGCTCGATCTGCACCAGGGCATCGACAAGGCAAGCGCGCGCCGCTCGAGCATCGCCGTGCTCGTCGTCAGCCTTGTGCTCACCGCGGTTTTCGGCGCGAAGCTATGGTGAACCGGATCGTCGTCGGCGCGCACTACGGCCTGCGTGACTGGCTCGCGCAGCGCGTGACCGGCCTGATCATGGCCGTGTTCTCGATCATCGTGGTGGTGGTGTTGACGACCGGCGTACCGATCACCTACGCGGTCTGGGCAAATCTGTTTTCGCAGGGCTGGATGCGGGTGGCGACGCTGCTGTTTGCCGCGAGCCTCGCCTGGCACATGTGGGTCGGCGTGCGCGACATCCTGATGGACTACATCAAGCCCACGGGCGTGCGCCTGACGCTGGAAATTCTCGTCCTCCTGGTCATCGCCGGCACCCTCGCCTGGGCGATGCAGATTCTGTGGCGGTAGGCGTGTCCCTGCCGCTGCGCACATTCGATGCGATCGTGGTCGGCGCGGGCGGCGCGGGCCTGCGCGCCGCGCTTGAACTTGCGCGTGCAGGACTCAAGGTCGCCGTGTTGTCGAAGGTGTTTCCCACCCGTTCGCACACCGTCGCTGCGCAGGGCGGCATTGCCGCGCCGCTCGCCAATTCGACCGAGGATCACTGGCATTGGCACATGTACGACACCGTCAAGGGGTCGGACTACCTCGGCGACCAGGACGCGATCGAGTACATGTGCCGGCGCGCGGTCGAGGTGGTCGTCGAACTCGAGCATATGGGGATGCCATTCGACCGCCTGGAGAACGGCAAGATCTACCAGCGCCCGTTCGGCGGACACACGCAGGACTACGGCAGCGCCAAGATGGCGATGCGCGCCTGCGCTGCGGCGGATCGCACCGGCCACGCGATGCTGCATACGCTGTATCAGCAGAACCTGCGTGCCAACACCCAGTTCTTCGTCGAGTGGATGGCCCTCGATCTGCTGCGCGATCCCCAGGATGGTGCCGTGCTCGGGGTGAGCGCCCTCGAGATGGAGACCGGCGAAGTGACGCTGTTCCGGGCGCACGCAACGCTGCTCGCGACCGGTGGTGCCGGGCGCATCTATGCGGCGAGCACCAACGCCTTCATCAATACCGGCGATGGACTGGGCATGGCGGCGCGCGCGGGGATTCCTCTCCAGGACATGGAGTTCTGGCAGTTCCACCCGACCGGGGTGCATGGCGCCGGGGTGCTGATTACCGAAGGCGTGCGCGGCGAGGGCGGCTATTGGCAGAACAAGACTGGCGAGCGCTTCATGGAGCGCTACGCGCCCAACGCCAAGGACCTCGCCAGCCGGGACGTCGTCTCGCGTGCGATGACCACCGAGATCAAGGAGGGCAGGGGCTGCGGCCCGGAGGGCGATCACGTCCTCCTCAAGCTCGATCACCTGGGCGCGGACGTGATCAACCAGCGCCTGCCGGGAATCCGCGAAATCGCGATCAAGTTCGCCAACGCCGACCCGATCCGGGAGCCGATCCCGGTGGTGCCGACGGTGCACTACCAGATGGGCGGGATCCCGGCCAACATTCTGGGCGAGGTGGTCGCGCCGGCAGGCGGCAACGATAACGCGGTCGTGCCCGGACTCTATGCGGCAGGCGAATGCGCCTGCGTTTCGGTGCACGGTGCGAACCGCCTGGGGACGAACTCGCTGCTCGACCTGCTGGTGTTCGGCAAGTCGTCGGGCGAACAGATGGTGAAGGCGATTCGCGCGCTGCCGGCGGCGCAGCGCGAGCTGCCGAAGGACGCGGGCGCGCGCACGCGCGCGCGGCTTGCGCGCCTGGACGCGGCGAGCGCGGGCGAGCGTGTCGCGGCGGTGGGCAATGATTTGCGCAGGACGATGCAGGCGCACTGCGGCGTGTTTCGCTTCCCGGAGCTTCTCAGCGAGGGGGTCGAGAAGATGAAGGCGATCGCCGAGCGCGCAGGGCGCGTGTCCATCGACGACAAGTCGAAGATCTTCAACACCGCGCGCATCGAGGCGCTCGAACTCGACAATCTGGTCGAGACTGCGATGGCCACCGCCGTGTCGGCCGCAGCGCGCAAGGAAAGCCGTGGTGCCCAGACGCGCAGCGACTATCCGGAGCGCGACGACGCGAACTGGCTGAAACACACGCTCTGGTACAAGGACGGCGACCGCCTGGCCTACAAGCCGGTGCATCTCAAGCCGATCAGTGTCGAGGCCTTTGAGCCGAAGGTGAGAACCTACTGATGAAGATCACGATCTACCGCTACGATCCGGACCGCGACGCGCGTCCGTACCTGAAGGATTACGAGGTCGCGCTCTAACCGACGGACCGGATGCTGCTCGACGTCCTCGGCAAGATCAAGGCGCAGGACGACGGCGTTTCGTTTCGGCGCTCCTGCCGCGAGGGCGTCTGCGGCTCGGACGCGATGAACATCAACGGCAAGAACGGGCTCGCCTGCATCACCAAGCTTGCCGACCTGCCGGCGCATGTCACCCTGCGACCGCTTCCCGGTCTGCCGGTGATCCGCGACCTGATCGTCGACATGACGCAGTTCTTCAAGCAGTACGAGTCGATCAAGCCGTACCTCATCAACGACGAACCGCCACCCGAACGCGAGCGGCTGCAATCGCCTGAGGCACGCGAGGCGCTGAACGGGCTCACCGAGTGCATTCTGTGCGCCTGCTGCTCGACCGCCTGTCCGTCGTTCTGGTGGAATCCCGACAAATTCGTCGGCCCGGCAGGCTTGCTGCAGGCCTACCGCTTCATCGCCGACAGCCGAGATCGGGCGACCGCCGCACGCCTGGACGATCTCGAGGATCCGTACCGCCTGTTCCGTTGCCATACAATCATGAACTGCGTCGACGCCTGCCCGAAGGATCTGAATCCGACGCAGGCGATTGGCAAGATCAAGGACATGATGGTGCGCCGGGCGGTTTAGGCGCGCGGTGCAAAACCTATGGACCGGCTGCAGCGCGAGCGCCTGAGATGGAAGTGCCGGCGCGGGTTGCTGGAGTTGGATCTCGTGTTCGAGAGATTCTTCCAGGGCGAGGGGAAGTCACTATCGGAAGGCGACGCAGCCGCGCTGAGCGAGCTGCTCGACCAATCCGACAACGACCTCTGGGACCTGGTAGTCGGCCGTAGCGACCGCGTCGATGCGCGGCTGCGCGGTGTTCTGGCGCGCCTGCGCGCCTGTTAGACGCTGGAAAGGAATCGCATGGAAAAGAAAGCCACCCTTAAGCTGCCGGACGGCAAGAGCATCGATTTCCCGGTCCTCTCGGGATCAATCGGCCCGGACGTGATCGACATCCGGGCGCTCTACGGCCAGTCGGGCGCGTTCACCTACGACCCGGGGTTCATGTCGACGGCGAGCTGCAACTCGACGATCACCTATATCGACGGTGAAAAGGGCGTGCTGCTCTATCGCGGCTATCCGATCGAGCAACTCGCGGTGCACTGCGATTACCTCGAAGTCTGTTATCTGCTGCTCTACGGCGAGCTGCCGAGTCCCACGGAGAAGGACGCATTCGTCGCGACCGTGACGCGCCATACCATGCTGCACGAGCAGCTGCTGCGCTTCTACAGTGGTTTCCGGCGCGATGCACACCCGATGGCGACGATGGTCGGCGTGGTCGGCGCGCTCTCGGCGTTCTATCACGACTCGCTCGACATCAACGATCCGCACCACCGCGAGGTCGCGGCCTTCCGGCTGATCGCCAAGATGCCGACGATCTCGGCGATGGCCTACAAGTACAACATGGGCCAGCCGTTCATGTATCCGTTGAATAACCTGTCCTATTCGGCGAACTTCATGCGCATGATGTTCGGTACGCCGTGCGAGGACTACGCGGTGAACGACGTCCTGGTGCGGGCCCTCGACCGGATCCTCATCCTCCACGCGGACCACGAGCAGAATGCCTCGACCTCGACCGTGCGGCTCTCGGGCTCATCGGGTGCCAATCCATTCGCCTGCATTGCCGCGGGCATCGCCTGCCTGTGGGGGCCGGCGCATGGCGGCGCGAACGAGGCCTGTCTGCAGATGCTCGAGCAGATCGGCGATGTCTCCAAGGTGGGCACGTTCATCAAGCAGGTCAAGGACAAGGACTCCCAAGTCCGCCTCATGGGCTTTGGGCATCGCGTCTACAAGAATTACGACCCGCGCGCGAAGCTCATGCGCGAGACCTGCCACGAGGTTTTGTCGGAGCTTGGCCTGGGGAACGACCCGTTATTCAAGCTTGCCATCGCGCTCGAGAAGATCGCGCTCGAGGACGATTACTTCGTCGAACGCAAGCTCTATCCGAACGTCGATTTCTATTCTGGCATCGTGCAGCGTGCGATCGGCATTCCGACCTCGATGTTCACCTGTATCTTCGCGGTTGCGCGCACGGTCGGCTGGATCGCGCAGTGGAATGAAATGATCGTCGACCCGGACCAGAAGATCGGGCGCCCGCGCCAGCTCTACCGCGGCGCGACCCAACGCGACGTGGTGCCGATCGACCAGCGCAAGTAGTGCATGGCGCGCGCCAGCGCCGCGACGACGCACGGTTGCCGACCGAGGTGATGTCATGAGCGTGATGCGGGAATTCATGTCCAATTCCTACCTCTTCGGCGGCAACGCGCCCTTCGTCGAGGACCTCTACGAGCAATACCTCGCCAATCCCGGCGCCGTGCCCGAGCAGTGGCGCGAGTACTTCGACGACCTGCAGGTGGTGCCCGGGGCGACGGGCGAGGCCGCCCGGGACATCGCCCATGCGCCGGTCGTCGAATCGTTCGTGCAGCGCGCGAAAAGCGGCGCGCTGAGCGCGCGCGCCTCCGCTGCACAGGGCGCCGACGAGCGCCTGCAGGTGGCCGCGCTGCTCCTGGTGACGTCCTACCGGATCGCCGGGTCGCGTTGGGCGACGCTCGACCCGCTCAAGCGCCTGCCGCGCCTGCCGACACCCGAGCTCGAGCCTGCGTACTACGACCTCACCGAGGCCGACCTCGACCGCGAGGTCAACGCGGGGTCCTTTGCCGGGCTCGACCGAACCTCGCTGCGCAACCTGCTCCAGGCGCTGCGCGAGACCTACTGCGGCAACATCGGCTTCGAATTCATGTTCATCAGCGAGCGTGCGCATCGCCTCTGGATCCAGGAGCGCATCGAGCCGCTGCGCGCGACACCGAAGTTCTCGCCCGAACAGCAACTGCGCCTGCTGCAGAAGCTGACCGAGGCCGAGACGCTCGAGCGCTACCTGCACACCAAGTACGTCGGCCAGAAGCGCTTCTCGCTCGAAGGCGGCGAGTCGCTGATCCCCGCGATCGACGAGCTGATCCAGCGCGGCGGCGGCACCGGGGTGCAGGAAATCGTCCTCGGCATGGCGCACCGCGGGCGGCTGAATGTGCTCGTCAACGTGCTCGGCAAGATGCCGCGCGACCTGTTCCTCGAGTTCGAGGGCAAGCACGCGCATGCGGTCATGATGGGTGACGTCAAGTATCACAACGGTTTTTCGTCCGACATCTCGACCGCGGGCGGCCCGGTCCACCTCTCGCTCGCGTTCAATCCATCGCACCTGGAGATCGTCAACCCGGTGGTCGAAGGCTCGGTGCGCGCGCGCCAGCGCCGGCGCGATGACAAGACTGGCGACCAGGTGCTGCCAATCGTGGTGCACGGCGACGCCGCGTTCGCCGGTCAGGGCGTGGTCATGGAGACCCTGAACCTCGCCAACACGCGGGGCTACGGCACCGGCGGGACGGTGCATCTGATCGTCAACAACCAGATCGGTTTCACGACCTCGGATCCGCGCGACGCGCGCTCGACGACCTACTGCACCGACATCGCAAAAATGGTCGAGGCACCGATCTTTCACGTCAACGGCGACGACCCGGAGGCGGTGCTCTACGTGACGCAACTCGCGCTCGACTACCGCCAGACCTTCCATAAAGACGTCGTGATCGATATCGTCTGTTTCCGCAAGCTCGGGCATAACGAGCAGGACGAGCCGTTCGTGACCCAGCCGCTGATGTACAAGAAGATCGGCCAGCACCAGGGCACGCGCCGCCTGTATGCCGAGAAACTGGTGACCCAGGGCGTGATCGGCGCCGACGTGCCGGAGGCGATGATCAAGCAGTTCCGTGCCGCGCTCGACAGCGGCGAGCACACCGGTAACCCGGTGATCTCGAATTTCAAGAGCAAGTTCGCGGTCGACTGGGCGCCGTACCTGAACACCAAGTGGACCGACGCGGCCGATACCCACGTGCCGCTTGCCGAGCTGCAGCGCCTGGCCGAACGCGTGACGCGCGTGCCAGAGGAATTCAACCTGCATCCGTCGGTCGCGCGCGTGATGCAGGCGCGGCGCGAGATGGCGGCCGGCACGCTGCCGGTGGACTGGGGCATGGGGGAGACGCTGGCCTACGCGTCGCTGCTCTCGAACGGTTACGACGTGCGCCTGTCCGGGCAGGACGCGGGGCGCGGCACCTTCGCGCATCGCCATGCGGTGCTGCATGACCAGGATCGCGAACGATGGGACCAGGGCAGCTACACGCCGCTGCAGAATATCGCGCCGGACCAGGGACCGTTCGTGGTGATCGATTCGGTGTTGTCGGAAGAGGCGGTGCTCGGCTTCGAGTACGGTTTTTCGACCGCCGAGCCGACCGCGTTGGTCGTCTGGGAGGCGCAATTTGGCGATTTCGCGAATGGCGCCCAGGTCGTCATCGACCAGTTCATCTCATCGGGTGAGGCGAAGTGGGGCCGGGTCTGCGGCCTGGTGCTGCTGCTGCCGCACGGCTACGAAGGGCAGGGGCCGGAGCATTCATCGGCGCGCATCGAGCGCTATCTGCAGCTGTGCGCAGAGCACAACATGCAGGTCTGTGTGCCGTCGAACGCGTCGCAGATTTTCCATCTGCTGCGCCGGCAGATGCTGCGTCCGTTCCGCAAACCGCTGATCGTGATGACGCCGAAATCGCTCCTCCGGCGCAAGGAGGCCGCGGTATCGATCAAGGATCTCGCCGGCGGCCGGTTCGAGCCGGTGATTGCCGAGGTCGACGCGCTCGAGCCCAAGGCGGTGCGGCGACTCGTCGCCTGCTGCGGCAAGGTCTATTACGATCTGCTGGCCGCACGGCGCGAGCAGCGCCACGAGGACATCGCCATCATCCGCATCGAGCAGCTCTATCCATTCCCGCACAAGCAATTCGCCGCCGAGATCAAGCGCTATGCGAACGCGCGAGAGGTCGTCTGGTGCCAGGAAGAGCCGCAGAACCAGGGCGCCTGGTACCAGAGCCGCCACTACCTGGCGGCAAATATGCGCGACGCGCAAAAGCTGCACTACGCGGGGCGGCCTGCGTCGGCGTCGCCGGCGACGGGCTATTCGGCTCAACACAACGAGGAGCAGAAGGCATTGGTGGAACAGGCGTTCGCTAAGTTGAAGTGAGAGGGTGTTGAACAAGCCGGCCGCGTGGCCGGTCGCCCGGCGTGTTGCACGCTGGTTTTTGCCAACTCGGGGACGGTGAAGCCGAAACCGGGGAAAACCAAAACGGGAGTAAGAATGATTGTCGAGGTCAAGGTGCCGCAGCTGTCGGAGTCGGTTGCCGAAGCGACGCTGCTCGAATGGCACAAGCAGCAAGGCGAGGCGGTCTCGCGTGACGAGACCCTGATCGAAATCGAGACCGACAAGGTGGTGATGGAACTGCCGTCGCCGGTCGATGGCGTGCTGATCGAAATCGTCAAAGGCGACCGCGGGGCGGTGACCTCGGGCGAGTTGATTGCACGTATCGACACCGAAGCCAAGGCGACTGCCGGGGCGCAGCCCGTGGCCGCGGCGCCGACGCCGACCACCGCAACCACATCAAACCAGCCACCCGCGCCAGCGCGCGAAGCGCCACCGGTCATGCCAGCGGCGCGCAAGCTGGCCG
>JAQBBQ010000173.1:0-5792 GCA_032125995.1 Betaproteobacteria bacterium | reverse complement strand
TGTTGGCGATTTCTTCGCCTAGGCTCTGTGGACGATCGACCATTTGGTTGATTGTCCCACGTCGGAGGACGCGCTCGCGCGTGCTTCGGGCCCGCTTACTTGACCGAAAGCACACTTTGGACGATCGGTATTGAGCTGAGTCGAGCAACGGTGAGACCAATGCGCAATGCAAAGCAGCGCAAAATGTCGTGTCCTATCGACTGTCCGGTCGAACCCGCCGCCGGGTGTTGCCTATCAGGACCGAGCCCTGCCGGCCCAGAGCGTTCGCGCGCACCCACTCGATCTGCTACAAAATGGCGGCCACGAAACGAGGAGGACAGGCATGGCTGTGTTACGGATCGCCAGGATGGGCAACCCGGTGCTGGCGCAGGTTGCGGCGCCGGTCGCGGACCCGAGCGCGCCGGAGATCCGGCGGCTCGCCGCAGACATGATCGAGACACTCGAGGACATCGGCGCGAGCGGCCTCGCCGCGCCGCAAGTGTTCGACAGCAGGCGGGTGGTGGTCTACCGCATGATCGCCGCGCGAATTCCCAAAGGCTCGGGAATCGAGCCGCGGCCGTGGACGGTGATGATTAACCCGGTGATCACCCCCGAGTCTGCGGACAAGACGCCGGTGTGGGAGCGCTGCTTGTCGATTCCGGGACTGCACGGCAAGGTGCCGCGCCATCCGCGCATCGCGATCAGTTACCTGACGCTTGAGGGCGGAACCGTGTCCCATGACGCACACAGTTCGTGGGCAGCGCTGCTGCAGCACGAATGCGACCACCTCGACGGCATCGTCTATCCGATGCGGATGACGGACCTTGGGCTGCTTGCCTACAACGACGAACCCGGGCAACTCACGCGCGAGGTCGCGGCCGACCCGAACAGCATCGATCCCCTGTTCGTCGATCTAGTGGCGCGCTGGCCGGGACGCGGCCGCTGGTTCGGCGAGTCGGCTAGCGTTGCCTGAAGCGGCCCAACTTGGGGCCCCGTCGTCATGACGCTGCCTTCTATTAGAGCCCGGTGAATGTCCGCTGATGGCCGATAGTCGCCGATTGGGACCAGGTGCTAATGAGCCAAAACGGTCATCATTCAGCGCTTAGACTGGCAGGAAGCGCCAGTGGCGCGGTTGCTCATTTCGCCCGGAAGACACCTCTGACAAGCCGGATCTGGCCCTCCTCAAGGCTGCGCCGTGCGTTCCCGGCCTTTTGCGCAAGATCATCGACGTACACCCCCAAGGTCAGCGGACTCGGCGCGGCGTCTGCGGTCGTCCTGCTCAAATGCGCGTCGCTGGTATCCTCGAAGCGTTCAGCGAGGAATCCACTCTCGCCGAGAACCGAGCGAGTCTCTTCGGCAGAGACAAGGAAGCTGTCGGCAGGGTCGGTGGCCCACGGAAGCGGAAAATAGGACGTCGCCGCTTCCCCAGCGGCCATCTCCTGGAAGGCGTAGCGGCCGCCCGGCTTGAGGACTCGGTAGATCTCCCCGTACAGCTTCCGCTTGTCCGCGATGTTCATGCCGACATTTTGCATCCAGACGACATCAAATGAATCGTCGGCAAAGGGAAGGTCGAGCGCGCTGCCCTCGTGTACTTCGATTCGGTCGTCAAGGCCGGTCAGCCGATTGAGCAGTACCGCACCGGCGCAGAAATCGGGCGACATTTCGAGGCAGTCGACGCGGCAGCCGCGCGCGGAAGCGAGCAGCCGGGCGGAACCGGCGAGCCCAGCGCCAATATCGAGAACGCGATCTTCGGCCCGAATCTGCGCCAGCTCCAGCAACTCGTGTGAAGCGCGGAGTCCGCCCGTGTGGAAATGGTCAAGTGCCCCCAGGTCCTCGGGCAGCAGGCGTTGCTCGGGATTCAATCCGGCCGCGCGGACGGCGGCCAGGATACGCTCCTCGATGTCGCGGGCAGAATAGTGTGCTTCCAGATCAGCCATCAATGACCCTCCCTAAAGATTCGTCGTATTCGCCACGCACCGTTTGCCTGTCACAGCGAGCCCTCTTCGATGCGCTTGCGCTCCCGCGGCGTTCGCGCGCCTCAAGGCGCTCGAAGTGCATCGCGAACGAACTCGAGGCGATCCTGGCCGAAAAATAACTCATCGCCGACGAAAAACGTGGGCACGCCAAACACGCCGCGCTTCACGGCATTTTCGGTATTTACGCGCAGTTTCATTTTGACATCGTCGCGCTCGATTCCCTTCCAATACGCTTCAAAGTCGATGCCCGCTTCGTTCAGCGTCGCCCTCACGACGTCGACGTCGCTCATGTTCCTGGCCTCGACGAAGATCGCTTCGAATATCGCCTTCATGTAGCGATCGATCTCACCGCGTTCTTGCGCCATGAACGCGCCGCGCATCAGCGGCAAGGTCCGAATCGGGGAATTCGAATTCGAGTTGTAGGGAATACCCTGCTTTTTCGCGCATAACGCCAGATCGCGCACGTACCACTCGCGCTTTGCCGGCAATGCAAGCGGCCCGGGGTTGCCGATCTCGTTAAAGATCCCTGCGCAAAATACCGGGGTCATCGTCAGGTCGGCGTTCGCTTCACCTGCGATCGCGTCCATCTGCGTCCACGCGAGATAGGACGGCGCGCTTACGAAGTCATACAAGAATTCGACGGTTTTTGTCATTTCACGATCGACCACGTTGTCGTAACCTACACATTCCATCCGGCCGCGCGCAATCCTTCCAGATTGATCTCGGTCAGCGCGGAATTGCGAACGAAAAGCTGCCGATACTGGTCCGCGCTGCTGAGTTGGCGCCGCGAAAGATACTCGTCAAGGTATTTGCGCGCTTCATCCTTCTTGTTCAGGTGGCCGAGCAGCACGGTGCGGAAACCCAGCGCGACAACATCGTTTGGGCGCGCCGCCAAGACGTGGTCCAGCTCCGCGTAGGCCTCATCGAAGTGGCGCTGGCCGACGAGCGCCTGGACCAGTTGCAGATGGAATCTGTGCGATCTCGGATCGATCGGGCTGAGCTTGAGGCAGGTCCTTGCACATCCCTCGGCCTCTTCGGCAAGACCATAGTGCGTGAGCGCCGCCGCCAGCGCTTCGTAGGCCTCGACCGAACTCGGGTTCAGCGCGACCGCCTTGCGTCCCGCTTCAACCGACTCCTTCAGCTCGCCCCGCCAGAAGTGCGCGAGGCTCAGTACGCAGTAAATCCGGAAATTTCGTCCGTCGATTGCAAGCGCACGGTGTGCCAGCTGAAGCATGGTTGCGATAGACGCGTCGACGTCGCTGGATTGAACCGCGTAAATGTCGTCGCTGTGGCAAAGCGCGAGCGCCATCATCGCATCGACAAACACCGGGTCTCGTTCGAGCGCTTTCTCGAACAACTGCTTTGTTTCGTCTCGACGTTTTGTGTAGGGACGCATATTCGCCAGGCCGCGAACATAAAAATCCCATGAACTGAGGCTCTCGGTCCTGCGCTGAGTGACACGCCGAATTTCCGCTTCACTCAATGTGGGTTCGATCGCCGCGACGATGGCCGAAGTGATCTCGTCCTGTACCGCAAAAATGTCCTTCAAATCTCTGTCGTAGCGCTCGGCCCATAGGTGGTTTCCGGTCGCGCCATCGATGAGCTGCGCGGTAATGCGTGCCCGCGTCCCACCCTTGCGTACGCTGCCTTCCAGCACATAATCCGCCCCGAGGTCCTTCGCGACCTTCCTGACGTCCGGCGACTCGCCCTTGTACGCAAAGGTGGAATTGCGCGCGATGACGGGAAACGATCGCCAAGCCGCAAGCGCCGTGATGATCTCCTCGGTAAGGCCATCGCTGAAATAGTCTTGCTCCGGGTCGCCGCCGATATTGGTGAACGGCAGCACCGCCACCGAGGGTTTGTGGTGCAGCAATTCGGGCGATTTGGTCAGGTCCCTCACATCACCGATCGGTTCTTGAACGATTCGATACGCGCGCACCGGCTCGGCAATGTTCTTCACCGTCTGCTCGCCCTGATCCTCGAAGCCGGCGCTGACCTTACCCTTCACCGCATTGCGAACCGAATCCGATACCGTGGTCCCGCCCGGCTCGGCGAGGCTTTCAAGGCGCGCGGCGATGTTCACCCCATCCCCATACACGGTGCCGTCCGCCTTCTCGATGATTTCGCCGAGGTGAATACCAATCCGAAAATGCATGCGCTTGTCGGCAGGCACAACGCTTGAGCCACTGTTGAGTGCCTGCTGAATCGCCAGCGCCGCGGTCACCGCGCCGGTGGCGAGCTCGAACACGGCGAGGACCGAGTCTCCCGCCATGTCGATGACGCGACCCTGGTTGGCCTCGATATGCGTCCGAAATACGGCGCGCGCAGCATCGAGCGAAGCGACCGTCGCGCTCTCGTCAGACGCCATCAGGCGCGAGTAGCCAGCCGCATCCGCGGCCAGAATCGCCACCAATCGCTTTCTGTGATCGCTACCGCTCACCTTCTCCAGCCCCTCCCCGCCGTGCTGCTCGAGGATAGTACTCCCCGCGATCAAGGGACGAACGCTGACTGCCGGTGGCTGATGGCCGGCGATCGGCATCGGGCGCTACCGATACAACGCCATTGCGCGCCCCTTCGGTTTGATTGACGTCAATTCGGTTCCCACCCCTTGGGCCTGCGTTGACCGCTTCCTGGGGTTGACGAAGTTCTTCGCCTAGAATCCTCGGATCCTGCGCTGTTTCGTGTCGATCGAAGGCGAATCGAATGAACCTACCTGACGCGATTATCGCAGCAGCACCAGAACCCGGAATTCGAGGCCCGGAATCTCCGTGAACTGTCCCAAGTGCCGCGCTGAGAACGACGACGCTGCTCGCTTTTGCGAGGAGTGCGGCGCCCGCTTGGAACAGGCCTGTTCGAATTGCGGGCAACCCCTCACGCCTGGAAAAAAGTTCTGCCGCGCCTGCGGAACGCCGGCCATCGCGACGGCGTCAACCCAGTCGACCTCGACCTCGTCCCACACACCCAAACACCTCGCCGAAAAAATACTTCGCTCGAAGTCCGCGCTCGAAGGCGAGCGCAAGCTGGTCACGGTCCTGTTCGCCGACCTCAAGGGATCGATGGAGTTGCTCGCCGACTCCGATCCCGAGGATGCACGCAAGGTCCTCGATCCGGTCCTCGAACACATGATGGAGGCAGTCCACCGCTACGAAGGTACGGTGAACCAGGTCATGGGCGACGGCATCATGGCGCTGTTCGGCGCGCCGATCGCACTCGAGGACCACGCGGTGCGCGCCTGTTATGCAGCACTTCGCATGCAGGAAATGGTCAAGCGCTACGCCGACGAAGTCCATCGCAGCCTTGGCATTCCGCTGCAGATCCGCGTCGGACTGAACTCCGGCGAAGTCCTGGTGCGCTCGATTGGCAGCGACCTCCACATGGACTACAGCGCCGTCGGCCAAACCACGCACATCGCCGCGCGCATGGAGCAGATGGCGCTGCCGGGCACGATCCTGATTCCGCCCGAAACGCTGAGGCTGGCCGAAGACTACGTCGTCGTGAAGCCGCTCGGGCCGCGTCCGGTCAAGGGGATGACCGCGCCGATCGAAGTCTACGAAGTCGTCGGTGCGGAAACCGTGCGCTCGAGGCTCTACGCTGCGGCGGCCCGGGGCCTGACACGTTTTGTCGGCCGCGACGGCGAGCTCGAACAGCTACGCCAGGCACTGGAGTTGGCGCGCGGCGGGCAAGGCCAGGTCGTCGGCGTCGTCGGCGAGCCGGGGGTCGGCAAATCGCGCCTCTACTGGGAGTTCACCCATTCGCACAGAACCGAGGGCTGGTTGATGGTCGAAAGCGGGTCGGTCTCCTACGGCAAGGCCACCGCCTATCTGCCCGTGATCGAGC
>JAQBBQ010000172.1:0-5421 GCA_032125995.1 Betaproteobacteria bacterium | reverse complement strand
GGCGCCGATGGTCGCGCGCCTGATCAACGGCATGTCGATCGCCCTTTACACGACGCTGTTCGGCTCGGTGCTCCACCTTTGGCTGATGATCACGCAACGCATTCTCGGCGCGGGCGCGCTCGCGCTCTACCAGGCGATCGTCGAACGCGGCGAGCGCGATGCTCGAGCTTGACGAATTCGAGGACGAACCCTCAGGCACGGTGTTCCGCGACGTGCTGATGCTGGCGCTGATCGGCTTCGTCGCGATGGTCATCATGCTGCTGCCGCATCTGAGCCAAAAGCACGAGGAGAACCGCGACACCCACACGCCCGGCAACGTGGTGGTGGAGATCCACTGGCCGAACGAGATGCCGGTGGACGTCGATCTCTGGGTACAGGCACCGCGCGACGTGCCGGTCGGCTTCTGGAACCAGGGCAGCCGCTTCTTCAACCTGTTGCGCGACGATCTCGGCCTCGAGAACGACGCCACCGGACGCAACTACGAGGTGTCGTACAGTCGCGGTATCCCTCCAGGGGAATTCACGGTCAACGTGCACATGTACGGCGCAGTGCCGGCCGGCCTGCGCGTTCCCGTGACCGTGGTGGTGAGCGTGAAGCCGAAGTATGGCGAACTGCAGCAGCTTCTCGAGACCCGGATCGAGCTCACGCGACGCAACCAGGAGGAAACCGCGTTCCGCTTCCAACTCAAGGAAGACGGCGAGCTGGTGCCCGGCAGCGTCACGACGATTCGACGTCGCCTCGTCACCGCGCCAACCTCATGATCGAACCGCTCTACATTCTTTTCGCCTGCGCGACCGTGCTCGCGGCGCTGCTCGCGACAATCGCGATCCGCGCCCCGCGGGCGACGCAGCTCAGAGTCGCGGCGGTGGCAATCACGACTGCGTTCATTCCATTCGCCTACCTCGGCTTGAACGAAATTCTGGCGCGCCCGAAGCCGATGACGCACGAATGGTTCAAGGCGTCGGCAAAACAAGCCATGGTGTTGGGCGTCAGCCTGCATGAAGGCAAGGCGATCTACCTCTGGTTGCGGGTCGACGATTCGCTCGAGCCCCGCTACTACCGGCTGCCCTGGCAGCAGCGCAACGCGGAGAAACTACAAAAGGCGATCGAGGAGGCGGCCGAGGAGGACGTCGGCGTGCGAATCGACAATCCGTTTTCGAGGCATTCCTGGAGCAATCAAGGCGAAATCAACGTCGAGCTCGTGCGCCCGCCAGTGCCGCCGATGAAGCATCCGTCGCCGCAACCGCGGATCTTCAACCCGCGCGAGCAACAGGTCCGCGCGCTGGCGACGCCGCGCGAACGAGCCGACGCCGCGCGCTAGCTCACCGCGACCGTAGGTCGCTCGGTTGCGACGGCAGATGCCGCGGCCTGTGCGACCGCCTTGCGCTTGCGCTGCACCTTGATCACCGCGGTCTCGGCCGCCGGCGTCGCGTGGTATATCTCCAGCGTTTCCAGCTCCTCTGGTGTCACCGGCGTCGTCGCAACGTCCTGGTAGCTCGCCCCGTCCGGCTCATTTTCCACCCGCCGCCGGATCCGATTGAATCTCCAGTAGATCCACAGCAGGCGTGAATACTTGCGTACGCTTTCCAGGGCGAGGCGCGGATAGAACACAAGGGGGTTCTCGATCGGCAGCCCCGGGCGCCGGTCGCGACGGTACTTCCTGCGGATCAGACCGCCGTCCAGCGGGTGCACATGCTCGATCGCCTGGCAGGCAAAGAACACGAACAGCTTGACCATCAGGTGGCCGAGCGGCTCGCCCCGCGCGCGGGCGCGCCGCATCACCGTGGCGACATGCTCTGGGGTGTAGTACAGCCCCCAGGCCCGGCGATAGATGTCGAGCCACGCGTCGGCGGACATCCTGGCGTGTCCCGCGGTGACGTGGAAGGTGTCGTAGCGGTTCAGGTCCTGGTCGAGCGGAACGCCTTTCTCGAACAGTTCCTTGTGGTCCTGTGAACCGGGCAGCGGCGTCATGATGAAGAAATCGAGCACGTCGAGGGGCAACTCGCGTTTGATGATTTCAATGTCGCGCGCGATGGTCTCCGGCGTATCGCCCGGGAAGCCAAGGATGTATCCCGCATTGGTGACCGCGCCGATGCTGTGCCAGGCCTGCGCGACCGCACGGTACTCGGTGATGTTGTTCTGTCCCTTGCGCGCTTCCTTGAGCGCGTCCGGGTTGATGCTTTCGAGCCCGAGGAAGATCCGATTGACCCCGGCGCGCCCGCATTTCTCGATGAAACCCTTGATCTTGTGCGAGACGGTGTCGACCTGGATCGAGAAGCTGATCGGCAGCCCTTCGCCCTCGCGCAGCGCGATCAGCCGGTCGAGAATCGGCTCCCAGTTCCGGTTGCGCGCGAAGTTATCGTCGGTGATGAGAAAACTCTTGATGCCCTGCGCGAGGTTGCGCCGGATGATCGGCTCGACGTCGTCCGGGCCGCGATAGCGCGAGGTGCGCCCGTGCACGTTGATGATGGTGCAGAAGCTGCACAGGAACGGGCAGCCCCGGCCGGCGTCAAATGTCGCCTTGCCGCCGCCGGTGCGCTTGGCCGAGGCGGCCGGCAGAAAGGGTTGCGGCACGCCTTCGAGTTGCGGGGTTTCGGCGACGTAGTTGTACAGCGCCTGCATCTCGCCCTTCATCGCGTCCCGAATCACTTCGTCGAAACGGCCTTCGGCTTCGCCGGCGAAGAGCGAAATCCCCGCATCCATCGCCTGCTGCAGCTGCAGTTCCTTTCTCGCCTCGGGCAGCATGGCCACCGATCCGCTGACGTGGAATCCGCCGATGCAGGTCTGGATGCCGGCCGTGTGGAACCGGGTGCAGATGTCGACCGCACGCGGGTACTGGTTGGTCTGCACGCCGCATAGCGCGACGAGCCCGTGGCCACCGTCGGCGCGGACCATCCGGATCAGGCGATCGAAGCGAACCCGGTTGATCGTCTCGTCGAGCACATGCAGCCGGATCTCGACCTCTTCGCCCAGCACTTTGCGTTCAATGCAATCGAGCGCGAGCCCGTAGAGGGTGGCGAGCGTGTTCGACGGCGTCGACGCGTGCACCCATTGAAGGACGTAGCCGTCATCGTCGTAGTGCGATGGCTTGATGAGAATGAGATGGAAGACCGAAGGCGATGGCATCAGTAACCTGCCCCGGCCGTGCCCTGGCCTGCCGTTTTGTCGGCGTGCAAGCGCACCACATCGCGGCGTTGAAAGTATTTCTCATTCTCGCCGATGCGCGGGACGGGAACAAGGGCCCCGGCCAATGGGCCCTGACGACGTCCTCGCGGGCGCTCGCGCGTCAGGTCAGGTCCGGCCAGCACTCCGTCCATCGCTCGGCGGCCTCGTAGAGGGCACCGATCCGAAGCACCGTCGGCTCATCGTGCAGCCGGCCGACGATCTGCAGCCCCACGGGCAGTCCGTCCGCGCCGAAGCCGCAGGGCAGGGTCATGGCCGGATGGCCGGTGATGTTGAAGGGCAGCGTGTAGGGAAAAAGGTTCGCGCGTAGCTCGCCCACTTCCACGCCGTCGATCTCGATCGGCTCGAACAGATCCTGGCCGATCGGCAGCGCAGTGCGTGCGAGCGTCGGCGTGACGAGCACATCGTTCGACTCGAGCCAGCCCTGCACGCGGCGAAACAGCGTCGTTCGCTCGAACATCGCCCGCTGATAGTCCTCGGCGCTCCATTGCGCACCCACCTCGACCTGGCGCAGGAGCGAGGGCGACATGCGCGCGCCGTGCGCACGGATCATGTCGCCGAAGCGCGCGCGCCAGCTCGCATGGTTGATCACCCGCCACACGGGCTCCATCTGTGGCAGCGCTTCCTTCAGTTCGATCAACTCGGCCCCAAGGCCAGCAAAGCGCGCGAGCGCGGCTTCAAACGCGACGCGCACGTCCTTCGCGACCACGGTATTGCCGAGCGTCAGCGACCACAGGAGGCGCCGTCCCTTGAGGTCGCCCTCGGGACGCGCAGCGGCGATGAAGTCCTGCGCCGCGAGCCCGATCGACCAGGGGTCGCTCGGATGCGCCCCCGCCATCGTCGAGAGCTGAAGCGCCGTGTCCATCACGGTGCGCGAAAGCGGGGTCACGTAGGTGTAGTTGCCGAACGCGTCCTGCACCTGGCTGTGCGGCACGGTGCCGAGCGTCTGCTTGAGGCCGACGAGCCCGCAGCAGGCCGCCGGAATACGCGTCGAACCGCCGCCATCAGTCGCGATGCCGATCGGGCCCAGGCCCGCCGCGACAGCCGCGGAAGCGCCGCCGCTCGAGCCACCGCAGGTCCGCGAAACGTCCCAGGGATTGCAGCTGCGCCCGAAGAGCGGCGCATCGGTGAGCGCCTTGTGGCCGAATTCCGGCGTCGTCGTCTTGCCGATGAGGATTCCGCCCGCCGCCTTCAACCGCGCGGCGGCGACCGCGTCCTCCGTCGGCACGTTGTGCTCGAATACGCGCGAGCCGAAGGTGGTGCGCACGCCCGCGGTATTGACGAGGTCCTTCACCGCGTACGGCACGCCGTGCAGGGGGCCGAGCGGCGCGCCGTCGATCACCGCCTGCTCGGCGCGGCGCGCGGCGGCGAGCGCCGTGTCGTGGCACACCGTGATGAATGCGTTCAGCGTCGGTTGCAGGCGGTCGACGCGCTCGAGGACGGTCTGCGTCACCTCGAGCGGCGACACCGCCTTGGTTGCGATCAGGCGGGCGAGATCGTGCGCGGAGCGCCGCCAGAGCGCGTCGGACATTTGTTGCTCGCTCAACCCCAGATCGCGCGCCCGGCGTCGACGCAAAGCTTCAGCTTGGCGCGTTCGTCGGCTTCGGTTACGGGATTCCCACCCATGGTGCTCGCGAACCCGCACTGCGGACTGATCGCAAGGCGCGCCGCATCGACGACTTTTGCCGCCTCGTCTACGCGGCGCCGCAGCGCATCGATCGATTCGAGCTGCGGGACCTTCGAGCTCACCATGCCGAGCACGACCCCCTTCGACTTCGGCATGAAGCGCAGCGGTGCGAAGTCGCCTGCGCGCGGGGTGTCGAATTCGAGCAAGAAGTGATTCACCTTGGCCCGGCCGAAGAGCTTTTCGCCGACCGAGTCGTAACCGCCCTCGGAGAGATACATTCCCTTGTAGTTGCCGCGACACATGTGGATGCCGACCACCACGCCGGCGGGAAGGTCCTTGACCGCTTCGTTGATCGCATCCACATAGAGGTCCACCAGCGCTTCGGGGTCGATGCCGGCGGCGCGCACTTTCTCGCGCGCCGCCGGATCGCACAGCATGGCGAGCGCGACCTCATCGAGCTGCACGTAGCGGCAGCCCGCCTTGGCGAGTTCAGCGATCTCCTGCTGGTACACCCGGCCAAGATCGACGAAAAACGTGCGCGCGTCCCTGTACACCTTCGGATCCGCGAACTCGCGGTAGCGGTACAGGTGCATGGTCGAGGGCGCCGGCAT
>JAQBBQ010000171.1:0-17047 GCA_032125995.1 Betaproteobacteria bacterium | reverse complement strand
CGGGAAACAACGCGGTGACGGCATCGACCTTCATTCCCCTCCTCACGCTTGGCGTGCCCGGCGACGTCATCACGGCGATCATGCTCGGCGCCTTTATCGTCCACGGCATGGTGCCGGGGCCTGCGCTGTTCGAGAGCGACTCGGCGTTCGTCGCCGCATTCTTCGTCATGATGATCGTGACGACGGTGCTTCACCTCGTGATTGGCCGTATCGGCCTGCCGCTCTTCGTGCAGGCCACGCGCATTTCCAACAAACTGCTGTTTCCGGCGGTGATGGTGCTTTCGGTGACCGGCGTTTTCGTCTCGACCAACAGCAGCTTCGATATCTTCACGATGCTCGGCTTCGGTCTGCTCGGTTACGTGATGGTCAAGTCGGGCTTCCCGGTCGCGCCACTACTGATCGGTTTCATCCTCGGTCCGCTGATCGAGGTCGCGCTGCGCCAGAGCATGATCATGTCGCGCGGCAGCCTGGAGATTTTTTTCACGCGACCGATCTCGGCCGTGTTCCTGGTAATTGCTGCGGCGACCATTGCGACGGTCGCCTGGCGCGAATGGCGTGCGGTCCGCGCCACCACCGGAGATTCCGCATGAAAATCGAACGCATCGAGGTGCTGCCGGTCCGCCTGCCGCTGAAGGCGGTGGCGACGCTGTCGCGCGGCGTGTCGCGGACGATCGAAGAGGGCAAGCAACTCGTTCTGGTGAAAATGACGGCGGACGACGGGTCCATAGGCTGGGGCGAGGCAGGCCCGAGCCGGCGCTGGTCGGCCGAGACGGTGCACTCGTGCTACACCTCGATCAAGCATGTGCTTGCGCCCGTGCTCATCGGGCGCGATCCCTTCGACATCGCCGGTCTGCATGCGGCGATGAACGGCGAGCTCGCACCGGGCCTCGATCCGGGGCAACCGATCGCCAAGGCGGCGCTCGATCTCGCCACGCACGACCTGGTGTGCAAGAAGCTCGGCATTAATCTGCAGACCTGGCTCGGCGCCAAGGGTGCCGACCGCATCGAGCTGTCCTATCTCGTTTCCGCCCCCGCGCTCAAGGATCTCGCGAAATCGGTCGAAGCAGGCCTCGCGGAGGGCTACCGCGCGTTCAAGGTCAAGGTCGGACACGACCCGAAGGACGACGTGGAACGGGTGCGAACGGTGATGGCGCTTGCCAAGGGCTGCACGGTATGGCCGGACGCCAACCAGGGCTACACGCTCGACCAGGCGCTGCGCGCCGCGCGCGGCTTTGAGGCGCTCGGCATCGATCTGTTCGAGCAGCCGATTCCAATGGCCGAGTTCTACGGCATGAAGAAGCTGCTCTCGGCGACGAGCATGAACATCGCGCTCGACGAAGCGGCCATGGGGCTGCCGTTGGTGATCGAGCTGATCCGCCGCGATGCGGTCGAGGGGCTGGTGGTCAAGGTCAACAAGATGGGTGGCATCTTCTACGCCCGGCAGTTATGCGACCTCGCGCGCAATGCCGGATTCAAGCTGATCGGCAGCGGCCTGATGGATGCGCCGATCGGTTTCGCCGCGTCGGTACAGCTGTTCGCGGCCTACGGCATCGACTATCCCTGCGACCTCAATGGGCCGCAACATATCAAGGAGGACTACCTCGCCGAGCCACTGCCGATGGAAGGCCAAAGTGCGCTGGTGCCCGAACGACCGGGTATCGGGGTGGTGATGGACGAGAAGAAGATCGCGGCCATGGCGCTTGCGCTCTAGGCACTGCAGGGCGATGCGGACGTGATCCTGAACGCGGTGCGAAAATAGCGCGATGCGAATCGCGCTATGCAACGAAGTGATCGCGCCGATGCCGTTTCCGGCGCAATGCGAGTACGCAGCCAAGCTCGGCTACGACGGGCTCGAGGTGGCGCCCTACACGCTGTCGGAACAGCCGCACCGCATGGGCACGGCGCAGATCGCGGTGGCACGCGCGGCCGCCGAGGAGGCCGGCATCGCAGTCACCGGGCTGCACTGGCTGCTGATCAAGCCCGCCGGGCTGTCGATCAGTACCAAGGATGCGGCGGTACGCCAGCGCACGCTCGACGTGATGTTCGCGCTGGTCGACCTCTGCGCCGCGCTCGGCGGGCGCTATCTGGTGCACGGCTCGCCACAGCAACGCAGGGTGGAAGCCGGCGAGACGCGGGCCGCGGCCACCGAACGGGCGCGCGAATGCTTCGCGGCGGTGGCCGAGCGCGCGCAGCAGGCGGGCGTGATCTACTGCATCGAGGCGCTCGCGCCGGACGCGACGCCGCTCATCAACACGCTCGAGGAGGCCAACGCGCTGGTGGAGAGCATCGGCAATCCGGCGTTGCGCTCGATGCTCGATTGCAGTGCGGCGGGGCGTGCCGAACGTGAGTCGCTTCCGGAGTTGGTCGCGCGCTGGGTGCCGAAGGGCTTGATCGCCCATGTGCAGGTGAATGACCGCAACCGGCGCGGCCCGGGGCAGGGCGAGCAGACCTTTGCGCCGCTCTTCGCAGCGCTAAAGCGCACCGGTTATACCGGTGATGTCGCGGTCGAGCCCTTCGACTACGTGCCCGACGGGCCGAGCGCCGCAGCGCGCGCAATCGGCTACCTGCGCGGGATTCTTGAGGCGCTCGAGGCATGAGCGCGCCGCGCATCACGCTGCGCACGGTCGAACTCTTCGAGCGCCCGGTCGTCCTGCGCCTGCCGTTTCGCTTCGGCATGGTGACGCTCGAGCGCGCGCCGCAGGCATTCGTGCGGGTGCGCATCCGGCTCGAGGACGGCAGCGAAGTCTGGGGCGCGAGCGCCGAAATGATGGTGCCGAAATGGTTCGAAAAGGATCCGGCGCGCTCGAACGAGGCGGACGTCGACGCGCTGCGCGCGTCGCTGCACAACGCAGGCGCCGCCTATCTCGATGGCGCCGCGGCAAGCAGCTTCGGCCACAGCATGGCGCATTACCCCGCGCTCGGCGCGAAGGGGTTGGAAGCTGGCTATGGCGCCGCGCTCCTCGACAAGGCGATCGCCGACGCGCTGTGCCGCGCGCACGGCGTCGCCTTCGCCGCCGCGGTGCAGCGCAACCTCTTCGGCATCGGACCCGACGCAGCCATCGGCGACCTCGAAGGATTCGCCTTCGAACCCTTTCTCGCCGCGCTGACGCCGCAGGCGACGATCGCCGCGCGCCATACGGTCGGCCTGGTCGATCCGATCACATCGGCCGACGCGTCAGGCGTCACGCAACGCGTGAATGACGGGTTGCCGGAGACCCTCGACGAGGTGGTCGCCGCCTATGGCCATCGCTGGTTCAAGCTCAAGGTCGGCGGCGATCTCGCCGAGGACCTCGGGCGGCTAAGTGCGATCGCATCCGTTCTCGACCGGATTCCCGGCGGCTATCAGGCGACGCTCGACGGCAACGAGCAGTACGCCGACGTTGACGGTGTGGTCGCGCTTTGGCGCAAGGTACTCGAGACGCCCGCGCTTGCGCAGCTCGCGGCGAGCATCGTGTTCTTCGAGCAACCGGTAAAGCGTGCGCGTGCGCTTGCGGCGGACTGCCGCGCGCTGGCGGCGCTGAAGCCGGTGATCATCGACGAGTCCGACGCCACGCTCGATGCCTTCCCGCGCGCGCGGTCGCTCGGCTACACGGGCGTGTCGTCGAAGACCTGCAAAGGCTTCTACAAGTCGATCGTCAACGCGGCGCGCTGTGCACTGTGGAACCGGGACGCGCCCGCCGGGGCGCCCAGGTTCTTCCTCTCGGGCGAGGACCTGACGATCCAGGCCGGCCTCGCGCTGCAGCAGGATCTGGCGCTCGTCTCGCTGCTCGGCATCCGTCACGTCGAGCGCAATGGCCACCATTACGTGAATGGCATGGCGGATCTGTCGCCGGCCGAACAGGACCGCTTTCTTGCCGCGCACCCCGACCTCTACGAACGCCGTCGCGGCGCGGTGCGCGTCGCGATCCGCGACGGACAGCTCGCGATTGGCTCGCTCGAGTGCCCGGGCTTTGCGGCGGGCGCCGAACCCGACTGGTCTTTGATGCAACCGATGCCGGCGACCACGCCGGAAGGAGTCCTCGCCTCATGAATTACCGCGTGCTGGGTACCAACCACACGAGCTTCACCGTTTCCAGCCTCGATCGAACGATCGGGTTCTTCTGCGATTGCCTCGGCTTCCAGGTGTTGAACCGGGCGCCGCGCGATCCCGCGATCGTCTCGAAGATCACTGGCGTCGAGGGCGCCGACATGGAGATCGCGTTCCTGCGTGGCCCCGGTTGCACCGTTGAGCTGATCGAATACAAGGCGCCGGCCTCGCGCGGCCGCGTCGAGGCGCGCCCCTGCGATGTGGGTTTCGCCCATATGGCGTTCGACGTCGACGATGTGGACGCGGCAATCGCCGCGGCGCAAAAGCACCAGGTGATGCCGATCGCGCCGCCGGTGTCGATCAACGACGGACCGAACAAGGGGCGGCGTGTCGTTTACCTGCGCGATGCCGACGGGGTGACGGTCGAGTTCATCGAGATTCCGGGAGCCGAACAGTGAAGACAAAGCGAATCGGGGTCATCATGAATGGCGTCACCGGGCGCATGGGGACGAACCAGCACCTCGTGCGCTCGATTCTCGAGATTCGCAAGGCGGGCGGCGTCGCGCTGAAGAACGGTACGCGCATCGTGCCCGATCCGATCTTGGTCGGGCGCAACGCCGGCAAGCTCGAGGCGCTGGCAGCGGAACACGGCATCGAGCGCTGGACCACGGACCTCGGCAAAGCGCTGAAGAATCCGGCGGACACGGTGTTCTTCGACGCCGCATCGACCCAGCTGCGGCCGAAGATCCTCCAGCGCGCGATCGCGGCGGGCAAGCACATCTATTGCGAAAAACCCGTGGCGACGACGCTCGCCGAGGCGCTCGACCTTTACCGCGCGGCGAAAAAGGCCGGTGTGAAACACGGCGTGGTACAGGACAAGCTCTGGCTGCCCGGTCTGCTCAAACTCAAGATGCTCGAGGAGACGGGCTTTTTCGGCCGCATCCTGTCGGTGCGCGGCGAGTTTGGATACTGGGTGTTCGAAGGCGACTGGCAGCAGGCGCAGCGCCCGTCGTGGAATTACCGCAAGCAGGATGGCGGCGGCATCATTCTCGACATGCTGTGCCACTGGCGCTACGTGCTCGACAACCTCTTCGGCGAAGTGAAGTCGGTGTCCTGCCTCGGTGCGACGCACATTCCATCCCGCTGGGACGAAAACGGCGCGAAGTACCGCGCCACCGCGGACGACGCCGCCTACGCCACGTTCCAACTCGCCGGCGGGGTGATCGCGCACTTCAATTCATCGTGGTGCGTGCGTGTGCGGCGCGATGACCTGCTGACCTTGCAGGTCGATGGCACCCACGGTTCGGCGGTCGCCGGCCTGCGGCGCTGCTTCACGCAATCGCGCGTCAACACGCCGAAGCCGGTGTGGAACCCGGACATTGCGCAGCCGATCGATTTCCTCGCAGCTGAGAGTTGGCAGGAAGTACCCGACAATGTGGTGCCCGACAACGCGTTCAAGCTGCAGTGGGCGCTGTTCTTGAAGCACGTCGCCGGCGAGGGCAGTTTCCGCTGGGGTCTGCTCGAGGGCGCCAAGGGGGTGCAGCTCGCCGAAGCCGGCTTGAAGAGCTGGAAGCAGAGGCGCTGGATCGACATTCCGAGGCTCAAGCGATGAAGCAGCCGTTCGCGCCGCATCGCGCGGGCCTAGCCCCCAGCGCGCAGTGATCAGATGACGTCCATCGGCGAACTCGCCAGCGTCCCGCTGTTCATCGCCGGCGTCGTGCTCGGCCTCGGCGGGCTACTCGTCGTGCTGCTGGGCTTCGCGCGGCTGCTGCGCCGCCGCCCGTTCGGTTTCCTGATCCGGCTGCTTTTCGGCTCGGCGCTTGCACTGGCCGGCGCTCTGGCGGTGGTGATCGTGCTCGGGATTCAGGGCTACCACGCCCTGACTCGGGAGGTGGTAGCGGCGCGTATCACCGTCACACCGACCGGTGAGCAGCGCTTCGATGCGCAGCTGCGCTTTGCCGATGGGCGCACCGCGCGTTTTGTTCTCGCCGGCGACGAAATCTACGTCGACGCGCATATCCTCAAATGGACGCCGGCGGCGAACGTGATCGGCCTGCACACGGCCTACGAGCTCGACCGGATCGCCGGGCGCTACCGCGCGATCGAGCAGGCGCGCGGCGCGACCCGCACGATCTTCGCGCTGGGGTCGGCGCGCCCGATCGACCTGTTCGATCTGCGCCGGCGATACGCCTGGCTCGCGCCGCTGTTCGATGCGGAGTACGGCTCGGCGACCTTCGTGCCGGTCAACCGTCCGGCCGAATTCGAGCTGCGTGTGTCGACGAGCGGTCTACTCATTCGGGAAGTCGCGCAGACCCCACGGAACTAAAATGCCTGCACCCGATTCCGCACTGCTCTCGCTAAACACTGCGACCACGCGCGGGCGCTGGGGCCTTGCCGAGGCGATCGAGGGTTGCGCTCGGCACGGCATTCGCGGCATCGCGCCCTGGCGCGACCTGTTGCAGGCGATGGGGATCGCCAAAGCGGCGCGCGCGATCCGCGCGCATGGACTGACGGTGACCGGGCTGTGCCGTGGCGGCATGTTCCCCGCGCGCAATGCCAGAACGCGCAAGTCCAATATCGCCGACAACCTGCGCGCAATCGACGAGGCGCAGGCGCTCGATGCGCAATGCCTGGTCCTCGTCGTCGGCGGCCTCGCCGAGGGTTCGAAGGACATCGCGAGCGCGCGCGCGCAGGTCCGCGACGGCATCGAGGCGATCCTGCCGCACGCGAAGGCGGCGGGCGTCCCGCTCGCAATCGAGCCGCTGCATCCGATGTACGCGGCCGATCGCGCCTGCGTCAACACGCTCGCCCAGGCGCTCGACCTGTGCGACGCGCTCGATCGCAACAAGACCGGAAACCTGGGCGTCGCCGTCGACGTGTATCACGTCTGGTGGGATCCGCAGCTCGAGGCGCAGATCCGGCGGGCGGGTAAGCGCCGCCTGCTCGCCTACCATATTTGCGACTGGCTCGTGCCGACGACCGACCTCTTGCTCGATCGCGGCATGATGGGAGACGGCGTCATCGACCTGAAGCGGATTCGCGGCTGGATGACACGCACGGGCTATCGCGGTTTTCACGAGGTCGAGATCTTCTCGGCCAAGAACTGGTGGCAGCGCGATCCCGACGCGGTGCTCGCGACCTGCAAGGCACGTCACCGGCGGGTGAGCTGAGACCGGCTGTACGCGCGAGTAACGGTCGCCATCGTCCGCTGCGGATAAACTACGGCCGCGCTCCCTGGCATAAAGCGAACCGAATTGGCCGATCCGTCGAACCCAGACTCGCAGCCTTCAGCCTCTTCGCGCTGGCTCTGGCGCCTCGTCGCGCTCGGCATACTGGCCGCCGGCGTGGCCGTGTTCGTCGCGCTGAACGTCCTCAAGCCGCGTCCCGCGGTGCGCGCGCCGGCCAAGCAACTGCCGTTGGTGCGCGTCGCGCCGGTCGAATTTCGCAGCGGCGCGCTGGCCGTGACCGGCAACGGACTGGTCAAGGCACGTATCGAAATCGTGCTCGCCGCCGAGGTGTCGGGCCGGGTCAGCTTCGTCAGCCCGCTGCTGGTGAGCGGCGGGGCGTTCGAAAAAGATACGCCACTCGTACGCATCGACCCCGAGCCGTTTCGCGCCGCGCTCGCGCAAGCGAGCGCCGAGCGACAATCGGCGCAGGCCAGCCTGCGCCTTGCCGAACAGCTGCTTCAGCGCACGCGTGATTTGATCGCGCAAGGTTTCCTCTCGCGCCAGACGCTCGATGAGCGGATCGCGGCACGCGATCAAGCGCAGGCGGCGCGCGCGCGCGCGTTGGCGATCGAGCACAGCCGGCGCATCGATCTCGAGCGCACGGTCATCCACGCACCCTTCCGAGGACGCGTGCTGTCGGAGAAGGTCGACCCCGGCGAGACGGTGCAGCCGGGGAAAGAACTCGCGCGCATTTACGCCGACGATGCGCTCGAGATCGCGGTGTCGCTCTCCGACCGTGATATCGCGCTGGCCGCCGATCCCTGGGGTGCGAAGCCCGGTGGCGACGGCGCGCGCGCGGTGGTGCGCGTCGAGCATGGTGGCGGGATCTATCGCTGGCCGGGGATCGTCGACCGGGTCGAGTCCGCGGTCGACAGCGGCACGCGCACGTTCAATATCGTGGTGCGCGTAGACGCCCCGGGCACCCGCGGCACGCCCGTCAGTGGCCCGGCAGACGCCGCGCCGCCGCTGCTCGTCGGCATGTATGCAACGGTCGAGATCGAAGGTCGCCACCAGGGGCGCTATGCCATCGTGCCGCGGCGCGCGGTGCGCGATGGCAGCACGCTTTGGCTGGTGGGCGCGGACGACGTGGTGTCGATCCGGCCGGTGCGCCTGCTGAGCGAGACCGGGAACCACGCCGCGGTCGTGGCCGACGGTGTCGCCGAGGGCGCGCGGGTCGTGGTGAGTGATCTGCGGATCGTCACTCAGGGCATGCCGGTACGGGTGGTGGAGGAGGGCGCAGTGGCGCCGGGCACGGCCGGCGCGCCGCAGTCGACGTCGCCACCGCAGGCGCGCGCCGGGACGACCGGCGATCCGGCCAAGCCGGCTGGCGTCGGCACGAAAGATCGAAGCACGCAATGAAGGCGCTGATTGCGTGGATGGCCCGCCACCCGGTGGCGGCAAACCTGCTCATGGGGCTCATTCTCGTCGCTGGCGTGATCAACATGCTGACGATGAAGCAGGAGGTCTTTCCGCTCATCGAACTCGATGTGCTCGAGGTGCGCGTCACCTACCAGGGTGCGGCGCCCGACGAGGTCGAGGAAGCCATCGTCCAGAGGATCGAGGAGCAGATCGAAGGCATCGACGGCATCGACCAGGTGACCTCGATCGCGGTGCAGGGCACTGGCGTGGTGCGCATCGAGCTTGCGCGCGGCGTCCCTGTCGCCGCGAAGCTCGACGAGGTGAAGGCGGCGATCGACCGCATCACGACCTTTCCGGTCGACTCCGAGCGTCCGGAGGTCAAGCAGCTCGCGTCGCGGCAGCGCGTGATCGAGCTCGCGATCTACGGCGATGCGAGCGAGTCCGTCCTGCGCGAACTGGCCTACCGTGCGAAGGACGAACTCACCGCCACGCCCGGCGTTTCCCTGGTGCAGGTCGCCCGGGTGCGCGACTACGAGGTGTCGATCGAAGTGTCGAGCGACGCGCTGCGCGCTTACGGCTTTACCCTGCAGGACCTGGCGGCGACGGTGCGGCGCTCGAGCCTCGACCTGCCGAGCGGCGACATCAAGACAGCCGGTGAATCGATTCTGCTGCGCGCCAAGGGGCGTAACTACGATCGCGCCGACTTCGAGAACATCGTCGTGGTATCGGCGGCGACCGGTGCCAGGGTTCGCCTCGCCGAGATTGCGCGCATCGACGACGGCTTCCGTGACGAAGACCTGATCATGCGCTACAAGGACAAGCCGGCGGCCTTCGTCCAGGTATTCCGCGTCGGCGAGGAGAAGGTGCTCGACGTGGTGCGCGTGGTCGAGCGCTATCTGGACAGCAGTCTTCGTTCGGGGCTGCCGCCTGGAATCTCGGTCGAGGTGTGGCGCGACGATTCAGTCGAGTTCCAGAACCGCATGCGCCTATTGGTCAAGAACGGCCTCATCGGGCTCGCGCTCGTGCTCGGCGCGCTCGCACTGTTCCTCGACTTGCGGTTGGCGTTTTGGGTGTCGGCCGGAATCGCGGTTTCGTTCGTCGGTGCGTTCGCGGTGATGCCTTGGGTCGGCCTGTCGGTCAACATGATGTCGCTGTTCGGTTTCATTCTGGCGATCGGCATCGTGGTAGACGATGCGATCGTCACCGGCGAGAACATCTACGCCGAGAACGAGCGCGGCACGCCCGAGGTCGAGGCCGCGGTTCGGGGCGCGCAGCGCGTCACCCTGCCGGTGGCGCTCGCGGTGCTGACGACCGTGGCGGCGTTCGTGCCGCTGTTGTTCGCCCCGGGCACGATCGGCAAGTTTCTGTTCCAGATCCCGGCCGTCGTCATCATCGTGCTCGTGGTTTCGGTGATCGAGGCGATGTTCATCCTGCCGCACCACCTCGCGCACCTGCATATCACCGGATTCACGCCGCGCACCCGCATCGGCGCGCGGCTCGCGGATCTGCGCCAAGCGACCGATCGGGCGCTGCGGCGCTTTGTCGAGGGTCCGCTCGATCGCGCCTTGCACTTTGTCACCACGCATTACATCGTTGCGATGGCCTCCGGCGTGGCGGTGCTGATCATGACGTTCGGCATCATCTCGGGGGGCTACGTGCGCTTCGTATTTTTTCCGCAGGTCGAGGGACGGTATGTGACGGCCTCGCTCGAGCTGGCGCAGGGCGCGACCGTCGAAACAACGCTCGCCGCATCGCAGACGATCGAACGCGCCGGCCACGCCGCGGCGCGCGCGCTGCCGGATGCGAGCGGACGCGACCTCGTCAACGCGGTGTTCCTTTCGGTGGGCCAGCAGGCGGTCGCCGGCCCGGGCGCGATCGGCGCGCTCAACCTCCTGCAGGGCAACAAGGCCTCGGTGGTGTTCGAGCTGCTCGATCCCGAGGTGCGCAGCGTGACGTCGAAGCAATTCGAGCAACGCTGGCGCAAGGAAGTTGGCACGCTGCCCGACGTCAAGAAGCTGACCTTTGCCTCGAACGTGATCAATCTCGGTTCGCCGGTCCAGATCCAGTTGTCTGCGCGCTCTCCCGAGGGGCTCGCGCAGGCCGTCCAGGCGGTAGAGGACGAGTTGCGCCGCATCGATGGCGTGTTCGACGTGCGCGACGACCGCGAACCCGGCAAGCAGGAAGTGCAGTTCAAGCTGAAGCCATCGGCGCGTAGTCTCGGCCTCACGCTTGAGAGTCTGTCGCAGCAGGTGCGCGCTGCGTTCTTCGGCGCCGAGGCGGTTCGCGTGCAGCGCGGGCGCGACGAAGTGCGGGTGTATGTGCGGTTGCCGCGCGGCGAGCGCGCCTCGCTTGCCGACCTCGCGCGTTACCGCATCCGCACGCCGGCGGGCGCCTTCGTGCCGCTGCACGAGGTTGCCGAACTCACGCTCGGCTACGGGCCCTCGACCATCGTACGCCGCGGCGGGCGGCGGATGACGACGGTGTTTGCCGAAGTCGATATCGCACGGGTGACCGGCCAGCAGGTGAACACGCGGCTGGTCGGGAGCGTCCTGCCGCGCCTGCAGGAACAGGTTCCTGGCCTGAAGTACTCGATGGGCGGCGAGCAGCGCGAGCAGGCGCGCACCCTGCCTTCACTGGCGAAGAACTTCCTGCTCGCCGTGTTCTGCATGTACGCGCTGCTCGCGCTCGCCTTCCGGTCCTACGTGCAGCCGGTCATCGTGCTGGCGTCGATTCCCTTCGGCCTCGTCGGCGCGACGCTCGGCCACCTGATCATGGGCTTGAGCTTCGGCCTGACCAGTCTTTTCGGCCTGGTTGGTCTCGCCGGCATCATCGTCAACGGCTCGCTGGTGCTGGTCGACTTCATCAACGAGGAGCTCGCGAAGGGTAAACCGGCGCAGCAGGCGATCATCGACGCGACCAAGGGCCGCTTCCGCCCGATCGTGCTCACTGCGCTGACCACCTTTCTCGGCATCTTCCCGCTCATCATCGAGCGCTCGATCCAGGCCCAGTTCCTGATACCGGTGGGGGTGTCGATCGGCGTCGGCGTGCTGCTCGGCACCGTGCTGCAGATGCTGCTCACGCCAGCGCTCGCGATGTGGGTCGAGGACATTCGTGCGCGCTGGGGTGGTAGTGCGGTGCGCATCCAACCGCCGGAGGGCGTCGGACCATGAAAACGATTCTGATGACCGGCGCGGCAGGGGGCATCGGCACCCATCTGCGGCGCGAGCTGGCCGGCAAGTACCACCTGCGGCTCTCGGACATCCGGCCGATCAAGCCGCTTGCCGACGGCGAGTCTTTCGTGCCTGCCGACATCACGAAGCTCGGCGACCTGTTGCGCGCGACCAAGGGCGTCGATGCGGTGATTCATCTCGGCGGCCATTCGGTCGAAGGGACCTGGGAGGAGATCCTGCCAGCGAACATCGTCGGCTGTTACAACGCCTTCGAGGCCGCCCGGCGCAACGGCGTCAAGCGTTTTCTATTTGCAACCTCGAACCACGCGGTCGGGTTCTACCCACGTGACGAGGTCATCGATCATCGCGTGGTCATCAAGCCCGATAGCCGCTACGGCGTCGCCAAAGTGTTCGGCGAGGCGCTGGGCAGCCTGTATGCCGACAAGTACGGCATGGAAGTCTTTTGCATGCGTATCGGCAACGTCAATCCGACGCCGCTCGACAAGCGACGGCTTTCGATCTGGATCAGTCCGCGCGACATGGCGCAGCTGGTCGAACTCGGCATCGAACATCCGGCAATCCAGTTCGAGATCGTCTACGGTGTGTCGGGCAATGCGCGCAGCTGGTACGACAATTCGAACGCGCTGCGCCTGGGCTATGTGCCACAGGACGACAGCGAGGCGTTTGCCAACGCGGTGCTCGCGCGCGAGCAGCCCGGCGATCCGCGCGCCGAGCGTTACCAGGGCGGCGTATTTGTGCATGAGGAAGTGATCGAAAACCCGGCACCGCTGCCGTCGGCGCGCAGGCGTTCGGCGACGAAACGCCGGACGGCGGGAGCGAGAAAGAAGGCAAGGAACGCGAAGCCGCCGCCAAAGGCGCGGGCGAAAAAGAAATGAGCGTGGTGCGCTTCAGCGTCCCGCCCGGGGCGACCGATACCCATATGCATTTCTACGATGCGGCGGTGCAGGCCGCGGCGGATGCGCACAATCCGGGCAGCGCCACGGTCGCGCAATACCGCACGCTGCAACAGCGGCTCGGGCTCGAGCGCGTGATCGTCGTGCAGCCGAACGCCTACCGTGACGACAACACGGTGACGCTGAAGGCGGTGGCGGAAATGGGGCCGGGTGCGCGCGCGGTCTGCGTCGTCGGCGAGGACGCGAGCGACGCCGAGCTCGAACGCCTGACGCGCGCCGGCGCCGTCGCGCAGCGCTTTTTCCAGCTTGAGGGCGGCGCGGTACGTTTCGAACGCATGGCGCCGATCATGGCGCGCGTGCATCCCTTCGGCTGGCACGCGAACCTTCAGCTCGACGGCGCCGAGCTGCCGCGCTGGGAAGCGGCGTTCCGCAATCTCCCGGGGCGTTTCGTGATCGATCACATTGCGCGCTTTCCGGGCGCGCTCGCCGCCGACCACGCGGCTGTCAAATCACTCCTGCGGCTGCTCGACACCGGGCGCTGCTGGATGAAGCTTTCGGCGCCGTACATCCTTTCGCGGGCCGATGCACCCCGCTACCGCGATCTTGTGCCGCTTGCGCGCCTGCTCGTGCAACATGCACCCGAGCGCATGCTGTGGGCATCGAACTGGCCGCATCCCTCCGAGCCGCGCGATGCGATGCCGGACGACGCGGGGCTGCTCGGCCTGCTCGCCGATTGGGCGCCCGACGAAGCGACACGCCAGCGTATCCTCGTCGACAATCCGGCTGAACTGTACGGCTTTTGACAGGAATTTCGAAAAGGGGTCCGACCCCTTTTCGAAATCAAAGCGGGGTCAGACCCCTTTTGGATGATCGCTGGCCGTTGATAACAAAAAGGGGTCTGACCCCAGGGTCAGCCTTTTAGTCGACCAGCTTGGGCAGCCAGGTCGCGACCTCGGGAAACAGGATCAGCGCCGCCAGCACGAAGAGCTCGATGACGATGAACGGCAGCGCCGAGCGCACGACCTGGCCGAGCGTGACGTCGAATGGCGCAACGCCCTTCATGACGTAGAGCAGTAACCCAAACGGCGGGGTCAGCAGGCTGATCTCCATGGTGATCAGCATCAGCACCATCAACCAGATGACGTCGATGTTGTACACCGCCTGCAACGATTGCGACCCGAGCAGAAAGAACGGCAGCGTCAGCAGCAGCATGCTGACCTGATCCATGAACGCGCCGAGGAACAGCAGCACCCCCATCATGCTGACCACGACCATGAACGGGGTGAGATCGAGCGCGGTGACAGCGCTCAGCAAGCCGTTGGTCGCGCCCGAGTTTGCCAGTGCCTGGCTGAACACGAGCGAGCCGGCGATGATGAACAGGATCATGGTGTTGACCTTCGCCGTTTCCATCAGCGATTGCGCGATTGCGCGCCAGGTGAAGTCGGCGCCCTCGATGCCCGAGATCGTCAGCGTGCGCTTGAACAGGCGGAAGAAGTAGCAGGCGGCGAGCGCGGCCAGGCAGCCCATCGCCGCGGCCTCGGTTGGCGCGGCGATCTTGTAGAAGATGCTGCCGACGACAACGATGAAGATGATGAATAGCGGCAGGATGTAGAGCAGGAACGGGAATACGCGGTTCACCACACGGCGGTAGCGTCCGGCGTAGGTCCGGGTCCAGCGCACGCGGCCGCCGAGATTCAGCGCGACCGTGATCGGTGCGTCGAGATGGCTTTCGTCTGGCGCATAGCTCGGCGCGAGCGAGGGATCGAGGATGCAGCGCCCGATCACGTAAACGAAGAACAGCACCGCCATCAGGAGGCCCGGCACGATGCCGGCGATCAGCAGTTGCGCAACCGACTGTTCGGCGAGGCTGGCAAGCAGCACCGCGAGCGCGGAAGGCGGGATCAGCATCGCGATGCCGCCGACCGCCATGATCGGACCCATCGAGATCGACGGCTTGTAGCCGCGCTTCATCATGTCGGGCAGCAGTACCGAACCGAGAATCGCCGTATTGGCGATCGTCGATCCCGAGAGCGACGAAAACACCGTGCCGCCGACGATCGAGACGACCGCCAGCCGACCGGGCACGCGCGCAATCAGCCGGTCGATGGCCCCGATCGCCTTGAAGGCGACGCCGGTGCGCAGCAGGATTTCGCCCATCAGCAGGAACAGCGCGATCGGCGAAAGGGTGAACTTGATCGCGTAGTGGAATTCCATCGGCATCAGCACGAGGCCGATGTCGCCATGGATAAACAGCGCGGTGCCGAGAACGTTGGCGGCGAAGAACGCGAGCGCAACCGGCATGCCGAGGAACATCGCCACGCACACCGTACCGATGAGCAGACTCAGGGCGAGATACCACACCATTGCTTAGAAACCCGCCTTCGAGCGACCCGCAGCCTCTTCGTAGGCGACTTTCCCGGCACGCAGAAAACGCAGCCCGAACTCGACCGCCAGCGTCAGGAAAGAGAACGCGAAGACTGCCGTCATGTACCAGTTGGCGATTCGCAGGCCTTTGTCGGGCAGCGTCCCGTCTGCGAACTCAACGAGCGTCGCGCGGATGCCGTAAAAGCAGAGCAGCAGGCAAAGCGCCGCGCTCGCGACGTCGAGCGTCCGTTCGAGGTGGACGGAGAGCCATCTCGGCAGCGCGGTGACGAGGACGTCGACCCGCACGTGGGCGCCCTGCTGCAATACCCAGGGCGCACCGATGAATACGCCGACATAGAGAGCGTATTCGACCCCCTCGTAGAGCCACCACATGCTGCCCAGTCCGAACTTGATGAGAAACAGATTGAGCGGGATGAGGAGCGTGATCAGCCCGATCGACGCGGCCACCAGCACGGCCAGAAAACGGGTGAACCGGTTGAACCCGGTCTCGAACAGTTCGAGTTGCCTGCGCATGACGCGGTGGGCGGTCGTGTCCAGTCAGGGCGGCTCGCAAAACAGAACGGGGGTGCCGGACTTCCGGCGACCCCCGTTTCTGGAAGCGTAAGCCCGTTACTTGGTGAATAGTTTCTTGAGCTTCGGTCCGTCCTTGGGGCTGCGGTTGATGACTTCGGTCCAGCCCGCATCGACTGCTGCGTCGAGCCATTTCTTGCGGTCGGCGCCCGTGAAGGTGATGGCGCTCAGGCCCTCGCTGGCGGTCTTCGCATTCTGCTTCTTGAGCCCCTCGCGCAGGTACGTGCTGTTGGGTTCCGAGCGGGCCTCGAACTCCAGGCCGACCTTCATCAGCACGTCTTGTTGGGCCTTCGTCAGGCTCTTCCACTTCTTCAGGTTGGCGATGGTATGCAGCGTCGAGTTGTAGAAGCCCGGCTCGACCCGGTACTTGGTTACCTTGACCCACGACGGCACCCAGCCGAGCGCCGGCCAGCCGTAGCCCTGCACCGTGCCGTTTTCCATGTAGGTGTAGACCTGGGCGATATTCGAGGTCTGCACCGTCGCGCCCATCGACCTGAAGAACGCCGTGTACACGGGCGAGACGCGTAGGTGCAGGCCGACGAGGTCGGGCTTGTCGATCGGCTTGTTGAGCCAGAGATGGAAGGGGCCGAAATCGTGGTGCCGCGCGATGTACTGAATGCCCTTCGCGTTCAGCAGCTTCTGCATGTAGGCGATGCCACCGTTTTTGCGCAACTCGGCGTAAGAGCGTGTGGAGAGACGGAACGCGGGCACTTCCGGCACGACGTTGCCGAAATACGCTTCGGTGCAACCGACGATGTCGTAGGCACCCTTGGACATTCTCTGCGTCAGCGTGAAGGGGCTGCCGATCGCCGGCGCGCCGCCGACCAACTTGATCTGAACCACGCCCTTGCCGCGCTTGTTAACCTCGGCAATAAAGGCCTCCCACGGCTTCGAGACCGGACTTCCAACCGGAAAGCAACTCGCACCGTTCAACGTCACTTCTGCGGCGAGCGCCGGCATGGCCGTGACGCACAGGGTCGCCGCCATTGCGGAAGCCAATACAGTGTAGGTGTTCCTCATCGTTGATTCTCCTCCTCGTTTGAGCCGCCAAGGTTGACGCTCGCCCCTCGTTTCGACCCGCCTGGCGCATGCCAAGGCGCGATCGATGTCGCAGGGGTTCCCACCCACACTATAGTAGTCAATCGTCCGGACGACCAAATCGAGTCCCCGGGCGGCGGGCGCAGCGATTGCGCCGGGATCGCCCGCGCGCGCGGGTTTTGCGGGCTGGCGGTGGGGCACCAAGATGGGGATAATCGCCCGTTCCGGGTCAGCGCTTGGCCTGCCGTCGCAATCTGCCGAGTCCTGATGCCTGAGAATTCACCCGCCGCTCCGGCGACCCCATCCCGGCGCGGACCTCTCGAGCGGTTCCTCAATCTGTTCGCCGACGTGCGCGCC
>JAQBBQ010000170.1:0-11366 GCA_032125995.1 Betaproteobacteria bacterium | reverse complement strand
CCTAGATGCCTGGCTACGCAATCCGCAGGCAGTCGTGCCGGGCAACTATATGACCTTTCGCGGCGTTGCAGATGCGGGCCAACGCGCCGATCTGGTCGCCTTTTTGCGCACCGCGTCCGAAGAAAAGGCCGGACCAAAAGTGCCGCGCGCCGCGCTTCCGGACCTCAAGGAGGCGCCGACGAGTGCACGTGTCGCCTCGCTACGGCGTTGTGGCGACGGCTACTTCCTGACCAACGGCGAGGGCGTGACGCGGCCGTTCTGGGAGTTCAACTTGCGCTTCAAGACTGATTCGAGCCCGACCGGACCGCGCCCCGGCGCGCCGATCCTCGTGAGCCAAGGCATGCAGGGCGATCGGGCGCAGGTCGTATTCGCCGCGCCAGCCGAGATCTCGACGTTTATCCGGGAGGAATGCTGACCAAGCACCTCAAACGGGCGGCGCCACGACGCCGCGGCGACTAACTGACCGCCGGTCGCGCGGCGCGCAGCCTTCCCGCGAGCCGGACGCCGAGCAGCAGCGTAAGAATCGCGGCGTAAATCGCCGGCTCGGTCACGTGATGAGGCCGCGGTGAGTCGGCCCTCGTGCGCATACGTTACACCGTCACCAAGCCAGGCGGCGAGTGGTGTACATGCGACGGGGCCCAGCGCGCTGCGGCGTGGGCGTCGCCGTGACTGCGAGGCTATTCAGTGCGCTCGAGCGGCTTGCGGACGAGGGTCGCGTGCGGCCATCAACTTCAATTCAGTCGCGCGACCAGATGGTCCACGCGATGCCGGCGAGCAAGCCGACGGGCACGACCCATCCAGTGCTCCCGTAGAAGACCCAGTCCCGCACTTCGGGAAAGAAAGGCAGCGCAAAGCAACACATGGCGCCGACAACCGAAATGGACACGACTCCGGTACCGCGATTCATCGTCGCAGGATACGACCGTATACGGCTACGGAGGCAAACGTGATCCGTGCGCCGGCCCCGCACTTCGTGCTGCACGCCGGGCTTGACTCCGTAGGCACGTACGGAGCGATGCTATTGGCGGATTATCCGACGGAGTGGCGAATGCAAGTCCGTGGCGCGGTTGGCGTGAAGGCGCTTTGGGGCCGGCTGGCGAGCGTCAGTTCGTCGGCGTTTGCGGCGGCCTGTTGCCTGGGCATGCCGGTTGCCCTGGCCGCATTGGGCGTGTTCGGCGCGACGTTCCTGTTGACTGACGCGTTTTTGATTCCGATGCTCGCGTTGTCGCTGATGCTGTCGGCATTCATTATCTTTCGCCAACGCAGGCGGCATGGCAGATGGGGGCCGTTTGTGCTCGCCGTGGTGGCATCGGTCGCGGCAGTCGCCGGTTTGTTCGTCCACAGCGCAGTAGTGATCGGGGCGATTGTACTGCTCGTCGCCGCGAACATCTGGGATTACCGCCTGGGGCACGCGGGCGCGATCGGGGAAAGCGCTGAGGCTGCGTCGTCGTGAGTATCGTGCAACCCGAAGTGCGCACGAGCCACCAGAAACTCGGTTACGGATTTGGCGTGATCGCCGCGCTGAGTTGCCCCTGCCACTTGCCGATCCTTGCCGTGCTGCTCGCCGGAACCACAGCGGGCGCGTTTCTCAGCGCGAATCTAGCGATGGTGGTCGTAGCCGCGGCTGCGATTTTTGTCGTGTCGTTGCGCGCGGCGATTCGGCTTCTCGGGTCGCCGTCAGGGGACGACGCCCGGGCCGAGCTCCATTGACACCGTAGTCTGGTACGGAGGTAGCCTGATCTTTCCAGCACGATCAGGAGAGAACCGTCGTGTCCCACAGTAACGTTTCCGCCGCCGCCGATGATCAGACGGTTGCAGACCCCTCTACCCCGCAGGCCGGCGCCTCTGGTGGCGCGCTCGCTGCGGGTGGCGCCTTCGCTGTTCTCGCGTCGGCCTGCTGCGTCGCGCCGCTCGTGCTGGTCTCGCTCGGAATTGGCGGCGCGTGGATTTCTAATTTCACGGCCCTCGAGCCTTACCGGCCCTACTTTCTCGCTGCCGCACTGATCGCGCTCGCGTTCGCGTGGCGCCGCATCTACCGCCAACAGGCGGCTTGCGCACCGGGCGAGGTCTGCGCTCTGCCGCAGACGCGCCGTGTCTACAAAACTTTGTTCTGGACGGTGTTGGTACTGGTGCTTGCGGCATTCGGCTTCCCGTATCTCGCACCGCTGTTCTACTAGGAGACTGACATGAGATGTCTCGCCATTGCGCTTCTTTTCGCTCTGTTCGCGCCACCCGCCCTTGCGGCGCCTAAGACCGTGACGCTTTCGGTCCCGACCATGAACTGTTCGTTTTGTCCAATTACGGTGAAAAAGGCCCTCGTCCGTGTCGCGGGCGTGATCGCCGTCAAGACGACCTACGAGCCGAAGGAGGCGGTCGTCACGTTCGACGACGCAAAGACCAGCGTTGGCGCGCTCACGAAGGCGACCGAAAACGCGGGCTACCCATCGACGCTGAAGCAATAGGGAATGGGTCCTGCAATGAACGAAATCCTGCTTCGCATCGATGGCATGACCTGCGACGGCTGCGCGCGGCACGTCCGGCGGGCGCTCTCAGCAGTGCCTGGGGTGCTGCGCGCAGAGGTTTCATATCGGGATTCGCGCGCCGAGGTCGACACGCAAGGTGTTGCGCCGCAGGCCTTGATTTCCGCGGTGGAGGCCGGGGGCTACGGCGCGCGCACGGATATTCCCGGCGAGCGTTTTACAGACGAGACAGCAGTACGCCGCCCGGTGCAAGCACCATTGCGCATCTGCGTCATCGGGTCCGGCGGCGCAGCGTTCGCCGCCGCGATCCGCGCGGCGGAGGAGGGCGCGCGGGTGACGATGATCGAACGCGGGGTTACCGGCGGGACCTGTGTCAACGTCGGCTGCGTGCCGTCGAAGATCCACATCCAGGCCGCGCACATCGCGCATGTTCGCGCGGTGAGTCCCTTCGACCGCGCGGTGTCGTCGGGCGCGGGCGGTCCGGCGGTCAACGGCGCCGCGCTTGCGGCAATGCGTGCGGCGCGGGTCGGTGAGCTGCGCAAAGCGAAGTACGAGGACGTCCTCGCAGCAATCCCGGGCATCGAACTGGTGCGCGGCGACGCGCGCTTTCTCGACGAATCGCGCATCGAGGTCGCGCTCACCGAAGGCGGCACGCGCGAGGTCGCGTTCGACGCGGCGTTTGTCGCGGCCGGCGCCGCGCCGAGCATTCCGCCGATCGATGGGCTCGACGCAACACCCTATTGGACGAGCACCGACGCGCTCGCGTCGGGTGACATCCCAGAGCATCTCGCGGTGATCGGCGCATCGGTCGTCGCCCTCGAGCTCGCGCAGGCCTATCTGCGCCTGGGCAGCCGAGTGACGCTGATCGCGCGTTCCACGTTGCTTTCGAAAGAGGATCCGCGCATCGGCGAGGTGCTTCAATCGATCCTCGAATCCGAGGGCATGCGCATCGTGAGGCCGTGCGTGCCGAAGCGGATCGCGCACGACGACAGCCAGTTCACCATCGATCTGGATGCGGAATCGGTGCGGGCGACGCACCTGCTCGTTGCGACGGGCCGCGCAGCCAACACGGCGGGTCTCGCGCTCGATCGGGCCGGGGTGCGCACGGACGCCTCCGGCGCGATTGCCGTCGACGACGGATTGCGAACGAGCGCGTCGAGCATCTACGCCGGCGGGGATTGCTCGACGATGCCGGAGTACGTCTACGTCGCGGCGGCAGCGGGCACGCGTGCCGCGATCAACATGACCGGAGGCGAGGCGACGCTCGATCTTTCGATTGTTCCGGCCGTGGTGTTCACCGATCCTCAGGTCGCGACCGTGGGACTCGATGAGCGCGCGGCGCACGCAGCCGGCCTAACGACCGAGACGCGCGAACTGTCGCTCGAGTACGTGCCTCGCGCGCTTGCCAATTTCGATACACGCGGATTCGTCAAGATCGTTGCGGAGGCGGGAAGCGGGCGCCTGCTCGGCGTACAGGCGCTCGCGCCGCAGGCTGGAGAGCTGATTCAGACCGCGGCCGTCGCGCTGCGCGCGCGGATGACGGTCGACGACCTCGCTGCGCAGCTCTTTCCCTATCTCACGATGGTCGAGGCGCTCAAGCTCTGCGCGCAGACCTTCCGCAAGGACGTCACGCAGCTGTCTTGCTGCGCGGGGTGAGTCCCGACCCGATGACCGTGCGGACGGTGATTCGTTCGATTACGGTCGCCCACGGCGGCATGGCCCCGCTTGCGCGCGGGAACCTCTCGCGGCATGCTCGGTCTGTACTTGGGTACGGTGCGAAGCCTGCGAGGAGTCTACGAATGATGACGATCGGCACCTTGGCGAAAGCGGCCGGCGTTCACGTCGAATCGGTGCGCTACTACCAGCGACGGGGATTGCTGCCGGTGCCAGCGCGACCTTTGGGCGGCGTGCGACGCTACGGCGCGGATGCGGCTGCGCGTATTGGCTTCATCAAGCGCGCCCAGGACCTTGGATTCACTCTCCAGGAGATCGCGGGTCTGTTGAAGCTCGAGCGCTTTTCGGCCTGCCGACCGGCGCGCACGCTAGCGGCGAAGAAACTTGCAGCGGTCGATGCGCGCCTGCGCGACCTCGAGCGCCTCAGATCGGTTCTGAAGGATCTGGTCGCGCGCTGTGACAGCGGCACTGCGCGTGGCTGCGCGATCATCGAAAGCCTGTCGGCGAGGTAGGGGCTGACAGATTTGGATCCCGGCGTAGCGCGCGCACGCAGTTCGTCGCCGTGATTAAACGAGAGGGATGCAGGGCGACGCGTTTCGAACGATGAACGAGATTGGCCTGTTCCAATTGCTCGTATTGCCCGCAGCGCTCGGGTTGATCGGTTTCGTCGAACCCTGCTCGATCGGCTCGAGCCTGCTATTCGTCAAGTACCTCGAAGATAAGAGCGCTGCGGAGAAGATCAGGCAGACAGCGCTCTTCGCCGTCACCCGCGCGGTCTTCATCGGCGCGCTTGGCGTCGCCGCAGTGGCAGTCGGCGGCGCATTCGTCTCGTTCCAGAAGGGGGCCTGGGTCGTGCTCGGCGCGGTTTATGTGCTGATCGGACTCCTCCTGCTTACTGGGCAAGCGCGGTTGCTGATGCGTACGATCGGCCCCCGCGTCTCGAAGCTCACGGGAGCGCGCGGCTCGGCCGGCATGGGCCTGGTGTTCGGGCTGAATATTCCCGCCTGTGCGGCACCGCTCCTCGCGGCGCTACTCGGCGCTGCGGCGGCGGGCGGTGCATCTGGGGCGACGCTCGCCGCGGGGTTTGTTTCGCTCGGCGTGTTCGGCTTCGCGCTTTCGGCACCGCTCGTGGCGGCGGTTTTCTTCGAGCCCGCACGGCGCGCGATCGATTGGCTTGCGCACTGGGCGGGGCGCTTTCCGAAGTGGTCGGGCGTGGTGCTGATCCTGCTCGGGGCCTGGTCGATTCGCTTCGGACTGTTCGTCGAGGTACCCCTGGCGTGACACCGTCCGCGGCAGCGTGAAGATTCAGCCTTGCGCCGGGGGGGTAGATGTGATCGGGCTGCGCGCGACGAGCGTGTGAAAGCGCTTGAGCGTATCGCCGGGCGCGGGGAAATCGTCGTGACGCGAGAACAGAATCTCCCAATCGGCGAATGCCCGCGTCAATTCGTCGCGGCCGAACAGGCAGAACGGCTGGGTGCCGAACGGCGCGAGCCACGTCGTACCCTCGATGAGCACGTTGAGCGCGATGATGCCGCCGGGTTTGACGGCATCGCGCAGGCGGGCGAGCAGCCCGCGTGCGTCCGCGCAGGCGAAGAACATGAGCAAGCCGATCGCGACGACTGTGTCGTAGCTGCGCCCCGGGACGTAGTGGCGCACCTCGGCCACATGCGCTTCGATTTCGAGCTTTTGCGCTTGCGCGCGGCGCGCAAGATCCGCGATCGCCGCCGGACTCGCGTCAATCGCGGTCACGTGGCAACCGCGCTGTGCCGCGGCAACGGCCAGATTGCCGAGCCCGCAACCCAGGTCGAGCACGTCGCCGGACACGAAGGGCAGCAGCGCCTGCTCGAACGGGTTGAGCGCGTAGTCCGCGCCGGCGACCTGAACGCGGAACTGGCGTTCGAAAAAATCCACCGCGCCGGCGTCAGGCAGTTCGATCGTTGTGCTCATGGCGCGCAGACTGTAGGCGCTTGCGCGGCGCGGGTAAACTGGCCGTAGAAGAACGCGGTACCGGCGGCGGGTGCGCGAAGTTGACGTTTACGTAAACGTCACGTAGCCTCCTGAACTCCTCCCCGGTCCGCGCAATGAGGCGCCGATGACCGACCTGTCCGACAGCAAGAACCTGGTCTACAAGGCGAAGCACAAGATCCGCTTCGTCACCGCCGCGAGTCTGTTCGACGGCCACGACGCGTCGATCAACATCATGCGGCGCATCGTCCAGGCTTCGGGCGCCGAGGTCATCCACCTCGGCCACAACCGATCGGTCGAAGAAGTGGTGTCCGCCGCGCTACAGGAGGACGTCCAGGGCATTGCGGTGTCCTCGTACCAGGGCGGCCACCTCGAGTACTTCAAGTACATGATCGACCTGCTGCGCGAACGCGGCGGCGCGCAGATCCAGGTCTTCGGCGGCGGCGGCGGGGTGATCGTGCCGGCCGAGATCAAGGAACTGCAGGCCTACGGCGTCGCGCGCATCTACACGCCCGAGGACGGCCAGAAGATGGGCCTGCAGGGCATGATTAATGACATGCTCGCGCGTTGCGATTTCGATCTTGCCGCGCATGCGCCAGCCGACCTCACGCAGGTCCTCGCAGGCGACTGGCGCGCACTCGCCCAGTTGATCACCGCACTCGAACTCGGCGCGGTCGATGCCGGGCTGCGCAAGAATCTGGACGATGCGGCGGGCAAGCGGCGCGCGCCGGTGCTCGGCATCACCGGCACCGGCGGTGCCGGCAAGAGCTCGTTGACCGACGAACTCGTGCGCCGCTTCCGGCTCGACCAGGACGACCGGTTGAAGATCGCGATCATCGCGGTCGATCCGTCACGCCGCAAGACCGGCGGCGCGTTGCTCGGCGACCGCATCCGGATGAATGCAATTCATGGCGACGCCGTGTTCATGCGCTCGTTGGCCACCCGCGGCTCGGGCGCCGAGATCTCGCAGGCGGTTCCCGATGCGGTGGCTGCCTGCCGCGCCGCGGGTTTCGACCTCGTGATCATCGAGACCTCCGGCATTGGCCAGGGTGACTCGGGCGTCGTGCCCTACGTCGACCTGTCGCTGTACGTGATGACGCCGGAATTCGGTGCCGCGAGCCAGCTCGAAAAGATCGACATGCTGGACTACGCCGATTTCGTCGCCATCAACAAGTTCGACCGCAAAGGCGCCGAGGACGCGTTGCGCGACGTCCGCAAGCAGGTGCAGAGGAACCGCGAAGCCTTCGGCGCCGCGCCCGACGCCATGCCGGTCTACGGTACGGTGGCAAGCCGCTTCTCGGACGACGGGGTGACCGCCCTTTACCAGGGGATCGCGGGGACGCTCGCCGGCAAGGGGCTGACGCTTGCGCAGGGCATGCTGCCGACGATCGACGTGCGCGTGTCCTCGCGCGTCGCCGCGGTGGTGCCGCCCAAACGCAGCCGCTACCTGGCCGAAATCGCAGACTGCCTGCGCAGCTATCATCTCCACGCGCAGGCGCAGGCGCGCCTCGCGCGCGAGCGCCGAAGCCTCATCACCGCCAAGACGCTGCTGATGAAGGCGGGTACCGATGCGCACGCGCTGAACACGCTGAACGCGCTGATCGAGGAAAAGAACGGCGCGCTCGACGCCCGTTCGAAGAAGCTCCTCGACCTGTGGCCGGAAACGGTCAAGGCCTACGCCGGCGATGAGTACGTGGTGAGGATCCGCGATCGCGAAGTGCGCACCGCGCTGCGCACGACCTCGCTCTCGGGCACCAAAGTGCCGAAGGTCGCGCTGCCGAAATTCGAAGACCCGGGCGAGATCCTCAAGTGGCAACTGCGCGAGAACCTGCCGGGTTCGTTTCCGTTCACCGCCGGCGTGTTCGCGTTCAAGCGTGAGAACGAGGATCCGACACGCATGTTTGCGGGTGAGGGCGACGCCTTTCGCACCAATAAGCGCTTCCACCTGCTGTCGAAGGACATGCCGGCCAAGCGTCTTTCGACGGCGTTCGATTCGGTCACGCTCTACGGCTTCGACCCCGACGAGCGGCCCGATATCTACGGCAAGGTCGGCAATTCGGGTGTCTCGATCGCGACCCTCGAGGACATGAAGGTGCTGTACGCGGGCTTTGACCTGTGCGCGCCGAACACCTCGGTCTCGATGACCATCAACGGTCCCGCGCCGACGCTGCTCGCGATGTTCTTCAATACGGCCATCGATCAGCAGATCGAGAAGTTCGTGACCGACAACGGCCGCGAACCGACCGCGGACGAGACCGAGAAGATTCGCGCCTGGACCCTGGCGAGCGCGCGCGGCACGGTGCAGGCCGACATCCTGAAGGAAGACCAGGGGCAGAACACCTGCATCTTCTCGACCGAGTTCTCGTTGACCGTGATGGGCGACATCCAGGAATGGTTCATCCATCACGTGGTGAAGAACTTCTACTCGGTCTCGATTTCGGGTTATCACATCGCCGAGGCCGGGGCGAATCCGATCTCGCAGCTCGCCTTCACTCTCGCCAACGGCTTCACCTTCGTCGAGGCCTATCTTGCGCGCGGCATGCACATCGACGACTTCGCGCCCAATCTGTCGTTCTTTTTCAGCTATGGCATGGACCCGGAGTACGCGGTGCTGGGGCGCGTCGCCCGGCGCATCTGGGCGGTCGCCATGCGCGAGCGCTACGGCGCGAACGAGCGCAGCCAGAAGCTCAAGTTCCATTCGCAGACCAGCGGGCGCTCGCTGCACGCCCAGGAAATCGCCTTCAACGACATCCGCACGACGCTGCAGGCGCTGATCTCGACCTACGACAACACCAACTCGCTGCACACCAACGCCTATGACGAGGCGATCACCACGCCGACCGAAGAATCGGTGCGCCGTGCGATGGCGATCCAGATGATCATCAACCAGGAATGGGGCCTGGCGAAAAACGAGAATCCGAACCAGGGTGCATTCATTCTCGAGGATCTCACCGACCTCGTCGAAGAAGCCGTGCTGAAGGAATTCGAGGCCATCTCAGGGCGCGGCGGCGTGCTCGGCGCGATGGAAACCGGCTATCAGCGCGGCAAGATCCAGGAAGAGTCGCTCACCTACGAGCATCGCAAGCACGACGGCTCCTACCCGATCGTCGGCGTCAACACCTTCCGCAACCCGCATGGCGATCCGGTCCCCGAGGCGCTCGAGCTGATCCGCTCGACGGAGAAGGAAAAACAGTCGCAGTTAAAACGCCTGCGCGCGTTCCACAAGCAGCACGCGAAAGAGGCACCGGCAATGCTCCTGCGTCTGCAGCAGGCGGTACTCGCGAACGACAACGTCTTCGCGGTGCTGATGGACGCGGTGCGCGTGTGCTCGCTTGGGCAGATTACTCACGCGCTGTTCGAGGTCGGGGGGCAGTACCGGCGCAGCATGTAGGGGCGGCGACCGGCGTGACGGCTTCGCGCGCAGCTACCGGAATGCCCGCGGGCTCGGTCTTCTTTCCATCCCTTGGATAGAATTCAACCCTTCTTGGCCGCAGGCCTCAGGAGAAACGTCGTGGCGACACCGATGTACTGGAAGGAAATCACGGTCAACTGGGGCGAGTCCGACCCGTTCGGTCTGGTCTACTACCCGCGGATCGTCGCCTGGTTCAACGACGCCGAGCACGACCTGTTCCGCACCATCGGCTTCCCGATCGACGAGATGATCCGAAATGACCGCACCACCTTCGTCATGGGCGAGATCCATTTTCGCTTCATCGGCCCGGCAGCCTACGGCGACCGCGTCGCCTGCGTGGTGTCGCTCGCCAAGCTGGGCGAGCGCACACTGCACTGGAACTGCAAGGCGGTGAACGCGGCTACCGGCGCGCTGATCACCGAGGGCCGCGCGACGCGGGTCTACGCGCGCATCAACGAGGACGGCACGCTCGGCTCGGCGGTGATCCCGGAAAAGATGCGCAAGGCGCTCACCGACACGGGTCTCCTGCGGCACCTCGAGCAGGACATCGAACTGGAGCCGGAGTACCGGCACGTACCGGACAAGGGCTGAGTTTTTCTGTTTCTGCCTGCCGCCGGATAGATCGCGCAGGCGCTGTTCGAGGTCGGGGGGGGCAGTACTGGCGCAGCATGGTGCGCAGCCTGCGACTGCAGCCGCCGCGGCGCGACTCGGGCCCTGTACATTCCCGCCAAGCGCAACCGGGAACATGCTGCCATGACGATCCGAATTGCCGCGATTGAAGTGAGTCACTGGCATGCGCTGTTTGACGCCGCCTACCTGCGGCACGTCGTCGCCATGCCGGCGCTGCAGCTGGTCGGCGTGCAGGATCCCGATCCGGCGATCGCGGCGCAGCGCGCAGCCGAGGTTGGCGGTCCGCCCGTGTTCTCCGATTACCGTGAAATGCTGGCGCAGACGCGGCCCGACTTCGTCATTGCCCTCGGGCGACATAGCGCGATGGCAGAGATCGCCCACCATCTGCTCGATGAAGGCTATCCGTTTCTCATGGAAAAACCCATGGGCGTCAACGCGGCCGAGGTGCGCGGGATTGCGGACCGGGCGGCGCAGCAGCGGGCGTTTGTCGCGGTGCCCTTCGCGCAGCGGCACCAGCCGTTCTTCGCCGAAGCGAAAAGAATGCTCACCGACGACGCCTTCGGCCCCTTGTCCCACTTCTACTATCGGGGCAATCGCCCGACGTCGGCACGCTACCCGGCGTGGGGCGCGCCGTGGATGCTCGATCCGGCGATCGCAGGCGGCGGATGCCTGCGCAATCTCGGCGCGCATGGCCTCGATGTCTTTCTCGCGCTCACGGGCGAGCAGGCGACCGTCACCGGCGCACAGCTCGGCTGGGGCGCGCACCGTCAGCCGGTCGAGGATTATGCGTCGGTGCTGCTATCTACGCCGAGCGGCATTCTCGGTACCGTGGAGGTGGGCAATACCGTGCCTGGACAGGGAGGCGATGGCGAATGGAAACTTTCCGGGCGCGACGCCATGCTGGTGATGCGCGGCACCGCGATGCGCGTGGTGACCGCATCCGGTGAGAAGACCATTGATGCGCAGCTGGCCGAATCCGTATTTGCGACGGCCTTGCGCGATACGATCGATCGCTGGCAGCGCGGCGAACAGCCGCTCACCAGCGCCGAGGACTGCTGGCGCGTGCAATGCTTGGTGGACCGCGCCTATGAATTGGCGGGCAATCCCTATGGCAATGCCCGTGCGCGTGGCTAACGCCGACGTACCGCATGAAATCGGGGACGGAGCCCGATCAACCCACGCCCTCGACAATGCGCATGTCGCGC